>JBEQLD010000001.1:0-64326 GCA_040326115.1 Mariprofundaceae bacterium | reverse complement strand
CCGACCAAAGCAGAAATTCTAACACCCGCACATAAAAGTGCGGTTTTTTTTAACTCAGGCCATGGATGGCCTGCTTTAGTAAGCGAATCAAAATCACATTTTTGATTCGCGACCCAAGCCTAAGGCAGGAAGCCTTTGGCGGATCAATCAATCTGGCGGAGAGAGAGGGATTCGAACCCTCGGTACATTGCTGTACACACGCTTTCCAAGCGTGCTCATTCGGCCACTCTGACATCTCTCCAAATTACAGCCGCCTTACGGCAGAAGACGGCGAAGCATACGAATATGAAGCATCAGAACAAGGGGATTCGTCTATTCGCAAAATATTTCCACATATTTTCTTGAATTGCTGTGCAAAAATGTAGCCTTTCTCCGCTTACCTTCCCTGATGGAGTTGCGTACTATCCTTGGCAACTAGCCAAGTCCCCCACCCATGGAAGGGTGACTTTAGTAAGCTACGTGAAGATCGCATCTTCGCGTGGCGATCAAGGCTGAGGGCAGGAGCCCGAGGCCGTATCTAACCATCACCCTTCTCCGAAAACACCAAGCTGACGAAGGCGTGCTTCGCGATCCTTCAATAGTTTTGATACCGGGATCTTCAACAGCTCTCTTAAGGCTTTGTCCAAAACGCCTGCCATCATCTCTGCGGCCGCTTCAGGGTTGCGATGTGCGCCTTCTGCGGGCTCAGGGATAATCTCATCAATCAGCCCAAGCTCCAGCAGATCCTCTGCTGTAGGTTTCAGTGCTTCAGCAGCATCATTGGCAAATTTACGGTCGCGCCAGAGAATCGCAGCACAGCCCTCCGGGGAGATAACGGAATAGATCGTCAACTTCTGCATGAAAAGACGGTCTCCCACGCCAATGGCCAAAGCACCACCCGAGCCGCCCTCACCAATGACTGTGCAGATCACCGGCACTTTCAAGACTGCCAGGTCCATCAGGTTGCGGGCGATCGCTTCACTCTGCCCACGCTCTTCCGCATCAATACCCGGCCATGCACCGGCAGTATCGATAAAGGTCATCACCGGCATATCAAAACGTTCTGCCAACTTAAACAGACGTAGTGCTTTTCGATAACCTTCAGGCCTTGCCATACCAAAATTTCGTTTAAGTTTCTCTTTGGTATCTTTGCCCTTCTGGTGTCCGACAATCATCACAGAGTGCTCACCAAACTTGGCAATACCACCAACGATTGCCCCATCATCAGAAAAAGCACGGTCACCATGCAGCTCCTGAAATTCATCAAAAATCAAGGGTATATAATCAAGAAAGTTCGGCCGATCCGGATGACGTGACAACTGGGCCATCTGTCCGCGGCTTGCCTTGGAATAGGTCTGCTCAACAAGTTTATCCCGTTTCTTCCCGAGGCGCTCCACCTCTTCAGCAATATTCACTTCTGAATCAGCACCCATCAATGACAATTCATCGATTTTTTCCGTCAGTTCGGCAATCGGACGCTCAAATTCAAGATAACTAAAGGCCATCCCAGTACTCCTTACCCATTCCCATTTTTTCCATTTCGCCAAGCATTTCGGTTCGTTCCTGCAGCAATTTCAGGCTTCCATGTCCGGCACTGAACATGCACGGAGCCGGCACCAAAACGCTCTTTCAACCACGCTTCAACTTCGCGATCCCAGCATAATACAGGTTTTGACTCCAATTCGGCAATGCTGCCATCAGGAAGGCGCACATGAAACTGAATCCGAACCTTGCCCGGTTTATCCTTTTTCAATGCCTCGATGCCTGTAATGGTTGCCTCATCCCAGGCAATATTACTGCTCTCTACCCGCACCCTGACAACAAGCTCGGATAACATTTTCTCCAGAGGTTCAACGGCCTCTACGATCAATACCGGTTCATCCTTGGATGCATCCACACGAGCTGCCAGCAATAGTGGTTGATCACTATGCCATATTTCACGACTGGTTTCATAGAGTTTGGCAAAACAGATCGCTTCAGCCCGCCCATAAAGATCTTCAATCTGAATAAAGGCCATGGTTCCGCGGCCACCCTTGTACTCTCTGATCGAACTGACGCCAATGGGGATAATCACATTGGACTGATCCGACACATCACCAAGCTGACTCAAATTCAGATCGCCCAAACCACTGCAATTTTCCAGATACTCTTCCAGCGGATGTCCGGTCAGGTAGTAACCAAGCACTTCACGCTCTGCCTGCAGACATTCACCCTGACTCCACTCCGGCAGATCAGGAAAAAGTCCATAGCCACTGCCGGAGGGTTCGGCCACTTCAAAGAGCGCTGACTGATGGCTTAATTTCTCTTTTCGCCTGCGAACCGCTTCATCCAGAGCCTCCGTCAGGCCCTCGATACCTGCATGCACATGCGGTACTACGGCATGCATAGCACCCGCCTTAATCATCGCCTCGCAGGTTCGCTTGTTCATCGTGCGTTCCGGCAGCTGCAGAATCATCTCTTCGAAAGAGTTGAATACACCGTTCTCTTTGCGGGTTTTGACCATCTGTCGAATAACCGCTTCACCCACACCTTTGATGGCACCCAGGCCGTAACGAATACCCTCCGCCTCCGGTATAAACTCCCAATCTGAAGCATTGATATCCGGTGGAAATATCTCCAGCCCCATCGATTCGCAATCATTCACCAGCACGGCGACTTTATCGGTCGTACCCATATCACAGGAGAGCGTTGCTGCCATAAATGCCTGTGGATAGTGCGTCTTCAGGAAGGCTGTCTGATAGGAGATCAGTGCATAGGCGGCAGAATGTGACTTATTAAAACCGTAGCCCGCAAACTTCTCCATCAGATCGAAAATCTGCTCGGCCTTGTCGGCAGGCACTTTCTGCTTTTCGGCACCATCCATAAAAAAGTTACGCTGCTCGGCCATCTCTTCGGCTTTCTTTTTACCCATGGCTCGACGGAGCATATCCGCCTCACCCAGTGTATACCCGGCCAGAACCTGGGCGATCTTCATCACCTGTTCCTGATAGAGGATCACACCATTGGTCTCCTCCAGAATCGGTTTGAGTTGAGGCACCTGATAGACAATATCCTGACGTCCGTGTTTACACTCAATGTAGGTATCCACCATGCCGGATTCCAGCGGCCCCGGACGATAGAGCGCCACCAGTGCAATGATATCTTCAAAACAATCCGGCCTGAGCCGTGTGAGAAGATCACGCATGCCGGATGATTCCACCTGGAATACGGCTCCGGTCTGCCCGCGCTGCATCAGCTTGAAGGTTTCAGAATCGTCCAGCGGGATGGTTTCGATATCGAACTTTTCGCATCCCTTCTGCTGATGAATCAGACGACAGGCCAGATCAATCACGGTCAGCGTTTTCAGGCCGAGGAAATCAAATTTGATCAATCCGATCTTTTCCGAATTGATCATATCCCACTGCACTACCTGAGCATCTTCGTCACGATTCACTTTGAACAGCGGCGCAGTCTCCACCAGCGGGTCTCTGCCGATAATTACACCCGCCGCATGTGTTCCGGCATTTCGATGCATGCCTTCAAGGCGTGAAGCCAGCTCAAACAGTCGAGCCACCTCACCATCTTCCTTGACCATCTTGGCCAGCCGGGCCTCTTCAATCAGTGCCTTTTCAAGCGTCATTTTCAGATCATTCGGAATCAGTTTGGCAATCGTATTGACCTTGGCCAACTCCATACCGAGCACACGCCCCACATCACGCACCACTGCCTTGGCCTTCATCGAGCCGTAAGTAATAATCTGAGCCACTTTATCCGCACCATACTTATCAGTGACGTAGCGGATCACCTCTTCACGACGGGACATGCAGAAATCAATATCAAAATCGGGCAGTGATACTCGTTCCGGATTGAGGAATCGCTCGAACAGAAGGCCATACTTGATCGGATCAAGGTTGGTAATGCCCAGCACATAGGCAACCAGCGAACCAGCACCGGAACCACGACCCGGACCAACCGGAATATCATGGTTTTTTGCCCACATGATAAAGTCCGCAACAATCAAAAAATAACCGGGGAAGCCCATCTGCTGGATCACATCAAGCTCAAATTCAAGGCGTTTGTCGTAATCCTCGCGGCCGACCTCCGGATTGTGCTCGGTTATGACATCCCAACGCCGGTCCAGTCCCTCTTTGGCCAATGTGCGAATGTAATGTTTAAGATCTGAACCATCCGGCGTCTGAAAATCCGGAAGTTGATAGTTACCAAACTGCAGATCCACGTTACAGCGATTGGCGATATGGACGGCATTTTCCAGTGCCTCGGGCACATCCTCAAACAGGGATTCCATCTCTTCATAGGACTTCAGATAACACTCGGGTGTAAAATGGCCGGAGACATCATCATGAACCGTTCTGTTTTGCTGCAGTGCCAGCATGGCCTCAAAGGCGTGAAAATCCTCTCGAGTCAGAAAGTGTGCGTTATTGCTGGCAACCAGTGGAATATCGAGATCATGAGCAAGTTTGATCAACTGCCTGTTGACCCCTTCCTGGGCTGCAGAACCGTGACGCTGCAATTCGATGAAGAAACAGTTCTCTGCAAACAGATCCCTGTACTCCTGAGCGACTTTCCTCGCCTTAGTTTCATCACCCTTTTGCAAGAGCTGTTCGATCTCGCCATTCCAGCCTGAAGAGAGGGCGATCAGGCCTGTGCCAAACTCCTTGAGCAGTTTTTTATCGATGCGAGGTTTATAATAGAAGCCTTCAAGATAACCGATGGAGACCAGCTTCATCAGATTCTGCCAACCGTGATTATTGCGAGCCAGAAGTACGAGCTGTGGAAACCGCGGTGCTCGTGGCCCTTCGCTGATGCGCTTGGTGTGATCATCACAAAGATTGAATTCACAGCCCAGAATCGGCTTGATTCCCAGTCGCATCGCTTTGGAATAAAACTCGATCGCCCCGAAGAGATTGCCATAATCGGTTAGAGCAACTGCTGGCTGACGCAACTCAACCGCCCGATCCAGCAGCTTTTGCACAGTCATAGCCCCGGCAAGCAGTGAAAAATCGGAATGGTTGTGCAGATGTACAAACGGCGAAAAGTGCATCGCGTTAGACTATGATTCTCTGAACCATTTCACAATTTAAGAATCACGATTTTCTTCAGATTAGCGCAGGATAAGCATCGGCATCTAGCGTGATGTTCAATCTCTGTGTATCGTTCGCCTCACTGATTTAATGTGTGAGGTTTAAAATGGCTTTTGTTGTAACTCAGCTCTGTAAAGATTGTGTTGATTCAGCTTGCGTTGCTGTCTGCCCGGTAGACTGCTTCTATCAACCCAAAGAGACATCTGATGAGCATCCGAATATGCTTTATATATCTCCTGAAGAGTGCATCGATTGCGCGGTCTGTGAACCGGAGTGCCCATGGGAAGCAATCTATCCTGAAGAAGATCTTCCTGAAGTCTTCGAAAGTGACATTGCACTGAACGACCTGTGCGACACTGATCGTGATGCGTTTGATCTGGCAGAAGTAAAAGATCATGAGCCGCCTTCAGCAGAAGAAGTTGCTGCCAACAAGGCCAAGTACGGCCTCTGATCCTCGCACTCTGACCCTCACACTCCGACTCTCGACCTTCGAGTATCTAATCAGGTGGTCTGGTTCAATTCATTTGAATCAGGCCACTTTTTTTTCTAATTCATCATGAACTCCGACACCTCAACCGAATCCACTTCCATCCCTGCAGATATGCAGCTGATCGGCATGGATCATGCAGACCTGCTATCGCTTTGCGAAAAAGCAGAGGTAAAACCTGTTCATGCAGAGACACTGAACGCCGGGATATTCCGGCATGGTATTACCGACACTCGCCGAATAGCCGATCTTCCAAATCGACTATACGACTACCTGGACAACCACACCGAACAGCTCAAACTCGAATGCATCGCCAGCCAGCAGGCCGATGACGGCACCCATAAGATGCTTCTGCGCATGCCGGACAGCAGAGAGATCGAGAGTGTGCTGATCCCCGGTACCGGTCGTATCACACAGTGTATCTCCACCCAGATCGGCTGTG
This sequence comes from Mariprofundaceae bacterium, assembly GCA_040326115.1. Taxonomy (GTDB): domain Bacteria; phylum Pseudomonadota; class Zetaproteobacteria; order Mariprofundales; family Mariprofundaceae; genus WSZY01. The sequence goes on along the minus strand of JBEQLD010000001.1, from coordinate 58,337 downwards.
CTGTCGGTTGCCGGTTCTGCCTGACCGCAACCGCAGGGCTTACCCGCAATCTCACCACGGCAGAGATGGTGGCTCAGGTGATGACGGCTCGTGAGGTTTCAGAGAAGCCCATTCGTAATCTTGTACTGATGGGCATGGGTGAGCCTCTGCATAACTATGAGGCAGTCAGTAAATTTATCCGTATCGTAACCGACCCGATGGGACTGGCCTTCTCTCCCCGCCGCATCACGCTTTCAACATCAGGGCTGGTGCCCGGCATCTACCGAATGATTGAAGATCAGCTCCCGTGCAATCTGGCTGTCTCACTCAATGCGACCACTGATGAAACACGAAGCCGGATTATCCCCATCAACAGCAAATATCCAATTGCAGAGCTGATGACCGCCATACGCGACTATATTGAATCCAAAGACAGAAAACGGGTATTGATTGAATATGTCATGCTCAAGGATTTCAATGACTCAACCAGCGATGCAAACAGACTTGTCGATCTTCTCGATGGACTCAGCTGCACGGTGAATCTGCTACCCTTTAATCCATTCCCGGGAAGCCAATTTGAACGCCCGGATGATGATACAATTTCTGCATTCTACGCTGTCCTGTCCGGAGCAAGCATTATGACTGTGGTGCGTGAATCAAAAGGTGATGAAATATCTGCCGCATGCGGCCAGTTAAAAACCGAAATTTCACAACACAAAATGAGAGCTGCATAGCAATGCACGCATCTGATCTCTATACTCCGCAGTTAGCAGAGAACTTCATGATTCCTGAAGGGAGTGACGATTGAATCAACCTGAACCGAACCAGCAGAGCCATCTTCAAGCATGCGATCTATGTGGCGGCAGTGATTTCAGTGTCATTTCCGAAAGAGACCGGCACGGTAAATCACTGACTACAGCTCTATGTAACGGCTGCGGACTGGTATCACATCTTCCTGTTCCATCCGAAGAAGAGGTTGCAGCCTACTACGCTCAGGACTACCGCAAGGATTACCATGGTGAAAGCGCCCCGTCGCCCCGTCGTATCATGCGGGCATGGAACAACGGTCAACGCATCTTAAGTCAGATTCGGGATCATCTGACTGCAAACGCCTCACTGTTCGAGATTGGTGCCGGCATTGGCTGTACAGTCAAAAGCTTTGAAGAGGCCGGATTTGATGCCTCCGGCATCGAGCCCAATGAAGGGTTCAATACCTACACCTGCGGCACACTTCATGCCAAAGTATCCAACATCAACCTCTATGACCTGCACATTGATAACGAAGGCATGGACAGCATTCTTCTCATCCATGTGATTGAGCATTTCTCTTCACCGACACGTGCGCTAACCCAGATGCGTAGCTTGCTTAAAGATGATGGATTGCTCTATATCGAGTGCCCGAATATCGGAGCGCCCTTTGCCACCTTCGGCCGTATGTTCCACTTTGCCCATATCTATAACTTCACGCCTGCGACGTTGATTGATCTGGCCGGAAAATGTGGTTTTGAAGTCGTGAAACAGTTCAAGGCTGATGGCCATCCCGACATCGAAATTCTATTCCGTAAAACTGAAGTCCCGACCGATTTCAAAGCTGACGCATCCAATGCCGAAAAAACCCATGCAGCCATTTTTCGCTACAACTGGCTCACCTATAATCTTCGTCCGGACTATCTGAGTCGTCGTGTTTGCAAGCTTCTCAAATATGGAAATGAATATCTGAAAGCCGGTGGATTTGTAAAAGCTCTGGAGCAGAGGTTTAAACCATGATTCTTGTAGTTGGTGACATCATTGTTGATGAATTTGTATTTGGAGATGTTTCTCGTATCTCCCCTGAAGCACCGGTTCCCGTGGTTAATGTAGAGAGTATAGACAGAAGGCTGGGCGGCTCCGCAAATGTGATTCGCAACCTCAATGCACTGGATCAGCCCTCTGCCATGTTTGGCATTGTCGGTGATGATGAACCCGGCCAATGGGTACATCAACGCCTTGCAGAGCTCAAAGCGGATGATTCCGGCGTACTGACCAAGAAAAACAATCGTCCTACCGCCATCAAAACCCGTGTCATTGCACGCCATCAGCAGGTGGTTCGTTATGATCGCGAATGGACGGATGCAGCCAAACCCGAAACACAGAATGAGATGGAAAAACGTATTCTCAGCAAATTGGGAGATGCAGACGCAGTGATTCTTTCCGACTACGGAAAAGGGCTGCTGACTCCCGCCTTTCTTGAGCGTCTGATTCCGCATCTTAATGGTAAAATCATCGCGGTTGATCCCAAGCCCGAACATACCGATGCCTATAAACATGCCACGCTCATCACACCCAACCTATCCGAGGCTGCTGCGATGGCAGGCATGGATGCCAGCAATGAAGATACACATGTGGAAGCGATTGCCAGAGCGCTGCATCAGAAACTGAACCTGACCTATGCACTGATCACCCGCTCCGAACGCGGCATGACCCTGTTTGATGGCAACAACTGCCACCATATCCCGACGGCTGCCCGCGATGTATTTGATGTGACCGGTGCCGGTGATACCGTCATCGCCGTTTTCACCACCTGTCTGGCACGTGGTGATGACCCGTTGAAAGCGGCACAGACTGCCAACCTCGCGGCAGGTGTAGTTGTAGGAAAAGTCGGCACAGCCACCGCAACCTGGGAAGAGATAGAAGCTCACTAATGAGGTTGTTTTCTTGAAAATCGCCATCGGCATCCCTGCGAGATACGAGTCTACGAGATTCCCCGGAAAACCACTGGCGGAACTTGCCGGCAAACCGATGATTGCCCATGTAATCGAACGTGCCAAAGCAGCCAATATCGGTGATGTCTATGTAGCCACCGATCATGAAGGCATTGCAGAGGTTGCCAGAGAGTATGGCGCTGAAGTTCGCATGACCCGTGCTGATCACAACAGTGGCAGCGAACGCCTTGCCGAAGCGATGCGGGAAATTGACTGTGATGTCGTAATCAATGTGCAGGGTGATGAGCCATTAATCGATCCGGCTGCCATTCAGGCCGTGGTCGAACCCTTCCGCCATGATCACTCTCTTTCCATGGCAACCCTTGCCCACCCGATCCAGAGCGATGAAGATTTCAATGATCCGAACATAGTGAAAGTGGTCTGCGATGCCAAAGGGCACGCACTCTATTTCAGCCGCGCTCCAATCCCCTTCCCAAGAAACCCCGGCGGCATTGCCGATATCAGGCCTCTGCAGCATGTAGGCCTCTACGCCTATAAAAAAGAGTTCCTGCTAATCTATCCGGGTTTAACACCTTGTGAAACCGAGCAGGTTGAATCACTGGAGCAACTTCGCGTACTTCACCACGGCTACTCAATTGCTGTGAATGCTGGTGACTTTACCTGCATTGGTGTCGACACACCGGAAGACCTCGCCCGTGCCGAGAAGATTATCTCCGCCTCTTAATTAGACTCGAATGTCTGCTTTCGGCCAAAAGCGGTCATTCAGATATCAAAACTCAATACAATTAACCCGCCAAAGCTCTTTGCTAACTGCCTGTTCATGCATGATATCATTCAAAGGTTTCTTGAGCATATGTTGATAGCTCTCATGAGGAAGTAACTTGCCATTATTTCCACCTGGAAAAGAGAGATGGATCGCAAGAAGGTCTCCAAGAAATACAGCTAACACCTCTGGTCGAACACTTTCAGGAACTGCCTCGATACCTTCAGACCCTGGATGGTGATGAAACTTGATTCCCTGCTTTATTTTTTCTGGAAGTTTCCAATGCGTTGCCATGACTTCGCCTAGTTCAACATGAGAGCATCCAAAACGCTCTGATTCGAATTGTAAATAACCTTTATCTTCATAATCCAGATAGGCTGTTCTTATTAAATCAGGAAATAGGTTAAATGCCATTCTTCCGACGTCATGAAACAATCCAATCGAACCAGCTTCAGCAGGGTCACAATTTTTAACATGCTTGCCTACTATTTCTGCCAAAGCAGAGACAGCCATTCCATGCTTCCACAGGGTTGGTAGATCATAAAGTTTCCCCTTGGGTGGGAACACTGATGAAAAGCAATGTTTTGTAACAATACTACGTACAAACGTATGTCCTAAATGTGAAATTGCCCTTCCAATATCATTAATGGGTTTTTGTAAGCCGTAGGCGGCACTGTTCACTATCTTTAGTATTTCAGCAGAAAGAACAGAATCACTTTTAATGATTGCAGAAATTTTATTGTTGGATGCATTTTTAGTAACGGCGGTATTAAACTCATCCCATAATAAAGGGGGCATTGGAATTTTATCAATGCCCTCATGATACAATTTGATTCTATTGAGGTCGCTGGATGTAGGGATGATTTGTACTGATTCAACACCGTCTTTTTTGCTTAAATTAATGTTAAACATGTTCTGAGTTTTAGCTTGGGAGTTTTGATTTCCTGAGGAGTTAAATAAACCTCTCTTAATCGAACTAAACATTCTCACCTCTGCAACATATTTTGGATATGGTGAACCTTAAGTATACATGAACTAATTTCTATCGCATATCAATGCTGTTTTTTGTACATATTGAATGTCCGCTTTTGGCCGAAAGCAGATGTTCACTTATGCCAATAATTTCTCAAATGCTTCTGCTTCTACTGGACGACCATAAAGATACCCCTGACCTTCATCACAATCCTCTGAATGCAAGAAGTCCCGTTGTTCTTCTGCCTCTATTCCCTCTGCAATAACATTCAGGTCAAGTGCATGACCTAAAGTAATGATTGCACGAGCAATTGCGGCGTCATGCTTGTCATTAGTTACGTTTTTCACAAATGACTGATCAATCTTCAGCTTATCAACAGGAAACTGTTTCAAATATGCCAGAGATGAATGCCCTGTGCCAAAATCATCAATTGCCAATACAACCCCTAACTTTTTTAACTCATAAAGCAGACGAATGGCTTGTATGGGATTATGCATGACAAATCCTTCGGTAATCTCTAGCTCTAGGTGTTGTGGTTCTAAGCCAGTTTCTTCAAGAACATCTTTGGCTAAGGAAACTAAATCAATTTGTGTGATTTGTGGGCCAGCTATATTTACGGCCATAAGATCAAGTGGATAACCTTTTCTCTTCCACGTAGCCATTTGCTTGCAAGCCGTACGTAGTACCCACTCACCTATGGGGACAATCAACCCACACTCTTCTGCAAGGGGAATGAATTTGCCGGGTGAAACCATTCCCATTTCCGGATGTTGCCAGCGAACCAAAGCCTCTGCCCCTATAATTTCGCCGGTCTTAAGCGACACCTGTGGCTGATAGTGGAGAATTAACTCGTTTCGTTGCACGGCACAACGCAAATGAGATTCCAATGTGGCCCGTTCAACTGCAGCAGTGGTTAACTCCTGTGAATAGAATTGATAAGTGTTCTTGTCATCTTTTTTGACTTGGTACATGGCCACATCAGCATTGGAAATTTGCTCACTTTTCTTCTCACCATCATCCGGGAAAATACTAATTCCAATACTTGTGCTCATAAACAGTTCATGACCCTCAATGATAAACGGTTCAATAAATGAGTCGGCGAGCTTTTGTGCCAAGGTCCCTGCATCCGAAGCTCTGTTCAGTCCTTCCATAATGATGAGAAACTCATCTCCAACCAATCGACCAATTGTGTCTTCTTCACGCATTCTAGAGGTAAGTCTTTCCGACACTTCTACCAACAGCTTGTCACCGACTGAATATCCAAGAGTGTCATTCACACTCTTGAACCGATTTAGATCGAGAAACAGAACTGCTACTTTGTTATTGTCTCTACGGGCACGCTCAAAAGCATGCTCTAATCGGTCATTAAGAAGGGCTCGATTAGGTAGGCTGGTCAGAGAATCATAGTTTGCCTGATGGGCAAGCTTCTCATAAGCCTGCTTGCGCTCTGTTATATCTTGCAGGATAGATGTAACAATTACTTTGTCATTTACGTGAACTTTAGAAATAGATGCTTCAGCAGGAAACTGCTCGCCATTTTTTCTAAGCCCGACTATCTCCGCCCTGCGTTTCATGTGTCGAGAGTTTTCATCGGATTCAATAAAGTTTTGCATGTGTTGGTAATGCATGGCCCTGTATTTTTCCGGCATCAGAATATCAATAGACTTTCCGAGAACCTCTTCAGATGAGTAGCCAAAAATATCCTCAGCACCATGATTGAACAGAATGATATTTTGCTCTTCATCCACACAAACTACTGCTTCAACGGATAGTTCCAGTATCCCTGAGAGAAGGGCGTTTTTCGACTGTGAATCTAACTCTATCATCTCGACCCTACCTAAACTTTGGATATTTCATCTTGTAACCTTAAGCAATATTAGGGCCATCAAGGAAATGAATGTCCGCTTTTGGCCGTAAGCGGACATTCAGTAATTAAACCCTGATAAATAATCCTCCACCATTCCCCACCTCGTTTAAATCGGGGCCATTTCTATAAGTAGCCTATCTATTACAACAAAAAACCGACTGTGCCGATCTGCTTCACCCTTCATTTATATGCCTTAGTGGGTTGACAAGGGCACATATGTGTCCAATATTGGCGATAAGTGGGGATTTGTGGGTAATCCTTGCAATTGGTGGAGAGGCAACAATCTATGTTCGAAGGTGAACACACTGTCAGCATGGACGATAAGGGTCGGGTCAGCATTCCTGCTGGCTTCCGAGAAACCCTGCGCCGCCTCTACGACGACGAACGAGTTGTCATTACCCGCGATTTCGACGGATGCCTCCGTGTCTACCCACCCAAAGAGTGGGAACGTAAAGTTCTCCAGAAAGTCCGCTCCCTACCCATGAACGATCCTAAAGTCCGTGCTTATGAACGATTTGTTATCAGCCCTGCTACCACTTGCTCTCCAGACAAGCAGGGCCGTGTCCTCGTCTCACCCACATTGAGAAAGGATGCAGCACTTAGTAAACAGGTTGTTTTTGCTGGCGGACCGGACTACTTCGAAGTCTGGGACGTAGAACGTCGCACTACCGCGCTGGAAGAGGCTCAGAAGCTTCTGCTTGCCGGTGGCCTGGACTTCTGATGTGCCAAACCATGGACAAGACTCCCATAAGGAACATGTTCCTGTTCTTGCAGAAGCGTTCATTGATGCGCTCTGTATTGATCCGGACGGTACCTACATTGACGCCACCTTCGGCCGCGGCGGACACAGCCGCATGCTGCTCAACCGACTCTCCTCCTCAGGGCAGCTTATCGCACTGGATCGTGATCCGGATGCGGTGGCTGAAGGCAAGCGCCTTGAGACTGAAGACCCACGCTTCAGAATCTTCCACTACGACTTCGCGTCTCTCGAAATGGCCATTGATGCCGCCGGGTGGGACAAGGTGACAGGCATTGGCTTCGATCTTGGCGTCTCCTCTCCGCAGTTTGACCAGGCTGATCGCGGCTTCTCTTTTCAACACGAAGGTCCTCTGGACATGCGTATGGACTTTGAACATGACCAGCCTCTTTCCAAACTGCTTGAGCGCACATCTGAAAAAGAACTTGTTCAGATTATCCGTGAATTTGGTGATGAGCGTTATGCCGGACGTATCGCAAAAGCAATTTTGCGTGATCTGAAAGCCGGCGTGCTGAATCATACCCGTGATCTTGAGAACACATGTTTTCACGCTGTGCCCAAACAGGCCAGATATGGCGGCGCACATCCTGCTACCCGTACTTTTCAAGCACTGCGCATCTGGGTGAATGATGAATACAGCCAGATTGAGACGGGTGTTCAGGCTGCAATGAAACATCTGCAGCCCGGCGGACGTCTTGCCGTGATCTCGTTTCACTCCGGTGAAGATCGTCGCATCCGTGATCTGATTGAATCGGAAGTAAACGCATGCACCTGCCCTCCACAGTTTCCAATCTGTGTATGCGGGCGTGTTGCCTCCATGCGCTGGGTTCAGAAAAAGCCGATTCGCGCTACAGAAGATGAGATTGCTGCCAATCCACGCAGTAGATCCTCCCTGCTGCGCATTGCTGAGGCTGTGCCTCTGGACAGAGAACAATGAACAGCAAGCTAACCTTCGCTCTCCCGGTCGCATCGATCGCAATACTGGCCACAGGTCAGGTATGGCTTTCGCATATGCGCTACGAAACCTCTCTGGAGACTTCCAAAACCCAGAAAGCACAGGGCGAACAAAAACGTGAAATTCATAAGCTGAACCTCGAACTGGCCAGCCTGACCCGGCCGGAACGTCTGCGTAAAATTGCGCAATCCGAGCTCGGTATGGCTCCACCACGTCCGATGCAGGTTCTTCGTCCATGAGCGATCAAAAAAACATCTTCATCCGCCGCCGTCTTGAGGCTGTGGCAGGACTGATGGCTGTCGGCTTCCTGATGCTGGGAATTCGTGCAGTTGATCTACACTGGATTCAGGCAGAAGAGCTTAAGAGCGCGGCGGACAAACAGAGATTTCGTCAATATGAAACGGTTGCGCCACGCGGGCCTATTCTTGATGTGAAAGGGCGCACACTTGCGAAAAGCATTGAAGTGCCCTCCATTGCAGCGATTGCACGTGAAATTCCTGAAGAGAGAATTTCCGAACTGGCTCAGGCACTTGGTCTTGATGCGAAAAAATTAAAGGCGAAACTCCTGAAAAAACACGGGTTTGTCTGGTTATCACGTCAGGTATCCCCCGCCACTGCCGAAAAAGTTATGGCGCTGAACATTGAAGGTGTACGTCAGGAAAATGAGTGGCGCCGCTATCACCCGCTTGGCCCTGAAATCGGCCATCTGTTGGGTTTTGTAGGTATTGATGGTGACGGTCTTGAAGGTGTTGAACGCAATTTCAACACTGCACTTGCCGGCCAGCCGGGGATTCGCCAGGTACGGCGCGATGCTCGCGGCCAGTCACTTCCCGGCGCAATCTGGTTAAAAGAGCCGGAAATTGGCAAGCCTCTTCGTCTATCACTCGACAGCACCATTCAGAGCATTGCCTATGCCGCACTTGCCGATGGTGTGCGCAGACAGAATGCCAAAGGCGGATCAGTGGTTGTGATGCGTCCGAAAGATGGCGCGATCGTAGCCATGGCCAACTGGCCGGGCTTCAATCCCAACAGCTTTGGCAAATACAAGCCGGGGCAGTGGCGAAACAGAGTTATTACAGATGTATTTGAACCCGGTTCAACACTGAAGCCATTCACCGTTGCTGCAGCTCTGGAATCAGGGAAATGGAAGCCCGAATCCAAAGTGTTCTGTGAAAACGGCACCTATCAGGTTGCCGACTACACCATCCATGATGATCATGAAGAGGGGTGGTTGGATATGACCGGGCTGATTGCCCGATCAAGTAATATCGGTGCTGCCAAGGTTGCACTGGATATTGGCCCTGAACGTCTCTACAACACGCTAACTAATGTCGGATTCAAGCAGCGAAGCGGTATCGGATTAAGTGGTGAATCGCCCGGTATCCTACCCTCAATAGGGCGATGGGGGCCGGTTGAAACCGCCAACATTGCCTTCGGTCAAGGGATTGCGGTGACGCCGTTGCAGCTTGCAACGGCCTTTTGCGTTTTAGCAAATGACGGTAATTACGTCGCGCCCAAGCTTCTGGCAGATGACAACAGACAGGAACGCAGACGCGTTATGGCTAAAAAAGATGCGCACGCAGTGCTTGCTATGCTTGAGGCTGCAACAGGCTCAAATGGAACCGGCGGCCTTGCTGTTCCAACCGGTTACAGGGTTGCCGGCAAGACAGGCACCGCCCAGAAACCAAGTGCGGATGGCAGTTACGCCGATGACAAATTCACAGCTGTATTTGCAGGTATCGCCCCGGTAGAGAACCCGGAACTGGTGGTGGTTGTCGTGATTGATGAGCCGCAAAAATCCATCTATGGCGGTCAGGTGGCAGCTCCGGTATTCCGCAATATTGTCGGCACAGCTCTCCCCTACCTTGCTGTTTCACCAACACAGATTGAAACATCCGACTGGGGCATTGTGAACGCCTCGGCCACAGATGAAGTCATCATTTCAAAACAGTCACTGATGCGGCTCTCTCTCAGAGAAGCCAGACAGGTCGCATCAGCAAAAGGCATCCAGCTTCGCGCACATGGCACAGGTTGGGTTGCGCGCCAGAAACCAGCCTCTCTCGCATCACTTCAAGAGGGAGATACGGTGGAGGTGTGGCTTGATGAATAAAACAACGATGCCGACATCCAGAATCGAATTCAGATCACTTCTACTTTCTGATATCTCTGATATTCAGCCCTCTTCCGATGTCACCATCTCCGGTGTCTGTGATGATTCTCGCCAGATTCAGCCCGGTGATGCGTTCCTCTGCATGCCTCGCACAGCGACCGATGCGGAACTATTTACACGCAAAGCGATGGAAAATGGTGCCACAGCCGTGATTACAGTCGCAAAGTCACTCAACACCGACCTGCCTCTATTGCAGCTCCCGGATATGGACGCGGTTGGAAAAATGCTGCGTAAACTTCTGGGTACTGAATCATTTAATATCGACTGCGTAGGTATTACAGGCACCGATGGAAAGACAAGTGTCGCCTGGATGCTGCGCGAAGCACTCTCCCGTCATTTTGATCTGGCCTGGTCAACAGGAACGCTTGGACTTGTTCGGGGCGACTCGGACATATCAGATATTGGCAATACCACGCCTTCACTGATGACATCGCACCAGCTCATGCAGTGCGCTATGAAAGAGGGTGTGGATGCTCTGGTGATGGAAGTTTCATCTCACGGCATTGAGCAGAAACGCATCGCAGCGCTGCCTATGAATACAGCCATCTGGACGAATCTGGGTCATGACCATTTGCAGGATCACGGTGGTTTCGATTCTTATGCCACCCTCAAAGAGAGTTTCATTATTCAAACAGTTGAGCAGGGCGGCATAGCCATCTGTAATGCAGATGACAAAACCATCCGAAAATTGATGGCCAGAAGCCATACCGCTACACACTGGTATGCGCATGGCCTCTATTCTAACCAATCGAACAACCAGGCCGCCAATGAATCTGCTGGTGATAACATCGACCTGACATGGGAACAGGAACTTCCCGGCATGGTCCGTTTCTCCTATCAGGGTGAAGAGATACGCATCGAAGATATTCCAGTTGGGGAATTTCATGCTGAAAATCTCGCAGCGGTGGCTTTGACATTGATGGTTCGCTTTAACGTTAAATTTGAAGACCTCTCAAAAATCCTGGATGGCATCAGTACCCCGCCCGGGCGCATGCAATCACTGGATATTGGACGCTGGCAGGTCTTCATCGATTACGCCCATACGCCGGAAGCACTCTCGCGCTGCCTGGAAACCGCTCGCAATCTAGCCCGCAATCGTCTGATGGTGGTTTTTGGCTGCGGTGGCAATCGTGACAGGGAAAAGAGGCCTGAAATGGGTCATGCGGCAGTGACCATGGCAGATGTTGTCTGGATCACTTCAGACAACCCGCGCAACGAAGCTCCGGAACTGATCGCGTCAGAAATTGAAAATGGTATGCCTAAACCCTATCCGGCCGATGTTTCACTTGAGCTTGATCGTAAACAGGCCATCAACCAAGCGATTGATGCCATGCTTCCGGGTGATCTGCTTGTGATAGCGGGCAAAGGTCATGAAGCCTATATGGAGATCGAAGATCACCGCTTTGAATGGAGTGATTTCGATATTGCTGTCGATGCGCTGCATGACAAAGAGGATCGGAGGATGCGGCTATGCGCTTAAGCGGCATTGAACTCCAGAAGGCCACAGGCGGCGACTGGCAAAAAGGCTCTCCGGAATCCATTTCCGGTATCAGTACCGACACAAGGAAATTTATTGAAGGCCAGGCCTTTCTGGCACTGCGTGGTCCTAATTTTGATGGCCACCGTTTTGCAGACAGGGTTGCATCAAATGCCCATGCTCTGATCGGAGATAAGCAGGGTACGAAACTCTGGAGTGATCTTGAACTGCCGCAACTACAGGTGGAAGATACGTTGACCGCACTGGGTGACATTGCCAACGCATGGCGCAACCGGCTAAGCCAGACAACTGTCATTGCCATCACCGGCTCTTACGGAAAAACCACGGTTCGCTCCATGCTCTCCCATGTTTTCAAAACAGTTGGGGTAGAGACGTCTGCAACCCATGCCAATTTGAATAACCTGGTCGGCGTGCCCACTACTCTGCTCGGCATTAATGAATCAACCGAAGTGGCACTGATTGAGTGTGGCATCAGTGAACAGGGCGAAATGGCCCGGCTTTCAGAGATTGTACAGCCTGACATCGCGGTCATTACCGGCATCAGTGCTGCACACAGTACCGGGTTGGGTGGTGTTGAAGGCGTCGCCCGTGAGAAAAGTTATCTGGTTTCCCATCTGCTGCCGCAAGGCTGGTGTGTATTTGGTTCCGGTGTATCCCGGCAGCTTAAAAATGAAAGCATTCCGCACATCTCCATTGATATGGACAGCAAAGAGAGTGATGCAGTGCAGTGGGTACTGGAAGGTCAGTCTCTGAAACTATCCACCAGTCATGAAGAGGCTGAGCTAACACTCTCCCTCCCGGCCAGACACTGGGCAGCCAACATGGCGCTTACAGCTACCGTTGTGCTGAAATATTTCAGACAGTCTGCGGACAAAGCCCAACCTGAACTTCAGAAAATTGCCGATATTCTGTCCGGCTGGCAGGCAGTTGATGGTCGCATGGCGACTGTTCCCGGCATCAATGGCATCACGATTCTGGATGACAGTTATAATGCCAATCCCATCTCCATGCAGGCTGCACTGGATACACTGGCACAACTGCCGGGTCATAAAACCGCCATTATCGGTGACATGGCCGAGTTGGAAGATTCAGCCAGAGCCCATGCCGACCTCGATATTTCAAATATCGACAGCGTGATTCTGGTCGGCAACAAAATGCAGGTGCTGAAAAAGACTCAGCCTAAGGCTCTATGGTTTGCTACGACGGATGAAGCCCTGCAGTGGACCTCAGACCATTCAGGTCAATTTGGAAAAAATGATTATCTGCTGATCAAGGGCTCCCGAAGCATGCAGCTCGATCGCATTGTCCGAGCAATGACCAACAGGGAGGGTATCTATGCTCTATAATCTTCTCTATCCACTGGCTGATCAGTACTCCATCTTCAACCTGTTCCAGTACATTACATTCCGTACGGTCTATGCACTGCTCACGTCACTGATCCTCTGCTGGATTTTTGGACCATTCTTTATCCGCTGGCTCAAGGTTCGACAGGGCAAAGGGCAGCCTATTAGAGCTGATGGCCCACAAAGTCATCTGAGCAAACAGGGCACGCCAACCATGGGCGGTCTGCTAATTCTGCTCACCTTCACCCTCTCCACACTTCTATGGGCGGACCTCTCCAACAACTTTATCTGGCTGGGCCTGATGCTGACACTGGGATATGGACTGATCGGCTGGTTGGATGATCACCTGAAAATCAGCAGACAGAGCTCAAAAGGACTGGCCGGAAGATGGAAACTGTTACTGCAGCTTCTGTTTGGAGCGGTGGCAGCCGTTGGTCTCTACCAGATGACAGAACCGATGGTGGATATTCCCTTCTTTAACATCCAGTGGGATATGGGAATCTGGTACATGCCGTTTATTATCTTTGTACTGATTGGAACCTCTAACGCAGTAAACCTGACCGATGGTCTGGATGGGCTGGCTGTCACGCCAACATTCATGGTTGCAACTGCGCTTGCAGTGGTGGTTTACCTCTCAGGCCATGTTCAATTCTCCAGTTATCTGATGATTCCACATGTTCCCGGCGCGGGCGAGCTGACTGTCTTCTGCGGCGCCATGGTTGGCGCATGTCTTGGTTTCTTATGGTTTAACACTTACCCGGCTCAGGTTTTTATGGGTGATGTCGGTGCATTGGCGTTGGGCGGCGCCCTCGGGTTTGTCGCCTGCGCCGTGCATCAGCAATTCCTACTGGCCATTGCCGGAGGCATCTTTGTACTCGAGGCTGTATCGGTCATCGTACAGGTTGTCTCATTCAAGCTGACCGGAAAACGTGTGTTCCGCATGGCTCCGATCCACCATCACTATGAACTCAAAGGCTGGGCGGAACCCAAAGTGATTGTCCGTTTCTGGATCATCTCGCTCATTCTGGCACTCGTGGCCCTCTCCACGTTGAAGATTCGGTAGATGACAAGATGAATATTAAACGTCAAAAAGTCGCCATCATGGGCATGGGCCAAACCGGACAGTCCCTCGCACGCTTCCTGTTAAGGAGGGGTGACATTTGTGAAGGCTTTGATGAGCAGAAAGTGAAGCTGCCGGATGATCTTGATCTTCCCATGCATATCGACCTCTTCAATGCCGATGCATTGAGTGAGTTTGATCTGGTTGCTGTAAGTCCGGGTATCAGTTGGTCAAACCCCGTTCTTAAAACGCTTCGGGAAAAAGGCATGTCCATCACAGGCGATCTGGACATTTTCCTGGATCACTATTCCGGACCGGTTGTTGCCATTACCGGCACCAATGGCAAAACAACCACTACACATCTTGTTGAGACCATGCTGGAAACACTACCCGGTGGTATTCAAGCCGGTGGCAATATCGGCATCCCGATGCTTGATCTGATTCAGAATGAAAGAGAACCCTCCCGCGTTGTGCTGGAACTTTCGAGTTTCCAACTTGAGCGTAGCAATAATATTAAACCGGACTGGGCTGTGCTTCTGAACTTCCAGTCTGACCATGCTGACATGCACCGAAACAAAGAGGAGTACCTGGCAGCCAAGCTGGGACTGTTCGAAAAGCAGGGCGAAGGTGACAGAGCCATGCTTCCTGCCGATTCAGAGTGGGATGCACTGGTTCATCAACTACAGGAGCGTGGTGTTCATACCCTTCGCTTTGGTGGTTGCAGTGAGAACGATCCGGAATCAGATACACTGACAGCAGGCATCATGGAGACCTCAAACGGTCCTGTTCTATTCTGGCGTCAGCACGAGCAGCGTCAATTGATCCCTTGTGAACAGATCCCGGCACGTGGAGCACATCAGCACATGAATATGGCTGTCGCTGCACAGGCCGCAGCTGATTATGGCGTGAATCCTGAAGTGATTCGCGAAGCTCTGATCTGCTTCCGCGGACTTAAACATCGCCTGGAACATATCTGCATGACTGCCGGTAAGGATTGGTATGACGACTCCAAGGCCACCAATCCTGATGCCGCCATTGCCGCACTCAACTCGTTTGAAAAGACCATCTGGATATGTGGCGGATTAAGGAAAGGACTTGATCTCGGTGCACTTATTCCTGTGGCTCATGAGCATGTTTCACACGCATTTGTGATTGGAAAAGAGACCCGTGCATACACTGAGATGCTGGATGAGGCCAAAGTCCCCTACAAGGTGGCTGGAAGTATGAAAAAAGCCGTATCTCTGGCCTCAAAATGCCGTGGGGATGACCCGGTTCTTCTCTCACCGGCAGCCGCAAGTCAGGACCAGTTTGCCAACTATGCCGAACGCGGATCGGCATTTGCCAAAGCTGCTCAGGAATTAGGGGGTGGTGCATGAGCAACCGTATTTTAGCCCCTGACACTATTCTTTGCGGAACTGTTATTCTGCTTATTGTCCTCAGTGTTATCATGATCGGTAGTGCCAGCCTCAGCGTAGCCGAAGTCCGTTATGGTGACCCACTTCGGATTATCTCACACTGGCTGGTCTATATTCCTATCGGCCTCGTGCTCGCCTGGGCGGTCTCTTCTGTACATCCTGACTGGTGGAAAGCTGCAAGCCTCTCGCTGCTTGGCATCTCTCTGCTGGTCATGCTTTGCGTGTTGATATTCGGCGTCAAAATCAACGGTGCAACCCGCTGGTTCTCACTGGCAGGAATTACCCTTCAGCCTGTTGAACTGTTTAAACCCATCATCATTCTCTATCTGGCATATTACATAGCTGCTTTTCCCGAGCGTCTTAAAAACTTCTCTGCAGGATTGGCTCCCATGCTGGTCGTACTTGGCACTGCTGCGGCGTTGTTGCTGATTCAACCGGATTTCGGTAATGCCGTGTTGCTTATAATGGTCGCATTTTGCATGTGGTTTGTCGGCGGTGTTCCGCTACGTCATCTGATCTCGTTGATTGTTGCAGTCATCCCGATTGGAGCGATTGCCATTATTGCCGAGCCGTATCGAGTGAAGAGGCTTCTCAGCTTTACCGATCCGTGGGCTGATCAGTTTGGAAGTGGTTATCAGCTGGTTCAATCCATGATTGCATTCGGCGCAGGCGGCCTGACAGGAAGCGGCCTTGGCCAGGGCGTTCAGAAGCTCTTTTATCTACCCGAGGCCTTTACCGACTTTATTGCCGCAGTTCTTGCAGAAGAACTTGGTCTTGCCGGAACCCTTGCATTGATCACCCTGTTTGCTGTTCTTGTCTGGCGTGGCTTGCAACTTGCCATGAGATCCAAAGACCCCTTTGAGCGTCTGCTGGTTCTTGGTTGCACCCTGTTAATCGCCATCTCATGCATGATCAATCTTGGAGCCGTGATGGGAATCCTGCCAACCAAAGGCATGCCGATCCCCTTCTTCTCCTATGGCGGAAGTGCATTGATTGGTAATTGTATTCTGATTGGACTGATTCTTTCGGTTCAACGCCATCAACCTGATAACAGGTCTGTTCACAACAGCCATCGATCCGAGGTACTGGTATGACTACGATACCAAACCTCTGCATTGCCGGCGGCGGAACCGGTGGCCATGTCATGCCCGCCCTTGCCCTGGCTGATGCCGCGCGCGCAGCGTGGCCTGAACTGAAGGTGACATTTATTGGTGCCGAACGCGGTCTTGAAGCCCGTCTTCTGCCTGAACGTGGAGAGGATGCACTTCTGTTGACCATGCACTCCGTTCAAGGTGCGGGATTGGGTCAGAAGCTTCGTGTTCTCTTCTGGGAATTGCCAATGGCAGTTTTAAAAGTTCGTAAACAGTGGAAAAACAACCGACCACATCTGGTGGTGGGTGTTGGTGGTTATGCCAGCGTCACAGGCGTGCTGGCTGCGTTAACAAGCAGTATCCCCGTGATCCTTTATGAACAGAATGCAGTGCCCGGACTGGTAAACAGAAAGCTGACCCGCTTCTGCAAGGCCATCATGCTTGGTTTTGCTGATGCCGCCCGCTTGCTACCTGCCGGAAAAACCATCATCACCGGCAACATCGTTCGAGAGAGCATTGCCGAGGTAAACTGGCAATCACATACACCGCCAAGACTGTTGATTCTTGGTGGATCACAGGGCGCTGCCTTTCTTAATGAGAGTGTTCCTGCTGCATGTGGCCAGTTAAAAGAGAAGGGCCGGGAGTTTCAGGTCACTCACATTGCAGGAAAAAATGAGTCCTCTATTGAGCAGGCATACAGAGATGCAGGCATTGATGCTGATGTACTCGGATTCTGCAATGACATGCCGAATTTTTATACCAGTGGTGATCTGATGATTGCCCGTAGCGGTGCCATGACAGTCGGTGAAGCCGCAATTTGCGGTATACCCACTATCTATGTGCCTCTTCCACACGCAGCTGATCAGCATCAGTATTATAATGCTAAGTCCATCGCGGATCAGGGTGCGGCAATCATTCTTGAGCAGAAAAACAGCTCTGTTCCTGAACTGGCAACCCAGATCGAAGCCCTGCTCTTTGACGCCTCACGTCTAAACAAGATGAGTCAGGCGGCAAAAACAGCCTCTTACGTTAACGCAAAAGAGAAGCAGCTTGATGCACTACAAAGTTTTCTGCCTCTGCCGGAGGTGATCGCATGAAGAGACGTATTCAATGCATTCACCTGACAGGCATTGGTGGTATCGGCATGAGTGGTATTGCCGAGTTGCTGCACAATCAGGGATTCAGCGTACAGGGAAGTGATGCGGCAGAGAGCCCTAATGTGGCCAAACTGCGTGCTTTGGGAATCACAGTGCACATTGGCCATGCTGCAGAGAATATCGGCAAGGCTCAGGTTGTTGTCACTTCAACGGCTATTGCAAAAGAGAATCCGGAAGTGGCTGAAGCCAGAAAACTGGGTATTCCAATCATTCCAAGAGCGGAAATGCTGGCGGAACTTATGCGCATGAAACAGGGCGTTGCTGTTGCTGGAAGCCATGGAAAAACAACTATCACCTCAATGATTGCGCACGGCATGGAGAGTGCCGGGCTTGATCCGACCTATGTGATTGGTGGCCGACTGATGGCAACGGGTGACAATGCCAAACTGGGCTCCAGCCCATGGCTGGTTGCCGAGGCTGATGAGAGTGATGGCTCATTCCTCCGCCTCTCACCCACCATCGCCGTTGTCAGCAACATCGATCCGGAACATCTGGATCACTACGGTGACTTTGAGCATCTGATGGAGGCGTTCAGACAGTTTGTAAATCTCACTCCATTTTATGGCCGTGTTGTACTGCATCATGAACATCCGAATGTAGCAGCACTGCGCGAAGGATTGCAGAAACCGATTACAACTTATGGCAGCAGCCCTCAGGCAGATATTCATCTGATAGATCTCAAACCGGATGGAAACGGTCAGGAACTGACCGTGGGCATTCGTGAAAAAAATCGGACATGTCATTTCCATCTACCCATGCCCGGTCGTCACAATGCCGAAAATGCACTTGCAGCCGTAGCGGTTCTGCTTGATCTGGGCGTAGATACCGAAACCATTAAGCAGGCCATGGAAAGCTTTGCCGGTATTCAGAGAAGATTCCAGTGCACTTCTACAGACAGTGCTGTGCTGGTCGATGATTATGCCCACCATCCAAAAGAGATCACGGCGACATTGGATGCCGCTATCTCATGCTGGCCGGAAAAAGAGATCTCGGTTCTTTTCCAGCCACATCGCTATTCACGAACTCAGGATCTGATGGATGAATTTCTTGGCGCATTCGATGCAGCCCATGAAGTGGCGCTGCTCCCCATCTATGCAGCCAGTGAAGCGCCTATCAAAGGCGTCACATCTAAAAAAATGGTTGAAAGCATGCGTGCACGAGGCCACAGGCATGTTACTTATTGTCAGGATCTGGAACATGCCAAAGAGCATGCATTGCAGGCTCTATCAGATGGCAAAATCGTATTGCTCATGGGAGCCGGCTCCATCGGTGCACTGGCTCAGGAGCTGCGCAATATCATTGCCGGTCAGGGCAGTGAGGCCGCGCAATGAGCTGGGTAGAGACCATTTCCACACTGGGTCGCCTGGATGAGCAGGTACCCATGTCTGCACACACAACGCTGGCCATCGGCGGGCCTGCCCGCTGGTATTTCCGTCCAAAAGGCAGAGATGAATTGGCCGAAGCACTTCGCGTGATCCCTGCAGAGACCCCTATCCTTCCACTGGGGCGCGGTAGCAACATGCTGATAGCGGATCACGGTTTTAACGGTATTGTGCTTGATTTTGGTGAGCTCTCTCAAATCAGTGTGAATGAATCTACAGTCACAACTGAAGCCGGTGCCCGCATGAGTAAAGTTTCCCAGCAGTGTGCGACTCATGGCCTGGCAGGCCTTGAGTTTCTGGCAACCGTTCCCGGGGATATGGGCGGCGGCATCGCGATGAATGCCGGTGCATTCGGGCAGCAGCTATCTGACACCCTCATCAATATTGAAATCATTCATCGTCATGGTGAGATGGAAACCATTCACCGGGATCAACTGCAGATGGCCTATCGACATACTTCACTTCCTGAAAAAGCAGTGGTTGTTTCCGCCACATTTGATCTTAACAGCGATGAGCCTGAAGCCATTCGTGACCGGATGCGTGATATGCGCAAACAGCGCAGCAGTACTCAGCCCCTTGCGCTGCCCAACTGCGGATCTGTGTTTAAGAATCCTGAAGGCGACCATGCGGCACGGCTGATAGAAGAGGCCGGGCTTAAAGGCAAAAAAGTCGGCAACGCCTCCATCTCTTCCGCACATGCCAACTTCATCGTGAATGAGGGTGGTGCAACCTGTGAAGATGTGCTGACCCTGATCTCCATGGCTCAACAGGCCGTTGAAGAGAAGTTTGGCGTTCGTCTTAAGCCGGAAGTACGAATTGTGGGAGGTGCGACTTGAGCTGCTCCCTGAATATTCCATTTAACCATGTCGGCGTATTGATGGGCGGCACTTCCAGTGAGCGTGAAATCTCGTTGCGCTCCGGTAAAGCTGTCGCTGCGGCACTGCAACGCTCCGGAATCAAAGTCACAGAGATCGACCTGACCAACCGCTGGCCGGAGCAGATTCAGGCCTCCGACATTGATGCGGCATTTATCGCCCTGCACGGAACCCTCGGAGAGGATGGTGCTGTTCAGGGCCTGCTGGAAATTATGGGCATCCCCTACACTGGCTCAGGCATTACAGCCTCGGCACTCTGCATGGATAAGCAGTTGAGCAAGAGCGTGCTGGAAAAGGCAGGTATCAAGACACCTGTAGATATTTCACTGGGCAGTGATGGTCCTGCGCGTTATCCGGTCATCCTTAAACCGGTCGCTGAAGGCTCCAGTGTCGGCCTGCACTTTTTAAACAGCAAAACAGACTGGGATGCGCTTGATATCTCCAACACCGCAGGCTGGATGGCTGAGATGCCCGTGAAAGGGCCCGAGATTCATGTCTCCACTCTCAATGGCAAGGCGCTGCCTCCGGTTGAGATCGTTCCGAAATCCGGCGTCTATGACTTTGAATCCAAATATACAATTGGTGCAACCGAATATTTCTGTCCGGCACGTATTCCGGCTGAAATGCTTCGCCTCTGCATGCAGCGTGCAGAAGAGTCGGTGGAAGCTACCGGCTGCGACGGCGCTCCAAGAGTCGACATGATCGTTGCCGATGGCGGCGAACCCATCGTGCTGGAAGTGAATACAATTCCCGGCATGACAGAGACCAGCCTGTTGCCCAAAGCTGCAGCAACAGCAGGTATCAATTTTGATGATCTCTGCTGCCGGATTCTAGCTGTGGCCCGCCTTGATTCGACCCGTCTTGGTTCACAACAAGGAGCAGCGTTATGAGCCGCGCCAATACTCGTCGCATTGCCAAGGTAGAAGTTCAACAACGCCGCAGAGTGCTGCGCAGAAGATTCGCGCTGACTTCAGGCACAATTCTGGCAACGGCACTGTCACTCTCAACTCTGTTTGTGTTGAATCAGACTTTCAGTGTTTCCAAATGGGAGATTGAAACCGGTGGAAATGCTCCGGTATCCCTGGAGCGGCAAATCGACACTGTCATGAATGAACTGCCCGATTATGATTTCTGGTCAACTCGCCCGGGCCTGCTTCGCAGCCATCTTCTGGAAACGGTTTCCGATCTGGAAAATATTCATATTCAGAGAACACTGGCTGGATCACTGCACCTTCGTGCAGTTGCTCGCAGTCCAATCGGTCTCTGGCAGAAACAGGATGGTAAGATTTTTCTGGTGGATATGCATGGCACTATCTACCGCCCGCTACAGGCCACTGAAATGGCAGACCTTCCTATCCTCAGAATCAATAAAGCGGATATCCATGAGGCATCTGCCATGTTGAAATCCATGAGATCAGATCAGCCCACTCACTTTTCCCGAATCAGCGAGCTATTTGCAAATCACAGTAGCTGGAAAATTAATTTCAATCAGGGGCAGCAGTGGATGCTTTCACGCAATCAAAACAGGTCTGATTCTATCAACAGGGTAAGTGCCCTATTGGAAAAACAGCGTTGGCGCTCTGGCCATTGGCGAGTGGATGCGCGCACAGCAAACCGCTGGTTTATTCGACCAGCCAAGCAGGAGGGGGTGATTTAATGTCCAAGCATGAACAGGTAGTTATTGTCGGATTGGATATCGGAACAAGCAAGATTGCTTGTATCGTCGCCGAATCGGCACCCGATGGAAAACTGGATGTCATCGGTATCGGCACCCACCCTTCCCGCGGTCTTCGCAAGGGCGTCGTGGTAAATATCGAAAGCACGGTTGAATCGATTCGCCTGGCAGTTGAAGAGGCAGAATTAATGGCCGGTGTGGATATCAAATCCGTCTACACAGGTATCGCCGGTAGTCATATCCGTGGTTATAACAGCCACGGTGTTGTAGCAACAAAAAGCAATGAAGTGGCCAAAGAAGATGTAACCCGTGTGATAGATGCGGCACAGGCCATGAATATCCCGGCAGACCAGAAGGTTCTGCATATCCTGCCGCAGGAATACATCATTGATCATCAGGATGGCATTCGTGAACCGATTGGCATGAGCGGTGTTCGTCTGGAAGCAAAAGTACATGTGATCACAGGTGCGGTTTCATCCGCCCAGAATATTATCAAATGCTGCAACCGTTGTGATCTGGATGTGGCAGACATGGTGCTGGAACAGGTCGCATCCAGTGAAGCGGTTCTCAGTCAGGATGAGAAGGATATCGGCGTGGTACTGGTTGATATCGGTGGTGGAACCACGGACATCGCCATCTTTATTGATGGTGCCATCCGACACACATCCGTTATTCCGATTGGCGGTGATCACCTGACCAACGATCTGGTTGTCGGCCTGCGTACATCTGCCCGCGAGGCTGACCAGTTAAAGAAAAAGTATGGCTCTTGCATGGTCGAGCTTGTATCGGCTGAAGATCAGATCGAAGTTCCAAGTGTGGGAGGTCGCCCTCCACGCCCGATGCCAAGACAAGTCATGGCCCAGATTCTGGAACCACGTGTCCAGGAGCTGTTTGAGCTGGTCAAAGCAGAGCTTCAACGTTCCGGATATCAGGAGCTGATTGCAGCCGGGCTGGTACTAACCGGCGGAAGCGCGCTATTGCAGGGCATGGTGGAGCTGGCCGAAGAGACCTTTGACAGCCTGCCGGTTCGTCTGGGCAGACCACATGGCATTGGTGGACTGGTGGATGTTGTCTCCAGCCCGATGTATGCCACCGGCGTAGGCCTGATCCTTTATGGACAGCGCTACCGACAGCAGCAACCCCTTAAGATTAATGAGAAAAATATGTTTTCGAACGTATGGAAACGAATGCGAAGCTGGTTTGGGGATAGTTCTTAAACCACAACAGTAACTTAACAGTTTAAAAGAAAAGAAAAAAACGAGAGTAAAAAGAGGAGAAATATTATGGGAACTTTATATACATTTGAAGATAACAGCGCTCAATCTGCAAACATTAAAGTAGTCGGTGTCGGCGGAGGCGGTGGTAACGCACTAAACAATATGATCGAACATCGCCTGCGGGGTGTCGACTTTATAGTCGCCAACACGGATTCACAGGCCATCGCACACAGCAGTGCAGACACCAAGATTCAACTTGGAACAGATCTAACACGCGGACTTGGTGCAGGCGCCAATCCTCAGGTTGGTCGCGATGCTGCTGAATCAGAGCGCGAATATCTGCGTGAGTTTTTCCAGGACACCGACATGGTTTTCATCACAGCAGGCATGGGTGGCGGTACCGGAACCGGTGCTGCACCGATCATTGCTGAAGTTGCCAGTGAGATGGGTGTGCTGACCGTGGCTGTTGTCACCAAGCCATTCAACTTCGAAGGCAAACGCCGTATGCGTCAGGCTGAAGCGGGCATCGAAGAGATGCGTAAACATGTTGATACGCTGATCACCATTCCGAACCAGAAGCTGATCGGTGCAGTAGGTAAAAATACCTCCATGCTCGAAGCCTTCCGTAAAGCTGATGATGTTCTACTTCAGGCCGTGAAAGGTATCTCAGAACTGATCACACATACCGGATACATGAATGTGGATTTCGCCGATGTGAAAGCGGTGATGTGTGAGACACGCGGCATGGCCATGATGGGGTCAGGTACAGGAACTGGTGAAAATCGTGCATGTGAAGCTGCCGAGCACGCCATCTCATCCCCACTGCTTGAAGATATCGATATCCATGGTGCCCACGGCATTCTGGTGAATGTTACCGGTAACGAGGATATGACACTGGCCGAATATGATGAGGCAGTATCAATCATCCAGAACATGGCTGATGAAGATGCCAATATCATCTGCGGCATGGTCTATGACAAAGATGTTGGTGATGAAATGCGGGTAACCGTTGTGGCGACAGGGCTTAATACAGACATGACATCCCGCATCACTTCAGTTCCAAGTGTCTCGGATAACAGCTTTGTTCTTCCACAGGCAACACCGGTTCAGCAGCCGATGTTTGTTGGAACTGAACATGGGCAGGCTGCTGCACCACAGCCTCAAGTGGTTGGTCTGGATCACGCTTATGATGAAGATCAGCTGGCTGTGCCAACCTGGATTCGCCGTCAGGCTGATTGATAGAGCTACTATACAAACACCTGCTTTAATCGTTGTAAGTGCAGTGATTTTGCAGGTTTGTATAAGCTATGGCATAATGCGCCCTTCATTCCGGCAGATAAATTGTGTTTTGCATCACGGAATGATGGCGCAGTAATGAAAGGGTCGCCCCATCGGCCCAGCTGATTTAGATGAACTGTTTATGATAAATTGATCAGCACGATTGACTGGTACGATGACAAAAATATATGTGAGGAAAACGGTCTATGATTCCACAAAGAACTCTGAACCATTCCATACGCTGTAGCGGCATCGGCCTTCATTCCGGGAAAAAGATCCAACTGGTTCTACACCCGGCAGATGAAGATTCAGGAATCACATTCAGTCGTTCGGATCTAGACGTCACCATTCCTGCAAAAGCAGAAAATGTGACCGATACCCGCCTCTGCACCACCATCGGCAAAGATGGCGCCAACATCTCTACCGTTGAACATCTCCTCTCAGCCCTGGCCGGCCTGGGCATTGATAATGCACACATTGAAGTCAGTGGCCCTGAAGTGCCCGTGATGGATGGTTCATCAGCTCCATTTGTTTTCCTGATCCAGTGCGCTGGTATTCAGGAACAGAAAAAAGCCAAAAAAGTCATGCGTATCCTGAAAAAGATCGAAGTTAAAGAGGGTAATAAACGTTGCTCCCTGCATCCTTCATCAGGATTTAAAATCTCTTACTTGTTAGACTATGACCACCCGCTTCTACGTGAACGCAAAGTCAGCGTTGATTTCTCACGTCAGGCATACACCCGCGAAGTAAGCCGGGCCCGTACATTCGGTTTCCTGCATGAAATTGAAAGCCTCCAGAAAGCAGGTCTTGCACTGGGTGGCTCACTTGAAAATGCCATTGTTCTTGATCAGTACCGCGTGGTGAATGAAACAGGCCTGCGTTACGATGATGAGTGTGTTCGTCACAAGATCCTCGATACCCTCGGTGATCTATCACTTGCCGGACTGCCTATCGTAGGTGCTTTCGAAGGTGAACGTACCGGTCACGAAATGAACCACAAACTGGTCACAGCCCTACTAGCTGATGAGAGCGCATGGCGCATCGAAGAGCTTCAAGCTGAAAAGAACAACGAAGAAGCTGTCGACGGACAACTCGCTCACTCCTGATTCTTTCCTTTAGTTTAGAAAAATTGTTTGCGACTTAACTGTTGTTCAGACCCATTTGTCTGAATGGCTGCTTTCGGCCAAAAGCGGACATTCAGCTTCAGGCTTTATAGAACTGTTCAACTCCATCCGGTTCACAAACCAGTAACCAGTCACACCCCGCCTTCAGAGCATCATCAGCAGCGCTGTGAATATCACCTCCGACCCCTTTCATGCAGAGATCATCACTCCAGACATCACCTGTAAAATTGAACTGCTCTCTTAGGATGTCCTTCATCCAGTAATCGGAGAGTGTTGCCACTCGACTTTCTTTTGCCGAATAGATCACATGGGCTGTCATGACATGTTTCAATCCCTGTGCAAACAGGCGCTTAAATGACTCAGCTTCAGCTAGCACCTCTTCAAGCGAAATATCCACTTCAGGCACGGCTACATGTGAATCTGCATTGGCCCGGCCATGACCGGGAAAGTGTTTGCCGATGGCCTCGATACCGGCATCGTGGAGACCGCGCATACAAGCTGCACCCAGCTCCACCACCACGGTGCTGTTATCGCCATAGGCACGATCACCAATAATTGCATGGCCTTCAGCATTAAACAGATCGAGAACCGGTGCACAGTTGTGGGTAAAGCCCAGCTCTTTAAGAGAGAGTCCAATCTCATAACTGTCATTATAAACCTGTCTGATTGCACCCTCGGGATCAGAGAGGAAGAGCTTTCCGTAATCAGCTGCCTGAACACGACAGTTAAAGGGCTCCCACGGAAGTCTGTTCACTCTTCCGCCCTCTTCATCAATTGCAACCCACAAATCAGACTCCGAAGCCTCTCTGGCATCAGCAAGCAGTGATTTCACCTGCTCGGGTGACTCAATATTACGGGCAAAGAGGATTACCCCTTTGGGCGGATGCTCTTTTAACCATCTGCGCTCTTCAGGCATCAGCCGAGTCCCTTTCAGACCAATCACCAGTTTATCAAACATGACTATCCACCGATTTAACATCCAACCTATCGCGCAGACGATCCCCCAACAGATTCACCGCCATTACCAGCATAAAGAGAATCAAACCCGGCCAGACCACCAGTAGTGGTTCCACCAGCATTAGCCGTGTTCCCTCTCGAATCATGGTTCCCAGTGATGCATCAGGTGGCTGAACACCCACTCCGAGAAATGAGAGGCCTGCCTCGCCAATGATCACGGCAGCCAGTCCGAAACTTGCTTCAACCAGTAGCGGAGCCGCGATGTTCGGCAGCAGATGTTTCACGGCGATATATCTGACAGAAGAGCCCCCTGCCAATGAGGCTTCGACAAACGGTGCGTGTTTCAATGCCAGTACCTGCACACGTGCAAGACGTGAAAAGCCGACCCAGCCCACAGCGACCAGTGCCATGATCAAATTCTCTACACCGGGACCGAGCATCGCTGCCAGTGCAATGGCGAGCAGGATTCCCGGGAAAGAGAGCACAATATCCGCAACTCTCATCAGTACCGCATCCACCCAGCCACCTAACCATGCCGCGGTAATACCAACCGAGATACCAATCACGCTGCCTAGACAGACCACAACAACGCCCACACTCAGTGAGAGGCGTAAACCTTCGGCCAGACGAGCAAGAAGGTCACGGCCTAGCGCATCAGTACCCAAAGGATGCGCTGCACTCATACCTGCAAGAATGGCATCGAGATCAACCCGGTGACCATCAATATTCATAAGCCATGCAGCCATCAGAACCAGCAGTGGAACGGAGAGTAAAATGGCGATTAATTTTTGAGTTCTGCTCACTGTTTCAACCATGCCTCTGACGAGGATCAAGCCAGAGCGCCAGCAGATCAGCCAACAGGTTGGCAATCACATAAAACAGCGCAATGATCAGTACACAACCCTGAACAAGCGGATAGTCACGCCGCTGAATCGCTTCAATGGTCAATAGCCCCAGACCCGGCCAATCAAACACGGTCTCGGTAATCACGGCGCCGCCCAGCACCGTGCCCAGCTGCAATGCAAACATGGTGATCACGGGAACGGCAGCGAGTCGAGCTGCATGACGCCACCAGATGGTCTGCTCGCTTACGCCTGACGCACGAGCTGTACGCATCGCATCCATACTCATCGCCTCCAGCCAGCTTGATCTGGCCATGCGCGAAAGAATTGCCGCAAGTGCCGTGCCCAGTGTGATCGCAGGGAGAATGATACTTCCCGGCGCATCCATGCCGGAGACCGGAAGCCAGCCCAGAGTCACGGAGAAGAGCAGCATCAACATCGGCCCCAGCCAAAAGTTGGGGATCGACACCCCTAGAAGAGAAAAACTCATGGCTGCAAAATCCTGAGTTGAGCCTGCATGACGTGCAGCCCAGTAACCCAGTGGCAGCGCCAGTAGAACTGCCAGAATCAAACTCCATGCCGCCAGCTCTGCCGTGGCAGGCAGGCGTTCCGCAATCAACTCCAGTACACCCCGGCCATCCACAATACTGTTGCCCCAGTCACCGGAGAGAAGGCCCAATAGAAACTGGCCATACTGTTCATAGAGAGGAAGATGAAGATTCAGCGCTTTTCTTAACGCCTCCCGATCTGCGGCCATGGCGGTTTCGCCAAGCAGTGCATCGACAGGATCGCCCGGTACCAGGTGCAAAAGAAAAAAGACGAGCGTAGCCACGCCAAGCAGTGTCGGAACTGCCTGAATAATTCGAATTGCACATACCCGCCCTAGCATTCGGATAACCTAGAGCCTGTTAGCGTAATTTAGAACCTTCCATATCCGGTTCAAACAGAACTGCCTGATTCTTGCCTCTGGCTTTGGCTGCATACATCGCATCATCAGCATAGGTGACCAATTCATCCGCTTTCGCTGCAAATTTGGGGAAACAGGAGATGCCAATACTAACGCCATCCAGATCAATGGATTGTCTGTTCACAATGTAGGGCGCATTCACCACAGGAATAATTTTCTGTTCTGCGAAATGGAGCGGATCAATATCACTGCCGGAAAGCATCACGATGAACTCATCACCGCCCAGACGTGCAACAGTCTCATGCCTGCGTACCAATCCTTTCAGTCTCTCTGCAACTTCCTTGAGTACAAAATCCCCTATGTGATGCCCGTATGAATCATTAATCGGCTTGAAACCATCCAGGTCCAGAAAGCAGAGGTGCACTTCTGTTTTTTCACGAACAGCACGCAGAAGCTCAATTTTCAGTCGATCAAAAAAGAGGGATCGTCCCGGAATACCCGTCAACGTATCGAAATAGTGTTGCGTGATGTCAAATACCGCTGATTGAATCGTTTTAGGCGTCCCTTTCTGCTGACTTGCAATCAGCCCGACCCGTCTTTGGGACAGCACTCCCTGAACATGTTCGATATGCCCATCGTTCAGCACCTGCTCCAACAGATCACGTCCACTGATCGGCCCTCTGATCTCACCCGATCTCAAGATGTTGTCAAAAACATCCACCAGACGGAGCCCCAAAAAACTGCCATACAGCATGGTAAAGCAATCATTCTGAAAAAATATTTCAGCTTCATACGGATCATCACCTGACCAACGGGCTGCCATAATCGGCGCTCGCGTACTGCGCGCTTCAAACTCGAATGTTTCAGGCATACATGCTCATCGCCTTATACAGCACAACATCATCAACCATGCATCTCCCATATTTTTCAACAGCGGTGAAAAGCTGTCCGCTCACCAATTGTAGCAGACAAAGATAGAAGAGACCTCTATCGACACCATCCACTTGCCATTCCTCGAACAGCAAAGCAGCTTCCAGACTATGGAAACAGCACACTTTGATCCGGAAGAGATTGCCAAGTTCGAGGCTATTGCCGCCGAGTGGTGGGATCCGAATGGACGCTTCAAACCTCTGCACCAGATCAACCCGCTCAGACTCGACTACATTGCCGATCGTGTTGATATGAAAGCCAGCAATATTCTTGATGTTGGATGTGGCGGCGGCCTGTTGGCCGAAGGAATGACTAACCGCAAGGCCACCGTGACCGGACTGGACCGCTCGGAGAAAGCACTGGCCGTAGCCAAAGCCCACGCTTCACAATCCGGTGTTGAGGTCAGTTACGAATACAATGATGCTGAAACATGGGCTAAAACTCATGCAGAGGCCTACGATGTAGTCACATGTCTTGAGGTGCTGGAGCACGTACCCGATGTGCCACGCACCATTGCCGCCTGTGCCGCCATGCTGAAGCCGGGTGGAAAGTTCTTTTTCGCCACCCTGAACCGGACGCCCACCTCCTACCTGAAAGCCATCATTGGCGCAGAATATGTAATGGGCTGGCTGCCGAAAGGAACTCACCAGTATCAGAAATTTATCCGCCCATCCGAGATGGTGCATGCACTGAGACTTGCCGATCTGCAGGTCGAAGAGATTCGCGGTATGTCCTATCAGATATTCAAGGACAACTTCCTGCTCTCGGATGATCTCTCGGTCAACTACCTTGGTGTGGCCGAAAAGCCTGCCTGACACCACGAAAACATCGCGCAAAATCAACGCTGGACGCCTATTCAATGAAAGATAGATTCCGCGCCATGCTGCGAACATGGTTCATCCTACCTGCCTGTCTGATCCTGAGTCTGACTCTGCTGCCTGAGGCAGCCAGGGCTGTCGATGTTTCAGCCGATACTGTCACGCGCAACGCCGATGGTGCCATTGTCGCCAAGGGCAGTGTTACTATTCAAAAAGAGAGTGAAACACTTGCCGCTGATCAAGTCATCTATGATGCCAAAAAGAAAGAATTCAAGGCCAAAGGCCATGTTGTCATCACATCAAAAGGTTCCACCATCAAAGCTGAATCCGGTGAGATGCATACCGTTAACAAAACCGGCGAGCTTCATAATGCCGAGGCCATCCTGAAAGATGGCGAGCGGCTAAAAGCAGCTCATCTCACTCGTGATGAAAATGGCATCATCACAGCAGAGGATGCCACCTTCACATCCTGCCCTGCCGATGCAGAGACCTGGCTGCTCAAAGCCGGTAGCGCGGAGCTTGATCAGGAGAATGGCCTGCTAACCGCACGAAACGCCCGATTTGAACTGGCTGGAGTTCCCATTTTCTACACCCCCTACTGGCAGCAGGCCCTACGCCGGAAATCAGGCTTTCTGATCCCTTATGTGGCAACCAGCAGAACCCGTGGTACTGAAATAGCTCTGCCTTACTACTTTGCTCCAGCTGAAAACTGGGATGCCACTTTGACACCTCACTGGATGACAGCTCGTGGTTTCAAAGGAGATGTGGAGCTGCGTCATGTATCGACTTCCGGTCATGAGAAAATTCAGGTTGAAGGGCTCAATGACAGAGTAACATCAGACCAGCGCAGCAGAGTGCGTGGAAACATTCAACATGCTCTGCCTTACAGTATTCATTTTGCTGCCGATGCTGACCATGTTTCAGATCATAACTACCTTGCCGATTTTGCGTCCGATAATGACGTCACCTCCAAAAGCTATCTGCAGAGTCAGGCCACACTTGCCCAGAGTGTTGAGCTTGGTGACTGGTCTCTGCTTGTCAGGCACCAGCAGAACCTCAGCCTTCCTACAAATGCGGCTACGCTTCAAATTCTTCCCCGTATTGAAAGCGGCTTGCGCCTACCGCTAATGGGCCGTAGTGCAGTGCTTCACTTTGACCAGCAAAGCACCCTCTTCTCACGCAATTCGGGTGAAGATGGTTGGCGCATCGATCTGAATCCATATCTGGAAATTCCATGGCAGCTTCCCGGTGGTGGTCTGCGCTCAACTCTGAAAGTAGGTGGTAGACATACCCGTTACTGGCTAAACGATACAGTTGGTCAAAGCATGCTTAGCCGCAACACGTTTGAGGCAAGCCTGGATACCCGCGCCAGCTTTGAACGCATCAGCAACAATCGTCAGTGGCGTCATACCCTTTCCCCAATTTTACGTTATGACTTTATCACTGCTCCGAATCAGAGTGATCTGCCGAATTTTGACTCTTCATTCGGACAGTTGTCGATGAGCAACCTTTTAACTGGCAACCGTTTCACCGGCAGGGACCGCATCGAACAGCTGAACCGGGTAAGCCTGCTCTTTGAAACAGGACTGCAGCATAAAGGTGGAGTAACCACCAGTGCACGGGATGTTCTGAATGCCAAGGTGGGTGTTGCCTACGAGCTCAAGCGGGAAACTGTTGATGCCACCATCCTGGCCTCTCCAACTCGACCTTTCTCTAACCTGCTGGGTGAAATCACCATTCATCCAACATCGAACATCCGAATTTCAGCCAATGGCCAATATGACCCTGCGGAGAAATTCTGGGCGCACTCTTATGCTGCACTAAGCATGAATAGCCAGAGTGGACACCATTTGAATATCAGTTGGCAGCGTACTGATGCCAGGTATGCTACCGCTGCAGAACTTGTGAGCATGGATACAACCATCAAACTGTCACAACGCTGGTCGGCGTCTGGCACGGTGCAATACGATCGCCTGCTCAAAATAACACAACAGGTCAGCGCTGGTGTAGACTATCGTCATCCATGCTGGGACTTGCGTGTTGAAGGATTTCGAAATCTGCTCAATGGCACTTCATCCAATTCCGATTTTGGCTTTCGTTTCTTGCTAGGCTTTAAAGGGCTGGGTAGTGTCGGATCATAATCATAAGCACAATTTCTCAAACATCACTCTTAACCCATAGAACTATTTGGAGCCAACATGCGTTTATTCATTACTGTGATCAGCTTGCTATCATTTTCAGTGCTCTCTTTTGCCACCCCTGCTCTCGCAGAAAGAATTGATTCCATTGCTGCTGTTGTCAATGGCAAGGCTGTCACCTGCTATCAGGTAAACAGGGATAAGCAGATCATGATTGAACAGTTTTCCCAGTCCGGGCAAGCCACACTGCCTAATGATTCAATTCTTAACGTTCGAGCCCTTGAATCACGTATCAAACAAACACTTCAACAACAGGAAGCAACCAAACTCGGACTTTCCATCCCGGATGAAGAGATCGATAATGCCATGGCAAATGTCGAAGAAAAAAACAACATCCCCGCAGGCCAGCTTCCTGAAATACTCAAAGCACAAGGTGTCGACATCGAGGAGTATCGGGAGACTTTTCGGGAACGACTGCTGGCCAGTAAACTTATTAATGTGGCTGTTCGTGGCAATCTGAAGATCAGCGAAGAGTCCATGCGCGAGTATTATCGCAAACACCTGGCCAATCCAAAGCCTGTCAGAGAAGTTCAACTGGCTCAGGTTTTCATTGCTTTGCCATCCTCACCGACTCCCGAACAGTTTGCCAACAAACAACAAAAGGCACATGGAATCTATGACAAGCTTATCAATGGCGCTGATTTCAAACGAACAGTTGCACTAAAATCAGATGCCCCCAACGCCAATCAGGGTGGAGATATGGGATGGTTTTTCCCGGGCGGGCTTGCTCAACAGTTTAATGAAGTTTTCACACTTCCTGTTGGAGGCGTTACAAAGCCTGTTCGTTCTGCCGGAGGATTTCATATTGTTCAGGTGAGCAGTGAACGTATGCATGAACCTGCTATTGGTGATAGCTACGATGAAGTCCATGCCCGTCACATCCTGTTTTCACTTCCCGAATCCGCAGATGAAGCGACCACAGCAAAAATACAGCATCGTGCAGCCACCATTGCAAGAGAGATGCAGAACAGCTCTGATGAGAAGTTTGCCACCCGCGCCAAAGAGATTTCACAAGGGCCAAGTGCCGAATCAGGTGGTGATCTTGGATGGTTCAAACAGGGACAGATGGTTCCGGAGTTTGAAAAAGTGGCATTTGTACTTGCTCAGGGAAAGACAAGCGGTGTCGTAAAGTCCTCTTTTGGCCTGCATATCATCCATATCATTGCCAAACGTCACATCAATCCTAATGCTTTTGAAGCGCATCATGAGCGCATTCAACAGCTGCTGCTCAATTCGGAAATGCAGAGCCAGGTTCCACGCTGGATTGCCAGTTTGAAAGCCAAGGCAATCATTGAATACAACGGCTGCAATTAGGCCCGGTTAACCGGTGAACTCAACCTCATCAATACCTCTGCTGCTCACGCTCGGTGAACCGGCAGGCATAGGCCCCGACTGCGTTCTACTTGCATTCAAAGCTCATCCTGAACTGTTTCAGAATGTCCTTATTACTGCCCCTGTTCACTGGCTAAGTGAGCGGGCGGTACAACTTGGCATGCAGATTAATATCCATGAGTGCAGCTCACTGAAAGAGCCGGTGCCACAAGAGCATCTTGGCTGCTGGAATCCGCTGCCACCGGAGATGACCTCTTCTTCTGTAACAACGGGCATACCCTCATCAGACACTGCTGCTGCCGTTATTGCCTGTATTGAGGCTGCAGCCCAGGCATCTATTCAGGGAAAAGCTGCAGCGCTGATTACCGCCCCCATTGAAAAAGCCATTCTGCGCGACTCGGGATTTGATTTTCCCGGCCATACCGAGTTTCTTGCCAGCCTCGCCGGCAAAGAACTCGTCGTGATGATGCTGGCATCAGATCAACTTCGTGTTGCCCTGTTGACCACTCACCTGGCACTTAGAGATGTCCCTGACCAACTCAATATTGAAGATACTGCTTCGATACTGGCGATCACCCACCATGACCTGAAACAACGATTTGGACTCAAATCACCAAAACTGGCCCTCTGCGGACTCAACCCTCATGCGGGAGAACAGCAACACTTTGGTGATGAAGAAGTTACAATCCTCACTCCGGCGATTGAACAGGTAAAACATCTCGGCATTGATATTCAGGGGCCCTTCCCGGCCGATACACTCTTTTCACCTCAGATTCGTGATCAATATGATGCCATCATCTGCTGTTACCATGATCAGGCACTGATTCCTATCAAAACACTGAGCTTTGGCGATGCTGTGAATGTCACTCTTGGTCTGCCATTTATCCGGACAAGTGTGGATCATGGGACTGCACTGGATCGTGCAGGAACCGGAAAAGTGTCCTACAGTAGCATTATGGCAGCAATCAAAATGGCTCGGGAAATGTCTTATCACTCTCTGCACGGGAGTAGCGATGCAGATCAGTAATCTGACCGGACAAATCCTGCTGGCGACACCATCGCTACAGGATCGGCACTTTCGAGACACGGTTGTTCTTATCTGCCACCACGATGAAGAGGGATGCATGGGCCTGATCGTTAACCGGCCTCAGGAGGTCTCTATCATAGATGTATTGGAAGACCTTAAACTTACACCGGATCGGAGTTATATATCTCATCTACCGGAAAATCGGGCACTGAGTTTTGAGGGCGGTCCGGTTGATCCCTTTCGTGGCTTTGTACTGCATGATGGCTGGCATATTTATGATTCAACCATGCAGATCACACCGGAACTTCACCTGACAACTTCCCGTGATGTACTTGAAGAGATCGCGGCAGGAAGCGGGCCTGAACATTTCATGCTGATTCTTGGTTATGCCGGCTGGGAAGCAGGTCAGATGGAACAGGAACTCGCCAACAATGACTGGCTGGTCGCAGCCACCAACCACCACCTGCTCTTTCAGGCGGAGCCCGAACTTCGTTGGGCGCTGGCTGCGCAGAGCATGGGTATCAACAGAGCCAACCTGACCGATCAGATTGGTCACGCTTAGGAGTTTGAATCATCCGAATCAATGCATCCATGCATTGATTCTTTAACATAAAGCCAAAACGCGGTTTTGCCTTTACTCACAAAATCAATCACTATCGTTCCTGATTTTGACGGCCCCTCCATGGGCCGTACGGGTGTTTCTAAGACATCCCTAATATAAACCCTTAGGGAGGAAAAAAATGTCACTCAATATCCTGATCAGTTATCACTCTGACTATGGCAATACGGAAAAAATGGCTGCGGCCATCGCTGCTGGCGCAAAAGCAGCCACAGATTGTGAAACCATCCTCAAACAGGCTGTTGATACGGAGCTTGATGACCTGACAAACGCCGATCTCATTATTTTTGGCACACCGGTTCATATGGGCTCTATGGCCTGGCAACTGAAACAACTCATCGACAAGGCTGGAAAGCTCTGGATGGAAAACCTGCTGGAAGGGAAAACCGGTGGAGTATTTGCAACCGGAGGCGGCTTTGGCGGAGGTGGGGGCGGTGTAGAAAACACCTTGATATCACTTCACTCCCATTTCCTGGAGCAAGGGATGACTGTCGTTGGATTCCCCAAAAGCCTGCCCGGCTATGCTGATGCGGGACTTCAGTGGGGTCCTTATGCACGTTGTGGCAATCATGAAGGGATGCCACAGAGCATTTCAGACAACCAGCTCATGGCAGCACGCAGCTATGGTGGACATGTTGCAGAAACCGCTCTTCGGCTTCTAAACAACGCCCTCTAAAAGCAAAAAGGGTGACCATCTGGCCACCCCTACTTTGCAATCGTTAGGTAACTTACCTGTCTGCTTCCAGATAGAGGTAGGTCGCACCACCGGAAACACCCGCACCTTTACTGCCGGAGATTGCAGGCTGCAGGGAAACACTCTTGTCGCCACCGCCAATCAGTGTCTGAACGCCAACGCCAATGCCTGCTGTTGCTGAGCCGCCACCGCCATAATATTTACCGGTCAGCTGATAGCTACCCGCCTTATAGTTTGCAGCAACTACGGTATAAACAATCTTGGTCTTCTTATCCCAACGAAGGTCGACACCAAGCGCAACTCCTGTCTCGCCTTTATACTTCTCCACAACACCGCCTGTTGCTTCAAACCGGCAATTAACATTTGAAGTAGAGTGAATCAGCAACGAAAACCCGGTCCCTTCAACTGTATGGCACGTCAATAAACCGATCTGTGCCCCTTTTGACACCTCTGTTGCCAACGCCTGACCTGCAGGCATAACCAACAGAGCAGCAAAAATAAACGCGACTGCATAGTGCACTCTGTTTAATATATTCATGATAGTCCTCCTAAATTCTTTTCTGCTAATCACTGTTATCTGACGACAGAAAAACGACTTCATTACAACTATAGCAGGAAAAATTGTGCATGAGGCAGCAGACCGGATGTGAACAGCACCTATTTACGGTTATGGAAAACCAGCTCACTTCTGCCATGACTACAGACTACCCTGCTCCAACAACCATAAGGCATCTGCAGCATTCGTGTGGTTGCAACCGGAGCCGAAAGGATATGTGCCACTAACATTCGAATACTCCCCGAATGCGCCACGACCATAAGATGTTTTTTATCATGTTTTTCACAGACTTCGCTCCAAAAATCAGCAATTCGCCTGTTCAACTCTTCGGTGCTCTCGCCGCCTGGCGCTCGCATCCCTTCAGGATTAACTCTCCATTTTTCCAGCATGCCGGGATTCCTGATCATGATCTCTTCAGAAGTTAATCCCTCCCATTCACCATAGTGCATTTCTGCCACACGTGGATCAATTTCATGGGGAATTCTCTTCTCTTCAGCCCAAAACTCTGTCGGTTGGGAGCAACGGCTCAAGGGTGAAGATATAATCAGGTCAACATCCTCGCAAACACGATTCCACACCCCATCCATCAACTCTCTACCCTTTTCGGTTAAGGGATCATCGAGCTGTCCGCGATATTTTATTCCACCTTCAAGTTCGCCATGACGAAGCAGATCAACTGTAATCAAATCACTCTCCTGAGCACTAACTTCAAATAACCCTCAATCATCTTTGGGTTTTGCAACATTGCCAGATGGGGTAATGTGGCGGCAAGTTCGAAAACAAGGGGTCTCTCGTGATAGACGATATTGATACTACCGATCCGAAAAATATTGAAACCATGGAGCACATTCGCGGACTGCTTCGTCATATTGGCGAAGACCCGAGCCGTGAAGGACTCCAGGAGACACCGGCCCGGGTACTGGCCGCCATGAAAGAGCATTTCTCCGGGTACAATGAAGACCCGCGTGAACATCTTTCCAAGACCTTTGAAGAAGCGGAAGGTTATGATGAAGTAGTGCTTGTCTCCGATATCGATATCCATAGCCACTGCGAACACCACATGGTTCCGTTTGTCGGCAAGGCACACATCGCATATATCCCCAACGGCCGGATTGTCGGGCTATCGAAACTGGCTCGTGTAGCTGAAGGTTACGCCAACCGTCTGCAGGTTCAGGAGAAGCTGACCATGCAGATCGCCAACGCCATTAATGATGAGCTAAAACCCGATGGCGTGGCCGTCATTATTCAATGCCAGCACTTCTGCATGTGCCACCGCGGCGTGCACAAACCCAACTCATGGACAACCACATCAAAGCTGACGGGTGCATTTCTCAACAACCCATCATCACGTCTGGAACTCTTCCAGCTCATTGGAATGAATAACTCATCGACCTGATAGCCAATGTCCGCTTTTGACCAAAAGCGGACATTCGATGAGAATCAGATCAGCTCTTCAACAATATAATCTTCTAGGTTATCCATATCTGCATCGCCTTCATTGACCACGTTGTTCTGCATTGAAACACCGGCCTTATGAACGCTTTCAGCATCACCTGAAACAAGTGGGTGCCACGGCTTGAGTTTTTTACCTTCAAACAATAGACGATAAGCACAGCGCTCGGGAAGCCACTGGTACTCACGCTTGGTGAACTTGCGAATATCCGCACACTCCGGCACTGATTTAAAACGTTTCTGATAATCAGAGCAGCGACATGTTTCCGCATCAAACAGAGCACAGGCTACGTTGGTGAAAAACATCTCATCACTATCTTCATCCTGAAACTTGTAGAGACAGCAACGACCACAGCCATCGCAGAGTGATTCCCACTCTTCATCTGTCATTTCTGATAGTGATTTCGATTCCCAAAATGGATTGCTCATGATGACAACTCCGACTGTTTTGTTTCCAACGCATCCCAGCGCTCATAGCAAACAGTAAGTTCAGACTCCAATATATCCAGACGCTGCTGATCCTTCACAAAGGCTTCCCCATCCCTATTAAAATAGTCCGGATCACAAAAACGGGACTCAATTTCACCTTTCTCAGATTCCAATGATTCAATCTGTGCAGGCAGACCATCCAGTTCCTGTTGTTCTTTGTAGGAGAGCTTGGTCGCCTTTCGTTCCGACCTTGCCTTGGACACCTCTTTTTTTACTGGCTTGGAAACTTCACTCTTCTGCTTTAATACCTGTCTCTTCTTCCAGACTGCATAATCGGTATAGCCGCCCTCTACCGGTATCACCTGACCATCCCCTTCAAAGGAGAGTACACGGGAAACCACCCGATCCATAAAGGCACGATCATGACTGACCAGAATCACGGTTCCATCATACTTAGCCAGCGCCTGTTCCAGTACGGTCAATGTTCCGATATCCAGATCATTGGTCGGCTCATCAAGCACCAGAAGATTGGCAGGCTCCAGCAGTAACTTGGCCAGCATGACCCTGCCCCGCTCACCACCTGAAAGGGCCGAAACACGTGTATTCAAACGCTCACTATCAAACAGAAAGTCCTGTAGATAACTTACAATATGACGAGGCTCTACACCTGCGATATGCACATAATTTCCGCCTTGGGGAAGCAGTACATCTTTGAGCTTCATTTTTGGATCAAGCTCCCGCATCTGAGTAAGAAAGGCCGGGGCAAGACGTACGCCATGGCGTACCCGTCCTGCCTGAGGTTTCAGCTCGCCAAGCAGCATCTTCAGCAACGTTGTTTTACCGATCCCGTTGGGGCCGATCAGTCCGATCCGATCACCCGCCATGATTTTCAGGCTTAAATCTTTGGCAATCACCGTGTCATCAAAGCTGTGAGATAATTCTACTGCCTCAATCAGCATTTTCCCGGGTTTGATGCCGCTGGAGACTCGCAGCTCAACATCTCCACCACGAAGCCGTCTCCCCTCTCTCTGCTTTCGAAGCTCTTCAAGATTCCGAACACGCCCCTCATTGCGGGTTCTACGAGCCGGAATCCCCTGCCTGATCCAGCGCTCTTCACCAGCCAGAAGCTGGTCGAACTTTCTATGCTGACGCCCTTCCTGCATGAGAAGCTCAGCTTTTTTCTCGAGATACTCGGCGTAACTGCAATCGAAATAGGTTAGAGCTCCCCGATCCAGCTCCACCACCTGTTCAGCCACAGCATCAAGAAAATAGCGATCATGGGTAATAAACATCACAGCTCCGGCAAAGTCTGCGACAAACTCCTCCAGCCACTCAATCGATGCGATATCCAGATGATTGGTCGGCTCATCCAGCAGCAGTAGTTCCGGCTCGGCTACTACGGCACGTGCCAGAGCAACACGTCTGAGCCAGCCACCGGAGAGCTCGCCCACATCACGATGTGCATCGAGTTTCAATCGGGAGATGGCTGATTCGATTCGAGACTTATATTGCCAGCCCCCTGTTCGTTCCAGCTCACTCTGCATCTCTGCCAAACGTTTCATGGCACTCTCTGACGTATCATTTTCCAGAGCTATGAGTGCCTCATCATAGGCATTGAGTGAATCGGCCACCTCGCCCAGCCCCTCTGCAACCACCGAGAAGACAGTGTGCCCGGCCTCAAAATGCGGTGCCTGCGGCAGGTAGGCTATCTTTATGCCATTACGGATATTTACCTGCCC
This sequence comes from Mariprofundaceae bacterium, assembly GCA_040326115.1. Classification (GTDB taxonomy): domain Bacteria; phylum Pseudomonadota; class Zetaproteobacteria; order Mariprofundales; family Mariprofundaceae; genus WSZY01. The sequence goes on along the minus strand of JBEQLD010000001.1, from coordinate 18,556 downwards.
GTCGTCTGGCAGGATCATGCCTGCAATAATCTTTAGCAGCGTGGATTTTCCCTCGCCATTCCGGCCAATCAGACCAATACGGGCCTGACGGGAAATACGCAGTGAAACGTTTTCCAGCAACACCTGTGGCCCATAAGCCTTGGAGAGTTCATGTAGTGTGACAATTGGCATGGACGCACTATAGCGGCCTTAGCCAGCTATTTCAGACTCTATTTTGGTTCTGTTCAGATTTAAGTAACACTGAATGCATAAAGCCCCTGGATGTGATTACAACTGGAATCATTACATATCCGAGCTAAACTCGGCTGATGTCTGTGATTTTTCGCCTGCTTCCTAAGATTTCAGTAGCTGTTGCTGCTGTAATCAGCATGTTTTTTCAGGTGAATATTGCCTTTTCAGCCCCCCAACTCTCCCCCCTGGAAATCACTGCCGATCATGAGGTGATCTACTGCACGACAGGCCCGGTTCCCATTACAGACAAAGTAAAGCAAGCCCTCAACGAAGGAACACCTGTTATCTTCAGTTGGGAAATCATTATCGATGAAGTGAACGATTACTGGATAGATGATGCGATAGGCTCGATTACAGTTGTTCGTCAGGCAGTTCCCGATCTCATATCAAAAAGCTGGCTATTAACCGATACCAGCAGTGGTATTTCGCAGCGGGTTTATAGTGTTGAGGAAGTGATTCAGTTCCTCTCCCGGTTACAGAATTTCCCAACACTGGATCGCAGCCTGCTCACATCAGGAACGCTCTACAGCTTCCGTATCAAGCTTCATATCCATGAAGGTGAGCTAAGCGACTCGTGGTGGTCTGAGGCTACCCGCTTTGGTAAAACAGTGGCTCTGGAAGAAGTCGCCCTGCCATGACCGGAATAATCCGTTTTCTGCCACTGATCATGACCGCTGCTCTCTGGGCAACGATTATCATGCTCTGGCCAACTGGAACGCCTTCAGAAGGTTCAATCGTTGCATGGATCAACATGACGCTTTTGATTATTCTTTCACTGGCGCTCCTGAAGTACGGCCTGCGCATTTTAAGAGAGCAGAAAGAGCGCCGTGCAGGCTCAAGGCTGCGTGCCAAACTGGTGATTGCACTGGTTAGCATGCTGCTTATACCTACCGCCATTCTTCAGGTTGCCGGCAATCAGATGGTTGAGCGAGGTATGGATGTCTGGTTCGATGTTCGTGTTGATACCCTGCTGGATCAGGCCCTGAATCTTGCTCAGGGATTTTATGCCCGAGTCGATAGTGATCTCAAACAGGGACTTACTGCGGCAATGAATGACAATGAACTTCTAAGCCATGTAGCTACCCTGCCTATAAGCTACGCCCTGCTAAATACGCGTTTACATGAAATTATGCAGCATGAAGGCTGGCAAAGCATTCAGGTGTTTGATCTCAATGAACGTCTTGTTGCCAACGTTCAGATGGAGGGCCTGCCGGGCCTTGAATCAGCGGTTCTTGATGATGAAGCAAAACCTGCACTTACACTGGGACTTATCTCAACAAGACTGGTCAGCACAAAAGGTGAAGAGATGGCCGTTGGCTATGCCCCGCTTCGTGCCCATCAGAATGTTGTCGGCATATTGCGTGCCCAGGTAAAACTTCCTGAAGGGATAGTCCAGAACGCCAGAGCTGTAGAAGCTGATTATCGGTCATACAAAGAGCTGGAACGAAATCGTCAATCGATCCGTGGTACCTTCACCCATGCCATGCTGATTGCCACACTGGCAATCATTATTGCTGCCGGCATTGTTGCTGTCGGTTTTGCCAGGCGCCTCACATCCCCCATTGGTGAACTTGCAAATGCGCTTGAGCGTGTAACCGAGGGTGACCTTACCGTATCCATCCCTTCTGCTCCTGAAGATGAACTGGGTTCTCTGGTTCACTCATTCAATCGCATGACCCTTCGCCTCAAACAGAACGTAGAGGCACTGGAGCAGACCCAGGCAGAGCTGACTGGTGCACTTGATAGCAGTCGACAGAGGCAGTATGTACTCGAAACTCTGCTAGCCAACCTGCAAGCCGGTGTACTGCTGATTGATGCCAAAGGGAATATTCGCCTGCTGAATCAGGCCATGCGTGAACTGCTTCATCTCTCAACCGACTGGATGCCAGGCCGTTCTATCACCCCGCTTTGTAAAGGCAGGCTTCATCTTGTTGGTGAATTTTATGAAGAGCTGCAACATCAGAGTGCAGAGCACCTGCAGCGGGAATTGGAACTAACCGTGAACAAACAGGACCTTCACATTCTTGCTCGGGGAGCCCGGCTTAGTGGTGCCGGCTCTGCCGGTTTCTCTGGCTACCTGATGGTATTGGATGATGTCAGCTCTCTTGCAGAGGCCCAACGCCACCGTGCATGGGCAGAAGTGGCTCAACGTCTCGCCCACGAAATCAAGAACCCGCTGACACCGATCAAGCTGGCCGCAGAACGTCTTCAACGCCGCTTTAGAAAGACAGCAGATGATACGGATGTTTTCGATAGCTGCACACATGCCATTATTACCCAGGTGGAACGTCTGCAGCGTTTGCTCGGAGATTTCTCAGACCTTGCGCGCATGCCTCAGCCCAAACCAACAGCTGTACCTGCCAGAGAACTTACGACTGACATGCGCGAGCTCTACAGTGCTTACCCACGCATTCACGTAGAGACATTTACTGATGATATTCAGTGTTATTGTGATGCTGATCAGATCAGACAAATTCTGATCAATCTCATGGACAATGCTCTGGCAGCTACTGAAGAGAGCAAAGCACCCGTCCATCTCTATGGCAGCCATGATGACAATATTGTGGAATTCCATATTCAGGATGGTGGTTCAGGCATCCCGGATGATTCTGCATCTCATATCTTTGATGCCTATTTCTCCACCAAAGAAGATGGCTCCGGTCTGGGACTGGCTATTGCCAAAAGAATTGCAGACGAACATGAAGGTGAGCTGCTGCTTGTTTCCAACAGACAACCGACGCACTTCTGCTTGCGCCTGCCCACCGAAGAAACCAGCATGGAGCAATCATGAGCGCACAAATTATGATCGTTGATGATGAGCCGGCGATCAGAGAATCTCTGCAAGGGCTTTTTGAAGATGAGGGATACCTTGTCTCTTGTGCCCCGTCCGGTGAAGAGGCTGTCGCCCGTTTTCGAAAACAGCCGGCAGATTGTATTCTGCTTGATATCTGGATGCCCGGAATTGATGGCCTCGAAACCATGAGCCGAATTTTGCAGATCGATGAAACCGTTCCCATTATTATCATGTCAGGCCATGCAACCATTGATACGGCTGTTCGTGCCACTCGTGAGGGGGCCTTTGATTTTGTTGAAAAGCCACTCTCTTCCGACCGCCTGTTAATTATTCTTAGAAACGCTCTGGAAAAACGTAAACTTAAACAGGAAAACGTAGACCTGAAACAGAATATCCAGCAGCAGACCCGGCATCAGCTTGTCGGTCAAAGTGATTCGATTGAAGAGGCTAAAAAGCTGATCAAGCGGGTTGCAGCAACGGATGCCGCAGTACTCATTCTCGGTGAACACGGGACCGGGAAAGCTGTTGCAGCTCAACAAATTCACCTTCAATCCAAGCGTTCAGATGCAACTTTTGTCGAACTCAACACCGCAAGCATTCAGGAGACTCAGATGGATTCTGAGCTGTTCGGCCATGAAAAAGGAGCATTTCCCGGCGCACTTCATGCCCAGAGAGGCCGTTTTGAAGCCGCCAATGACGGCACTCTTTTTATTGATGAAATTAGTGAATTGAGCCTGGGTATACAGGCAAAAATCCTAAAATCCATGCAAGATAAAAAAATTCAGCGTCTGGGTAATCCAAAGCCCATTTCAGCGAACATGCGCATCATCGGGGCCAGCTCCTATGAACCTGACAAGCTTTTAACTGAAGGGAAACTTCGGGAAGATTTTTACTATCGTCTGAATGTGGTGACCATCCACCTTCCTTCGCTTCGTGATCGAATTGAAGACCTTCCCATTCTCATTGAAACACTGGCTACGGAGCAGGCCCAACTGCTCGGCGGTGATCCTGTCAGGTTTTCTGAAGCTGCAATCGCACTCATGCAGGTCTATCCGTGGGCGGGAAATATTCGGGAACTGAGAAATTATATTGAGCGTTGCCATATTCTTCAGCCAGGCATTGAAATCACACCTGAGACCATGCCAGCACTTGATTCATCTTCCGTATCGGTTCAACAAGAAGGCCAAAATCTCGATAGCAATGCTTTCACTCACAGCTATCATAATGCTCGTGAAGCATTTGAACGCAGTTATCTGCTACACTATCTGGAACAAAATGAGTGGAATATTAGCAAGACATCTGCTGACATCGGTATGGAGCGAAGCCAACTGCATAGAAAAATTAAAAGCTTTGGGCTCATCGCGCCGGAGAAAAAATAATGAACATTTTAATTTTAGGTGCTGGCGAAGTTGGATTTCACATTGCACAACGGTTAGCAACTGAAGGAAATGATGTTGTGGTCGTTGATACTGACGCTGAACGGCTACAACGTGTAGCAGACACCATGGATGTCAGAACCATCCTGGGTCATGCCTCACATCCGAGCGTTCTTCGACTGGCCGGCGCTGAAAATGCCGAGCTGCTTATTGCTGCAACCACCAACGATGAGACCAATATGCTGGCTTGTCAGGTGGCACACTCCCTTTTCAAAGTGACCACAAAAATGGCCCGTGTCCGGGAGCCTGATTATGTCAACAGCACAGGCCTGTTTGGGCGTGATGAACTGCCTATCGATCTTATTATTTCACCCGAACGCGAAGCCGCAAAATCGATTATAAAACGTTTCCAGGTATCTTCCGCAGTTGATGCACAGGACTTTGCAGATGGCCGGGTTCAGCTCCTCGGGCTCCGGGTACCTCCCAAAGGCATTCTCGCCGGGCTGGCCCTGAATGAACTCGATGAAGTCATGGAAAATATCAGCACCTATATCGTTGCTCACGAGCACAACAGAAAATGGCGCGTCCCTTCTGCCGATACAGTGCTGTTGGCTGGTGACAGTGTTTATATTGCTATGGCTCGGGAACAGGTTGATACATTCCTCGAACATGTTGGCTATGAGACATCGGAGCAGAAAGATCGGAATGTGATGATTGTAGGCGGTGGTAATGTCGGCTTTATTGTTGCTCAGGAGCTGGAGCGCATGGGCGTCTCCATCAAGCTGATTGAACACAACCCAAAACGTGCCCAGTGGCTGGCCGAGCAACTTGATAAAAGCGTTGTCATCCAGGGTGATGCGCTTGATCGTGACCTTCTCGAAGAGGAAGCCATCGAAGGCATGGATGATTTTCTCGCTCTCACCAACGATGATGAAACCAACATCCTCGGCAGTCTGATTGCTCAGAAATACAATGTCCCTCATGTGGTCACACTGGTAAATCGTGCCATTTATACTGATCTGGTTCGTCAGATTGGACTGGATGTCACGGTATCTCCACGCTTCACCACTGCCTCATCCATTTTGCGGCATGTTCGAAAAGGCAGGATTCTGGGCATGTCTCCGCTTGGAGATGGTACACTGGAAGTATTGGAAGCGGTTGCGCTGGAGACCTCCAACATTCTTAACAAGCCACTGATTGACCTCACTCTGCCCCCCAACACCGTGATTGGTGCCATTGTCCGTGATGATCAGGTTATTATCCCGGATGGAACCACAAAGATTCAGGCAGATGACCATGTACTGTTAGTCACACAGGGGACTTCATTACGAGCTGTAGAGAAGCTGTTTGAAGTTCACCTGGAATTCTTTTAATGGAACAAGGATAAAACTGGGCCATGCATCCACGAGGTGTAATCTGGACTCTGGGCATTCTGGTCGCGCTGTTTGGATGCGGCATGATGGCCCCTGCCTTCATTTCACTCTATTTTGCATCCGGACATGCAGATCATTTCATTCTGGCCGGCTGCCTGACGTCCGCATTGGGTCTGACCATGATGCGCATTGCCGGGTCTGCACCTCCCCGATTAAGCCATAAAGACGGGTTTCTGATTGTTGCATTGGCCTGGGTGATTCTCTCCCTGCTTGGTGCCATACCTTTCTGGACCACAGGCGTCTGTGACAACATTATCGATGGCCTGTTTGAATCAACATCAGGACTGACCACCACCGGCGCCACCATTCTCAGCGGGCTCGATACCCTGCCCCCCTCTATCCTCTTCTGGCGTTCCATGCAGGAGTGGCTCGGCGGCATGGGTATCATCGTATTGGCTGTGGCCGTTATGCCGCTACTCGGCGTGGGTGGCATGCAGCTCTTCCGCGCCGAAACTCCGGGGCCTGTTAAAGACAAACTGACTTCCCGTGTTACAGAGACAGCCAAAGTTCTCTGGTATATCTATCTGGCCATGACAGCCATCACCGGCCTCTCGCTCTGGCTAGCCGGCATGACTATCTTCGATGCCATCAACCATGCCATGACCACCATCGCCATTGGTGGCTTCTCCACCCACGATGCCAGTATCGGTTATTACGAATCACAAACCATCCGCTCTCTGATTATTGTTTTCATGCTGATGGCCGGTGTGAATTTTACACTCCACTTTGCAGCACTGAAACGCGGATTTTCACTCAAAACCTATTTTCAGGATGATGAGTTCCGCACCTATATAAAATGGGTTAGCACACTGATTGTTTTAATCGCCGCCATCACACTGACCGCCGGAGCAGGCACAATCGGTGAAGTCATATTCAATACGGTTGCCATCGCAACAACGACAGGCTTTGCGGTCAGCAACTATGCCATCTGGCCTCCGGGGACAGGACTACTGCTACTGGCTGCGATGTTTGTCGGTGCCTGTGCCGGTTCCACCGGTGGCGGCATGAAAGTGGTCAGGGTTTTGCTGCTCTTCAGACAGGGCATGCGGGAAATTCGCAGGCTTATCCATCCCCATGCCATCATTCAGGTAAAAATTAATGATCACAGCGTCACCGGTCCGGTTGTACAGGCTCTGTGGGGCTTCTTTGTACTCTATATGGTCTGCTACAGTGTCATCGCGATTCTGCTCGCCATCACAGGCGTGGATATGATGACTGCCCTATCAGCAACGGCTGCATGTCTCACCAATACCGGCCCCGGTTTCGGTGATGTCGGCCCCGCCTCAAACTACGCCTCACTCCCCGACGCCGCTAAAGGCATCCTGATGTTCGGCATGGTTCTGGGCCGTCTGGAAATCTTCACCTTCTTTGTACTGCTCGTTCCGGAGTTCTGGAGAAAATAGGACCTCTTCCCAATGAGTGTTTTAGCTAACGACGCTCTTTAGCACTGCCTTCGCTACCAGTTCAGATGATGCTGGGTTTTGGCCTGTTATCAGGTTGCCGTCAGTAATTGCATATGGATGCCAATCGTCGGCCTTTGAGTAGTTTGCCCCTTTTGCTTTCAACTCGTCTTCCAACAGGAAAGGTACAACCTCTGAAAGTTGCACAGCGTCTTCTTCGGTGTTGCTAAAACCTGTCACAGACCTCCCTTTCACAAGGGGTGAGCCATCCTGGTTTTTGGCGTGGAGCAGTACGGCAGATGAATGGCAAACTGTAGCCACCACTTTTCCAGCGCCATACATGGATTCAATCAAAGCTATAGAGCTGCGATTTCCTGCCAAATCCCATAGTGGCCCATGACCACCAGGATAAAACACCGCATCGTAATTTTCAGATAAAACATCTGATAGTTTTAATGTATTTGCTAATGCTGCTTGAGCGTCGACGTCGCCCATGAAGCGTTTGGTTGCTTCTGTTTGGAAATCAGGCTCATCACTTTTAGGGTCCAGAGGCGGCTGCCCTCCATTAGGGGAGGCGAGTGTAATGTCTGCATTTGCATCCTTGAACACATAGTAGGGAGTAGCAAACTCCTCAAGCCAAAACCCGGTTTTCTCTCCTGTATCTCCGAGTTTATCGTGTGATGTAAGTAGAATGAGAATTTTCATATTGGGTTTCCTTTTTGATTATTGCTCGAGGTTATGAATGTCCGTTTTGGCCGAAAGCGGACATTCGCACTCATCGGTTTTATTGAGGCTGTGGTTTCTCCTGAGCAATCAGTGAGATGTTGATGACTCCTCTCACGGGATCTGTGGATGTAATTTCAACATCCAGTTCATCACCGAGGCTGATCGTTAGCCCGCCATGTTTGGCAACCAGACGATGGTTTTTCTCATCCAGAACAAAGATGCCGCCGAGCTCATCAACTGCAATGGAAGCTTCTGCGAGGGAAGATTCAATCTCGACAAACACACGTCGCTTGGTCATACCCGATACAATTGCTTTGAATTGTTTGCCTGCATCTTTTGCATGATAAAGCGCGCCAAGCATCGCCTCGACATCCCACTCTGAACGCACCTGCTTGCGCTCCTGAATGGAGACATGCTCACCCACAGCAACAAGCATGTTGGCAGGTTGCACTTTGTTGGGGTCCTGTTTCTTAATCAGTGCTTTTAATCTGCGATGTACCGTCAGATCGGCGTATCTACGGATAGGACTGGTAAAGTGGCAGTAGCTCTCATAAGCCAGACCAAAATGACCCTCGTTATTGGGAGAGTACTTGGCCTGCTGCATGGAACGAAGAATCAGACGGTGCAGCACGTGTCCGTACGGCTTGCCTTCGGACTGCTCCAGTACCTTCTGAATATCGAGAGGGCGAACCCCGTTGCGGGAATGGCTGCTGATTGTTGAGCCAAATGGAGCAAGGAAATCATTCACCTTATCAATGGACTGCTGCTCCGGCTGCGGATGTACCCGATAGAGAACGGCAGAGTCGTGAGCTTCAAAATAGAGTGCAGTTGCCACGTTGGCCGAGAGCATCAGCTCTTCAATTAACTTGTGTGCCACGTTGCGCTCACGCACTTCCAGCGCCACAATTTTATCATCTTTAACCACAGGCCCGACTTCGGGAAGATCAAGACCAAGCGCGCCGCGCTTCTCTCTGTTTTTCTCCTGCAGGCGATACAGACGCGCTGCATCAGAAATCATATTCTGAACTTCGGGCTTCTGAAGGCCGCAATCTTTGTCTCCGGCATCGCCATCTTCTAACCATGCAGCAACCTGCGTGTAGGTCAGACGCGCCTGCGAATGAATCACCGCATCATAGACCTGAGCAGCCCGGCCACGTCCATAACAGTCAAAACGCATGCGCACTGCCATGGTCAGGCGATCTACATTGGGACGTAGTGAGCACAATCCGTTAGAGAGTGCTTCGGGCAGCATTGGAATCACCCGATCAGGGAAGTAGAAGGAAGTGGAGCGCTCATAAGCTTCCGCATCCAGAGCCGTACCCGGACGCACATAGTGGGCCACATCCGCAATTGCCACCCAGACTTCAAATCCATCACCACGCGGCAAAACACAGATGGCATCATCAAAATCTTTCGCATCTTCACCATCAATCGTTACAAACGAGAGATGACGCAGGTCTTTACGTGATTTGATCTCATGCTGGGAGACACTTGTTGGCATCGCATTAGCTGTTTCCATCACGTCATCAGGAAAATCCGTGGGAAGATGTTGTTCGGCAATAATCAGATCAATCAGGTTCGAGGGCTTGAACAGATCATTCAAGCCTTGTAACACCTTACCTCGCAAAGGGCTGGAACTGCGTTCAATCTCTATCTGCACCCAATCCCCGTCATGGGCACCTTTGGAATCTTTTTTGGTAATCAGGATCGACTGTGAAAACTTTCTGGAGCGTGGCTCCACCATGCCAACGTCGCCCCGAATCACAAACTGACCGGTAATGACGTTATGAGCCTCTTCAACAATCTTCACGAGCTCACCGGATTCGCGGCCTCTGTAGGCGACTGGACGAACCTCAACTGTGTCTCCATGCATCAGGGTTTTCATCTCCTGTTGGGGAAGAAAGATATCCTCTTTTCTGCCAGGTACGGCAACAAAACCAAAACCATCAGGATGGGCAGAGAGTTTTCCTGTGCATGTTTCAGCACTGCGCTGACCGGAACTCCGGGCACCTCTCGAACCGGAATCACGTTTATGATGCCCACCAGGCCGCCGCTCTGAATGTGATTTCTGTGACTCATTTGATACCATCAGATTCTTGCCACGCTGAAGAAGCTCACCGCGCTCCAACATGGATGAGACGGTCTGTTTCAGTTGACGCCGCTGATCAGGCGCTTTGATTCTCAGCATCTTTTCGATGTCGCGCATTGAGGCTGAGCCCTTGGATGAAGATTTAAGCGTTCTGACAACCTGAGAACTGTCGATTCTGTTTTCATAAGGCTTTTGGCTATCTTTTTTCCGCCCGGCACCTTTATGATCATCAGCTCTCTTGTCTGATGATTTGCCTGACTGGCCTTTGGCTTCTGACCAATTGAATTTCTTTACATTCTCTCTTGACACTAAACTGCTCCATTCTACTATTGCGCGCCCTTGCAAAAGCTTTATATTTGCAAGGAAATGCCGAGGTGGCGGAATTGGTAGACGCGCTGGCTTCAGGTGCCAGTGTCTTCACAGACGTGCTGGTTCAACTCCAGTCCTCGGTACCATCATTTAAAGACTCGGCATTCTGCCGAGTCTTTTTATTTTAAGCCAGATAATAGCGTTATTACAGTTTCCAAAAGATGATTCGCCAGCAAGCGGTTAACAGAGCCTGAATTTCCCCATATACTCCTCTCCGTCATGAGCCACACTGAAAATACCGCAACCGATGAAGAGCGTATGGAGGGACTACTCCAGCGTCTTGGCATGTTGCGTGGCTGGTCATCACTGACCCTTTCAGCTTATCGAGCGGATCTGAAACAGGCCTGTGACTTCCTTCAAGACAAACGAAAACAATCCATCTTCAATGCTTCGCAGGAGGATATCTCCTGCTATCTTGGAAGCCTGAAAAAGAAGGGACTGAAAGATTCCAGCATCTATCGCCGCAGAAGTTCTCTCTCAACATGGTACAACTATCTTCAGGAAGAGGGCTGGCGGGAAGATCATCCTGTACGTCAACTTCCCAATATGCGAAGAGGACGAAGCCTGCCAAAAGAGATCAGCGAGCAGGAAGTTGAGCTACTGCTTGCCGTGCCCGACACAACTCAAAATACAGGTTTGAGAGATCGATGCATGCTTGAGGTGATGTATGCAACGGGTCTGCGGGTATCTGAACTGGTCGGCCTGACCCTCTCCAACATTGATCTTCAGGCAGGTGTAATCCGCGTGGTCGGCAAAGGCAACAAAGAGCGCATGGTGCCGTTTGGTGAAGAGGCGGGAAGCTGGCTTAAAAAATGGCTACAGAAGCGTTCCAATGTTTCAAACGCTCATCTTTTCCCCGGACGTGGTGGACGCGCCATGAGCAGGCAGAACTTTTGGCTACGCATCAAGCTCTATGCCAGTCAGGCAGGCATCACTCCCCTCCCTTCTCCGCACACGCTGCGTCATGCATTTGCCACGCACCTGTTAAATCATGGTGCCGATCTTCGTGTGGTTCAAATGCTGCTGGGGCATGCAAACATCACAACTACCGAGATCTATACTCACATCTCCAAAGCCCGTCTGCATGAGCTAGTGAACAGTTCGCATCCATTAGGGAGTCGGGTGTGAGTGACGTCTCTCTTCCCAAACTGCTCCGGCAGGTTCGCAAGGCTGTTGCACAGGAGAACTTTCAGGAGGCGGAAGAGTTATACGGGAAAATCCTCGAAAACCCCGAGATGGAAGACAATCTGGATATTCATCTTAGACATGCTTACTGCTCTGAAAAGCTAGGCAATATTGAACAGGCCATAGAAACTTACACCGCAGTGATTAAGATTTATAAAAAATCAGGCGAAGAGGGAGCAGCAGCAGCATTGGAACAGCTTATTGAAGCTCTCCAAAAAGAGCCTGAGGAGACGGAAGGTGAAACGGCTGATGCATCTTCTAATCAACCTGAGATTGAAATCCCGGATTCTGAAATTCCGGATGATGCCGCCCTGATGGAGCGGCTATGCAATATGGGAGAACTGGTCACCTTTAACGCTGGAGATATGCTGTGTAAAAATGGAGACATGCCGGATCACCTATGGCTATTGAAGAGTGGAGAACTCTCCGTACAGCTACCGGAATATGAAGAACCGGACATTATTCAGGTCAAAGATGGTCATCTGGCACTGGTAGGAGAGGTCGGTTTTTTTACAAAACAGCGTAGAATAGCGGATGTTCATGCCACTTCAGTGGCTGAACTTTACATCGTACGGGCTTCAGATATTCATGCTCAGCAGGAGAAAGACCCTGGGTTTTCCAAAGCGATAGATCGCCTGCTGATCGAACGATGGGCGGAGCCTGTTCTAACCCGTCACACGGTCTTCGAGCGCGTCAACGACATTGATCGAATGCGAATCATGCACTCATTTAAACGGATTACATTAGGGCCGGGAGAAACCCTTGTTGAAGCAGGTGAGGAGCATGATTATACCTACATGCTTCAGAGTGGATGCATGTTTTTCATGCACTCAAAAGAACAACCTGATGACACCACTGAAACAGATGATGGATCCCTGATGTCCACCGTTTTTCCAGGTGACATGATTCATCTTGGCGGACTCTTAAAAGGCTATCAAAGTGATTACAGGGTAGTAACCGCAACGCCTGTTCAACTTCTGCGCCTCTCTCGTGAAGAGTTTGAACCTTTCACGCTTAGAAGGCCATGGATCATACAGGCCATTCTCCGTTTCTCTCACAGACCTGCCAATCTGCAGATCATGAAACCTGAAGATGATTATCTCTGGAAAGCAGATCGTCATATTAAAACTCAGTGAAATAGCCTACAATATTAAATGGCTACAAGTTTTTTTATCAGGAGTGCGATAATTTAATATGGATTATCAAAAACTGTTTCAGCAGGCCAGAACAGCTGCCGCCAAAGGAGATTACCATGCTTCCCGTAAGTATTACGGGCAATTATGGGGCTCTTCTGTCTGGCACAATGATAAAGACGTCAAACTAAGCTACGCCTATGCCTGTGAACGTACAGGTGACTATAGCGAAGCCCTGAATGCCTATAAATCTCTGATGCGACATTATGTTGATGGCCCCGGTGATGAAGAGGAGACCCTCTCTCAGGAGAGCTCGGTCCGACTTCGTGAAATCATGAGTGAAGGCGGAGAAGCCAACAAAGGACAGATTATCGATAGTGCCAGTGATGAGGGTGAAGCGACTCTCATTGACCAGCTCTTTAAACACGGCTATCCAAGAGAGCTTGAAGCCGGTGAGCCCCTCTGTTTGAAAGGTGATTCTGCCGGGCATATGTGGCTGCTTCAGGATGGAGAAATCGATGTGATTATGCCCAACCAGCATATCTCCAAGCTTACCGGCTCCAAAGAAAGACCCTGTCTGATTGGTGAGCTGGCATATTTTACCGGCATGCGTCGAGCTGCCACCCTCTCAGCTGCAAAAGCCGTAAAAGTTCTGGAACTACCTTTTGAACGAATCAGGGCACTGTTAAAAAAGGATCAGAATCTCTATGCCATGATGGAACATCTGTTCCGCCATCGTCTGGTACTGCAGGTGCTCTCACAACATGATATTTTCAAGCTGTTCAATGATATAGACCGGCGGCGTGTTACCACTGTGTTTGAAAACACATCCACTCGTGCCGGGCAGACTTTGATCAAAGAGGGCGAGGAGTATCCCGATGCCTTTCTGGTTCAATCAGGAACACTGTTGCTGCTTAGTCAAAAAAACGGCAAAGAGACACTGATTGGCAGTATACATCCGGGTGATTTTTTTCATCTTGGTGGACTTTTACGGGGATACCATGCCAACTACAGCATTGTATCAGGCACACCTTGCCACCTGCTCAGATTGCCTCGACATAGTTTTGAACCTTTTATGCTGCAACGTTCATGGCTTATTAAAGCTATTCTCAAACATAGCCGTCTCTCTGCAGAGATGCAGGTTCTCCATCCTGAGTCCAAAAATCTGTGGGCTGCGGATCGATACTTCGATATGAAAGATACGAAATAGAACCCTCTGGACTGCCAATTACATGAATGCTCTGTTATGTTTCCGCGTCCCGAACAACCAACACCCATGGATTAACATTTTTCCGGAGGTCTGAAACATGTCAGAAAACAGAGAAGTCCCTTGCTATTCGCCCGGTCTCGCTGGGGTTCCAGTAGCAGAATCATCGGTTTCGTACGTCGATGGGAAGGTAGGACATCTGGAATATCGTGGCATTGATATTGAGAAGCTGGCTGAAAACTCATCATTTGAAGAGACATCATTCCTGCTGCTGCATGGCCACCTCCCTTCTGAAGAAGAGTTAAAAGTATTTGATATTCGCCTGCGTCATCATCGACGTATCAAGTACAGCATCAAAGACATGATCAAATGTTACCCTGATGCAGCACACCCCATGGATGCCCTTCAGGCTGGCGTAGCTGCTTTGGGTATGTTTTACCCGATAAAATCCGACATGGCCTCGGATCTTGATACTGCATATGAGATGGCAGACAAGGCCGCTATTCGTCTGATTTCGAAGATGCCAACACTTGTGGCCGCTCATGCACGCATGCGTAAAGGTGATGATCCTATTCCTCCGCGTGATGATCTATCCCACGCCGCCAACTTTCTCTATATGCTGACAGGTGAAGAGCCTGATCCTCTGGCCGAACGTATCATGGATGTTGCCCTGATTGTGCACGCAGAACACACCATGAATGCCAGCACCTTCTCCGCCATGGTGACCGGTTCAACACTGGCCGATCCCTATACCGTGATCAGCTCGGCTATCGGCACACTTTCCGGCCCGTTGCATGGCGGTGCCAACGAAGAGGTGCTGGAGATGCTCGATGAGATTGGTTCGGTTGAAAATGTAGAGCCTTATCTGAATGATAAGATTGCAAAAAAACACAAAATTACCGGATTAGGTCATCGCGTTTACAAAACCAAAGATCCACGTGCCACCCTGCTGCAGAAACTCTATGTAGAGCTGACTGAACGATTTGGAGAAGACCCGACCTATAAAATTGCGCAGCAGATTGAAAAGCTGTCCAAAGAGACACTGGGTGCGAAAGGAGTCTGCCCGAATGTCGATTTCTATTCCGGCATAGTCTATCGCAAACTGGGTATTGATACTGATCTCTTCACACCAATTTTTGCTGTTGCCCGTGTCTCCGGTTGGCTTGCGCACTGGCGTGAAATGATTGGCAATACGCGTATCTATCGCCCTAGCCAGATCTTTGTCGGTACACACGGGGAGTCCTACATACCCATGAGCAAGCGTTAAGCCGGCCACAGCTTATACTGCTGCTATGGTCTGCTTTTGACTGTGTAGATAACGGGTCATCCCGGCTGCAGTAACAATGCACCAGACAGCAAACAGCGCGCCTGGCAGTGCGGTTTCCGGTTCAAAATGTTTCAGCGCCAGCGCCACACCCAATCCAGCGTTCTGCATGCCGATCTCAATGGCCATGGTAATTTTATGCCGCTGATCAAAGTTGAAAAGAGTTCCTGCACCCCAGCCAAACAGATAACCCAGACCATTGAGCAGCACCACAAGCAAGACCAGCCAGATCGAAATCTCAGCAATACGTTCCTGATTGGCTGCCACGGCATAACTACAAATAATCATAATGGCGATGGCGGCAATACCGGGAGCTATCACTTCAGCACGCGCTCCATACAATCCCAGACGCGGGCGGAGCAACATTCCCAGAAACAGTGGAGCCACCACAATCATCAATATCGTCTGCATCATCGGCCAGAATGGAATCTCAAGAAATGCTCCGCCCAATGTCTCTACCAGCATCGGTGTCAGTAGCGGGGAGAGGATTGTAGCCACCATGGTCATGGCGATGGAAAATGCCACCGCCCCCCCTGCAAGATAGGTGATCACATTGCTTGCCATCGCACCCGGTGCACAACCCACAATCACAAAGCCCAGAGCAATGGCTGGCGACATCCCCTGATTCACCGCAATCGTTGCTGCCGCAAACCCCATCAGTGGCATGATGCTATATTGTGTAAGTACCCCCAAACCAATCTGAAGCGGACGCGTAAGCGCCGACTTTGCCTCTTCAGGATGAAGAACCACGCCAATGGCAAACATCGTAGCTGCAAAACACCAGAGAAAATAATCTTTAAAAAGAAGAAATAGCGGCGGGTAGAGATAGGCAGCCACTGCTCCTGCCAGAGTCAAAGGCGCAAGATTTCGGGATAGAAATGTCCAGAACATGGCGAAGGTATACCGAAGCGGGAGTGTGGAAGCTACACTTTGCGAATGTCACACAAGAAAATACTGCTTCTTTCACCCTATGATGCGATCAGCCATCGCTATTGGCGTGAAGGCATGGTTACAGCATTTCCGGAATATGAGTGGGAAGTTCTAACGCTTCCGCCCCGTCACTTCTCCTGGCGCACCCGGGGCAACAGCCTCACATGGGCAATCTCTGAGGATGAGATATTTGAACAGAGCTTCGACCTGATCATTGCCACATCAATGACCGATCTCTCCGCACTGAAGGGAATGAGACCTTCACTGGCAGCCGTGCCAACGCTGCTCTATTTTCATGAGAATCAGTTTGCCTACCCTGAAAGCGGTAAGGAACATCGATCCATCGAACCCAAAATCGCATCGATCTATGCTGCGATTTCTGCTGATCAGATCGCCTTCAATAGCGAATACAATCGAAAGACATTTCTTCAGGGCAGCGGCGCACTTCTGAACAAAATGCCCGACCATGTCCCGCCCGGTATTGAACAGATGTTGATGGATAAAAGCTCTATCCTTCCGGTTCCCCTGATCGACTCATGTTTTCAGGCCAGCGGTCATAAAGGCAGTGATCAATTTACCATCTTATGGAATCACCGCTGGGAGTACGACAAAGCACCGGAACGCTTTTTTTCAGCGCTTTGTTTACTGAAAGAACAGAATGTAAATTTTATGGTCCATGTTGCTGGACAATGCTTTCGTAAAACCCCGGCCATTTTTGAGCATATGAAAGAGGAGCTCTCCGAGCATATTGGAGCCTGGGGATATATTGAAAACAGGTCGGAATATGTGGAAATCATCCAGCAATCCCATGTCGCTGTCTCCACGGCACTTCACGATTTTCAGGGGCTGGGTGTTCTTGAAGCTACTGCAGCAGGCTGTATCCCTGCCGTACCGGATCGACTGGCTTATCAGGAATTTATTCCGGATTCTTTCCGTTACAACTCCCATTCTGCTAATGAAAAGAAAGAGTCAGAAGCACTGGCTTCAAAACTGATTGAACTTGCCAGTATGCACCAAAACAGCACGCTCCCTTCTCCACCTGACATTGCATGTTTGTCATGGTCGAACATGCGAAAAGCCTATAAAACAAAAATCGAAACACTTCTATAGCCTCCTCGCCTTCCCCACCATTATTTAAGTTTATTCGCCTTTTTCCGATGATATAAATTAGATATGACGGAACATACAAAAGCAACCACTCCGGCACAGAAAAAGCGCCGTCCATTTGTCATTAAAAATGGCGAACACTCACAATACATCCACTGTTCCAGACACCCGGCAGAGGTGGCCACATTCTATTGTGCCAAATGCCACGATCCCTTCGGAGAGGAGTGTGTCGGGGAAGAGATCGGTGAACAGACAATCTGCTCTGCCTGCGTTGGCAGTAATATTAAAAATGAAGTGAACCAACTGGAGAAAAAAAAGAGAAATCGGCGCATCAGAAACATCTCCGTTGCTGGAGTTACAGCCATTCTCCTCTGCCTGAATGCATTTGTTCTGATTCGTTACAGCCCTACTTCCGATGAGATCAGCCAGCCTGAACTATCCAAGCAGGTTTCAGAGTTGATCAAGTGCAGACATAATCTTGAAGCCATTGCCGAGCAGACAAAGTTTTATCTGAAGGCTATTGGCCGACTTCCTGACTCAATCAATGAGATTAAAGATATCCTGAAGAATCCGGATCAGGCCCTTGAGCCCATCACTGCAAAACCTTATCTGATCCAGGCCGATGAGCATGGCGCTCCAAAAATTGTCTGCCCCAGTCCGGAAGCCCATGGACTAGCCTCTCTGTTCGCGCTGCCGGGAAAACCGGCCAGGATGCAATATAAAAAAACTACTCATGGAAATATCCAATGAGCTGGTTACAGAACTATCAAAAGGGGCGAGGCTTTACACTGATTGAACTGATGATCGTAACAGGAATTATTGGTACGCTTGCTGCAACATCGATTCCATCATACAGAGTATATCTAAATCAGGCTCGGCTCCTGGCTGCCGAGATTGAACTGGTTCAGGCGCTACGCGACTACAGTGTCCTCGAAGAGTTCAGCCCCCCCACTGGAATGCTCTCCGACCTCGTTGCAGAAGGATATATTGAATCCATCCCCAATGACCCATGGACTGGAAAACAACAAGCCGTTACCGGCGCAGAAGAGGAGAGCGACTGGTATTATACAAATGATGGTAAGACGCTAACTATCTATTCCCTGTCACACCCGAACAGAAAATATTCCCTCCCAAGCTTTGGCGATGCACCTCTGTCCACGCCTGACTCAGACAAGGTAGATGCTCAGGCAGCAGTAGATGCTCAGGCAGCAGTAGATGCTCAGGCAGCAGTAGATGCTCAGGCAGCGGTAGA
>JBEQLD010000019.1:0-23680 GCA_040326115.1 Mariprofundaceae bacterium | reverse complement strand
GTGCCAGCATGAAAAAAGGTGGTTGGGTGTGGGATGAAAAAAACCTTCGCACTTTCCTGCTTAATACCAAGGACGGCATCAAAACATTGAGTGGAGATGAGAGTGCCAAGACTAAGATGAAATTCAAGGTGAAGGCTGAGAAAGTTGATGCTGTGATCGAATTTCTTAAAGGTCTCAAGTAAGCTTGAGATTGAATGATCTGTAGTAGAAGAGGCTCCGGTTGATCGGAGCCTTTTTTCTTGCCTGATTTTTTTGTTATACTGCTGAAATGACGCAGTTATCATTAACAGCACATCTGTCAGTTTATGCCAACCGTTGCCTGAACCTTAGAGGCCAGGCGGAATTTTGCCGACTTTGTCTTGATGGTTGCCCTCAAAATGCCATCGCTTTCACGGATGCTGGAATCAATTTCGACCCGGCACGCTGCAACGAGTGCGCACTGTGTGTTTGTGATTGCCCGACAGAGGTGTTCTCCCATGATGCTTTTGCCCCCATCGACTTCATTCATTCGGTAAAAGGAAAAACAGAACTGGATATCTGTTGTCAGGCTGCTGATTCGAACCAGAGAGAACCGGACACTGTGCCTATTCCGTGCCATGGTCTGCTTGATGATCGTCTGCTTGTTGGATTGCACAGCATAGGTGTGGAACGGTTGAATCTGCACGGGTTGAACAGGTGCGATGGGTGTCAGTCCAGAGTGGGTGGCCGGCGCCTGACTCAAACGGTGGAGAGTGCATCTGCAACCTTAAAGACTCACTTTCCCTCTCTGCACAGTGCTTCGAAGAGGGAAGTTATCTCCTCAACCATTTTAGATGAAAACATAGCTGCCACGAAGCTGTCTGAGGAGCCGATGGATAGGCGAAAGTTTCTTGATGACACACTCAATGGTGCAGTTAATGTCGTTGCCTTTGCTGCCTTGACCAGTCTGCCGGAACAACTGCTTCAGAATCAGAGCGTGGGAAACGATCTTATTGCATCCGGTCAAAACGAATGCATGGTCAAACAGATTCCACAGTCGCATCAGCTTGCGCTTTTAAGTCTTCAGAACAGTGAAATTTCTACAGCTATTACAGCATGGTTTCATGAGGTGCGTGAACATGGTTCTTGCGATGCCTGTGGTATCTGTTCCCTGATTTGTCCTACAGGCGCACTGCTTACCGATGATTCAGAGCTGTCGGTTCAACTTAACCATCGTCCTTCTGCCTGTATCGGATGCGGTTTGTGTAGCCTTCTGTGCCCTGAGCAGGCACTGCAGCTTCAGGTGGTTCATGATGATGCAACCATTATGGATGCTAAAACCCGTACACTTTTCAGATGTGAGAAGCTTAAATGCAGATCATGTGGCAGTAACTTCACTCACCTTGGTAGTGCCGATCTCTGCCGGTCATGTGAAAGCGAAAATGCTATTCGGGATCAATGGATCGGTGAAGTGAGTTAACTCAGGTTAAAAGGGGAGTGTCTCCATACTTTTACCTTCTCTAAGCGCCTCATCCAGCAGAACAATCTCTACCGCAAGTCCAAGCAGAGAGACAAACTCAATCACGCCATCAACTGAAGAGTCGATAAATCCACCCGGTTTATTCATTGCCAAAAAAACGCCTATCCGCTCTCCTCTGGCTGTAATCGGCGTTACCAGTGCGCTTTTTGTCCTGTAGCTGTGCTTGTCATCCCATTTGGATGAAACCTGAATACCACTCTCGATAGCACGCAGTTTCTTTTCACTGTAGGCATCATTGGTGAATCGGGTATCACCCGTTGTAAAACAGAAGCTGCTGAGAGAAGAACCATCTGCAGGAAGACGTACTTCATCCGCCCCCTGAGCAACTCTGGAGACCAGTTCATTGTTGACCTTGTCGTAGATAAAAAGTGTACAGCGATCTGCGGAGAGGTAATCCCGAATGCTCTCAACAAGTTTGTTGAGAACGACTTCGCGGTTCTTCTCCATCCGTATGTCATCAATAAAATTAAAAAACACGTCACTGTTCTTGATAAATTCTTTCACTTTTTCTCTCCTTCCGAATTCTCCATCTGGGTAGTGGAGTTATGTTTCTGTTTCGCACGTCTCCCTTTCCATAAACGGGCCTTGGCCAATCGATAGCGATGCTGTTTTGCGGCTTCATCGCCAAGTTCATACCATGCTGCACCCCAATCCTGATCTACACAGCCGGGCTGCTGAAACATCGGCGGTGCAGCGCCAGCCTCGCGCCAATCTACCTGTTGAACACACCACGCATCCGGCGAGCTGGAGCTGATCGATTCAAACTCATCAGCCAGCGCTTCATGGGCCAGACTTAGCAAAAACGGAGGTTTGCTGGAGACAGGGGCAGCAAGCATCATCACCGCATAAAATCCGAACTGTTTCTTTTTTACGAAAGGGATGAAGCCAAAAACAGGCTGATTGATGCGAACATCGAGCCCCTCTACATTCACAAACAGTTGATAGATACGTAGTAGCGTGTGAGATGAACCCTCTACCTTCTCTGCCGTTGCACTTTCAGGAAGATTCTCCGGGGAGCTCTCTGGAAAAATGGGGATCACATTCCCATGCACTACGGTTTCAACCCTGCGAGGTAGTCTGCAATCAGTTTCAGATCGGCTTCGGAAACATCCTTTACAATATCACGCATCACAGAGTGATTGCTGCGACTGCCGGATTTAAATGCCTCAATCTGTGTAAGCATATAATCGGAATACTGGCCTGCCAGCGACGGGATAATACCTTGCCCTCTTCCTGTCAGACCATGGCAACGTGCACACATTTTTTCATATAGTGATTGACCCACTTCCAGGTTAGCACGCTGCTGAAGCGTCATCACCTTAGGCCTGGAGGTTGTGGCGTTCATCTGTTGTGATCCGAAATAGACGGCCAGATCAGCCATATCCTGTTCACTGAGATCGGCAACCATGCCTTCCATCATATCGCTTTGGCGCACACCATCCCTGAAAGCCAATAACTGCATATAGGTATAGTTTGCATTGAATCCTGCAATGCTTGGAAACATGGAATCTTCGCTATTGCCATCTTCACCATGGCAACCAGCGCAATCCTCTGCCTTTGTCCTGCCTGTATCAATTTTGCCCTGCTGCGCCTTTGTCTGTTTTCCTTGCCATGGTGCCGGAGCAGAGAGGTTGTGCATCAGATTCTGATGGCACTGCACGCAGGTGAGTCCATCTTTCAGCATCTGTTTGTGCGGTGGAATATCTGGCCGGAACTCTCCAACCGTCCCTTTGAGAATAGATTGGTGATCCTCACGAGTATGACACTCCCGGCATGTCTTACTGTCCGTTGCAACAAAGTGCTCACGAGCCTTTTTGGCCAGGCGAGGTGTAAGTTCGTTATTGTAAAATTCACGGTCCCGAAGCGCGCGCTGAACATCTTTCCAACCCTGATCAGCCAGATACATATGCTTGAACCAGCGAGGGACAGAGTGCGGATTATCATGGCAGTTAACGCATCCAGGGCGCAATGAACTTTTACTACTACCCATGGAGGAGATTTTGTACTCTTCGAATTGAACCGGATGACACTCGGCACAGCCTACGGTCACTCCCCAGGGAAGTTCTTTGTTCCCATGCGGATTAAATGCATAGCGGGATTCGTCGTACCATGTCTCATGACATGTGTTGCAGGTGCCTGCCGTTTGGAAAGCGGAATCAACACCGATGACCGGAATAACACCGATTTTCCCGGCGATAAGAATCAGAATTAGTCCAATAATAGCGATTGAAGCAGCGATAATTACCTGAATTTTTTTGGTCATTGGATGGGCTTCCAACCACTGTTTTAGATATTTCATGTTGAGCTCACTGCCGGTTGTTCGATTTTCACCATGCCGTATTCATCACTCTCTTTGGCCTTCTCTATTTTGATGGCAGTCGCAGTCGCTGCACCGCCACCGATCTCATCAAAGACAGGCAGGATAATGTCCATCGGGTGTACCCCCGAATCCGTCCACCAGAGATTGTGGGCGATATCAGCATCAATATTCGCCGCAGCATCTTCATGTTTGGGGCCTGCCTTCCCGCTTGCAATTCCACCAATGGCCCAGTGCCCGCCATCCCGGTGCATGGCAACCACCTCCGGACGGATGGTCTGGGTAAGATGGGCACGGGTTACTATGTATCCCACTTTCGATGTCACACGAATCAGTGCACCATCCTGAATATTCAGACCGTTTGCAGTGCTGACATTCATATGAAGGTGATTGGCCAGAGAGTTCTCCACAATCACCTTGTTATTTGCTGATGCATCCCCTGCATGATAATCAGAATCATGCACAAGCAGCGTCAATTCATCTTTTTCAGTTGCCACGTCCACGGCAGGTTTCCAGTGCGGAAAGGATTTGATGTCGAGCTTCAGAGGGTGACCATATTTCGGCATCACCTCTTCTCCCTGTTCATCAACGATCCGGCGTATCTCCGGATGCAGGTAGCCATAAATGGGCCAGACGCCACTATGTTTGGCCATCAGCTTCCAGCCACCATCCTTTTTCAGTCCTGCAACACCATCGAACTGTTGACCCATCCACTGCTGCGCATCTTTAAACTGCCAGTAGCGCATCTTTTCCGAGTCACCTGTCGCATGGATAATATCGCGCAGGATATCGCGTAGCTCTTTTGCCTCGCCCGGAGGCGTTACAACCTGTTGCCTTAAACTTACCCAAGGTAGAAGACTTCCTTCTCCCTGTACTGGCTCGTTACGTTCCAGCCAGTGCGCCTCCGGAAGAATCAGATCGGCCATATCCCATGTTTCGTTGCGGAAAGTGCCAATAGCAACATAGAAGTTCACTCTGGACTCATCAGCAAGCGCCTCTCTCCACACTGCTGCTGCCGGAGCTTCAAAAGCCGGATTGGTGTTGTAACCGAAAAGTGTGCCGATTGAGTAAGTATTGCCAACGTCCTGTGGAAACTGTTCAGGATGCTTCACCGGGTTTTTACGATCTGGTGATGGGGGAGTGGGTTTAATGGCTCCAAGCTCGAAACGACGAGGTAGACAGTTGCCTCCCCGGGTTTCGATATAGCCTGCTACCAGAGGCAACAGCATCAGAGCCTGCTCAGTGTGATATCCGTTGGTGTGACCGCTGGTACCTGCGCCGGTCAGAATGCAACCTCTGCCACTTTCGCCAAATTCTCTGGCGATGCGCCGGATTGTTTCTGCAGGCACACCACTAATCTCTGCTGCATGCTCCAGCGTGTATGGCTTTAGCTCTTCGGCCAAGCTTTCGGCTGTGAGATTGCTGAACTGCTTGATAGCAGCTTTGTCCACCCATCCCATCTCCAGCAGATATCGCACCATTGCCAAGGCGACCACGCCATCAGTTCCCGGGCGCAGTGGCACCCACTCATCAGAGAGTCCGGCAGTTTTGGAGCAGCGTGGGTCAAAGGTTACAATTCTGGCCCTGCGCAGATGTTTTCCGTCCAATGCTTCTGCTGCGTAGTCTGGATGAGAGACAAAGAAGTTGCTGCCAAAGTTGAGGATATAGTGGCTGTGTGCCAGGTCGGGAACCGAAGCTCTGTCACCCCATGTTGCTTGCCATGCCGCCAGCCGATTGGTTGCGCCATCCAGATCAATGGTGGTATTTGAACCCAGGCTGTGCATAAAGCGATCCCACACACCCGCACTGGTATCTTTACCACGCATTAGGGCAATCTCTTCAGGTTTGCTTGTTTTGAGCGCAGCTGAAATCTCATCAAGTGCCTGTTGCCAGGAGATCTCCTTCCATTTCCCTGATCCACGCTTGCCTGCTCTTTTCAGTGGGAGCAGAAGGCGGTCACCATCGTAAAGTTGTAACCATGATGTCACCTCGGCCGCACTTGCCCGCCCTCTGCTGCGAACAGATTCGGTAACACCCGAGATTTCAACCACCTGTCTGCCGGTTTTGCCAGTCAATGGATTGTTGGGGATCATCGGATCATCATCGACCCAGGCGTGTACCGGGTTATCATGTGCATGTAGTGGGGAGCAGGAGAAGACTCGCTCTCTCTTCTCACCACGCTTGATATAGTTGTAGGAGGCATTGCCCAGCGCTGTCTCCATGGCTGATGCCTTTTTTGAAGTACCCAACAGGGAAGCAGTTGCTGCTGCACTTCCCTGCAAAAACCGGCGGCGATTGATCTTCATACACGCACCTCTAAAAATGACCCTGGAAGTATTGGCTGGCCATAACCCACCAGACACGCATACCGAATACACCGGTAGCCACCATGAAAGAGGCGCCCAGCACCCAATAGCGCTTACGGTTAATCTGTGGAATCACCAGAATAATGAGTGGGATAATAAGACCCCAGATAATTTCAATGTATAGATATGGCCAGCGGAAAGGACCGAGCAGCACCTCATACAGAATGGCGTGCTCTTCACCAATGCCGTAGGTCATCTGCAGGAACTCATTGAATAGCAGGAACATGTCAAACACGATGCCGTAGAGCATTAGCCGGGCCATATCCCCGAGGATTGAATCACTGACCTGATGTGCAGCATCGACAAATCGATTACGGATCCACAGCAGAATATTGAGCAGGCCGATGCCTGAAATATATGCGCCGGTCAAAAACAGGATCGGAGCAACAGAGCCATGATTGGGCAGGCGTGATGGATTAAGCTGCATTACAACACCGGTATACCAGTGGGTGCATAGCGCTAAAATAATGGCCACAATCCCGCAAATTCGCGCCATACGTTCATTTTTATAATAGACATAGTAGCTATAGAAAAGCATGCCAATCGGATAGGTCAGGATAAACAGCGCGCCCCAGACCATGGGTGCCGAAAAGTGGCTGAAGCTTGGAAGCATCAGCAGGTGAAAAAACCGGAAAGGCTTGCCAAGGTCGGTAATCAGCAGCAGCGGAACGATCATTAACAGCAAAATGGCTGCATTCGAAGCAAAAAAGGCGATAGGTTTGTATTTTTTGACGCCGAATACCCAGCCCAGCGTACTGACCACAAATGAACCGGCGGAGCCGCCAACCAGCCAGAAATAGAGCGCCAGTGGGAAGCCCCAGTAAGCGTGATGAAACGCATTGGCAATCAGTTGCCCATCCATGGGTGCACCCACCATCAGAACAGGCCCCGGAAGAATTTTGCTGGAGCCGTCGCTATGAAGTTGATCATATTATGAATTCCCTGACCCACGATGCCGAAAAAGCCTGTGTCCGTATCAATGATGTTGCCCGCGAGCTCTTTACCCAGCTCACTGTTTTTCTTGAATGTGTTGTAACGGGTATGCAGCTGTTCACTACGGTGCTGAAAGGCAAACTCGGGGTCGGCAATCGGTTCGGTCAAACCGATATAGTAGACCTGCGGTTTATTACCCTGCTCCGGCCTCAGGGTGAACGTTTTATTGGCGCTGACCACGCGTGATACTTCGCTATCAGGATCATTGATATCGCCAAATATCATGGCTCCACCGGTGCAGGAGGTGACACACAACGGAGCCAGACCACGGGTGACACGCACAATGCAAAAATCACATTTGTCTGCAACGTTTCTCGGATTGCGTTTGTCCCGGCGATAGTCGGTCAGCAGATGACGGGCATTGTAAGGGCAGGCCACCATACAGGTGCGGCAGCCGATACAGCGGTTATAGCGTTGCAGTACAAATCCATCGGGGTGTTTAAAGGTGGCTTTGGTGGGGCAGTTACGTACGCAGGTGGGTTGATCACACTGGTTGCACATGCGTGGCATCACATGACGTTTGGTCTTTGGGAATTCGCCTGTCTCCGCTTCCATGACCCAGATACGCCAGTCACCGAGTGGAACATCATAGGCGGTTTTGCAGGCAGCCGTGCAGGCGTTGCAACCCGTGCAGCGACGCAGATCGACAGCCATGGCGTAGCGCTTGGCGTCTTTCCTGCCTTTGCTGGGTGGTACGTCGTTGTAGCCGTAGGTTCTTCCAGACATCGCTCCCCCTTTCACCGAGCTCTTCTCCCAAGAGCACTAACCATATCATCTCTATGGTTAATATCGAATACTGTATGAAGGGTTATTGGTTATGTCAAACAATGAAATGGCGAATGCAGATGAATCAAAAGAACTGGATAAGTAACCATAAGTAACGGAAAAATAATGGAAAGTAACCAGAATCGGACTAAATTTAGTGGTTATAGCATAAGTGGTTGCAGTTAAAATATTAGGAAAATATGTGCTAAGAACCACTTTTTCGGGGTTGAAAAGGTGGTTCTAGGGAATTTGGATAATCGGGGGACAGTTTACTGGATAATCGGGGGACAGTTTACTTATTTACATCAAAATAGATCATCAAAGTATTGGAAAGAATGATTTGCAGAGTATGCAAATCCTTTTTTGATTCATGGGTATTGACATCTATTAGCATATTCGCATAAGTTCCGCCTGTGACTGAAATTAAACTACCAGACATGGACATTCCTGAAGAGACGCATGCGAAAGCTGACTGTATCTATTACGGCGGTGGAAACAGATGCCTAAATGGTAGTAATTTCCTGCGTGAGCATGTTAACAGTAAATATTGCGTTCCCAGGTTACATGAGTGGTTAGTTGAGCAGTATGAACACCTTGATCATGTTACTGCTGAAAGACTGGTGATAGAGATTGTGGGAGTGAAATCCTGATTTTCACTCTCTAAGTTCTGCGACTCGTTCTTTTATTTATAAAAAAACACAAATAAACAAATAAATATCAGTTTTGAACAAAATTATACAATATCCCTGTCATACAATTTTGTTTTTTGCTTCGATCCAGCGGGACATGAATTCGGTGCTTCGGTGATGGTGATGTCGCAGCATGGAGCCGGTAAAGTTTTGCAGGCGATGTGATTCCAGGTTATCCAGAAGCTCATGAATACGGTTGATCAGAGCCTTGCCATTTTGTTCTTTATTGAAGAGATGGCGGACAATATCAAAGCCGTTCTGTTCTGCCTGATGCCACATCTTCTGATCCTGATAGAGCTTGATTGCAGCATCTGCAAAGGCTTCGGGATCATCTTCAATTGCTCCGCACCAGGGGAGCCCGGCTGACATCGATTCCGCTCCGATGCTGGTGGTGACACTGGGTGTTCCGGCAAGCATGGCATCGGCAATCTTGCCCTTGATTCCTGCGCCAAATCGTAGTGGGGCGAGGCAAACCCTGGCCTGTTTCATCACTTCCAGTGCATCCGGGGTCCAACCCCTGATATGGAAGCCATCTATCGGCTTATCCAGTGCTGTAGCCTTTTTTGGTGGGTATGAGCCGTAGATGTGTAGCTCGGCGTCAGGTAGAGGTTTCCGGATCAGTGGCCAGATTGTCGACTTTAGCCACAACACGGAATCCCAGTTGGGAGCATGGCGAAAGTTTCCGATGGTGATGAAGTGCCGGCGTTCTTCAAACGCTGGAACGGGGCGCACGATATTTGATTCATCAAACATGAATGGGCAGAGGTGCGTCAAAGCACCGGGAATGGAAAACTTCTCTTCCAATAGTTGTTGCTCGTGCTCTGAAATAAGTATGCTGAGGTCAGAGCGATATATGGCCGCGATTTCACGTTTTGCAATGTCACTGTAGAGATCATCAAGCTCCACCTGCCGGTTCTGTTTCAGTGCCTGATGTCTGGCATCGCGAAGCAGATGAAGATCAATGGCTTCGATGATACGTAGAGCTGAAGGGCACTGTTTTTCGACGCGCCAGCCAAACTGTTCTTCCATCATGAAGCGGTCAAAAAGTACAATATTTGGTTCGGTATTTACTATGAATTCATCAAATTCACTACTGTTAACTTCTATTTTCTTCTTTTTAACGCCAATTGCCTCCAGATCAGCCATATGTTCAGAAATCTCTGCGGGAGAGGCAAAGGTCACTTGCCAGCTCTGTTCAAGAAAGAGATGGATGAGTTCCATCATTCTTACACCCGCTCCGGAGGAACATGGTTCTGGCCATACATGGCCGATGATGAGGATTTTCAGCATCTGAATTTGGCGAAGAAGCGTGTCATGGGGTCGACTCTAATGAAGCGTACCTGATTTTCTATTGACGATTGTGAAAACTATAACTGATTGAAAAATAGGGTTATTCATTTTTTGTTGTCTATACTGCTGTATGGCATCTGTTTTGCTATTATAGTACAGGGTTTATATCGTTATAAAGAGGTTTGATAAATTGAGCAGTGATGAGAATGCGAGCGGCCACTCAAAGAGGGCTCTAAACATACTGGAAGGGGGCTTTGCGGATATTCTGCACAGCATACCCGATGCTGTTGTCTCTATTAATGAAGATCAGAAGATCATCTTTTTCAATAGCGGTGCCGAGGGCGTGTTTGGATACAGAAGCGAAGAGATTCTGGGAAAGCCTATTGACCTGTTGGTACCGAAGCATCTACACCTTTCTCACCGGAGACAGGTGCGGGACTTTGTCGAAGCGGCAGAGCCTCCCCGATATAAACATGCCCGTGGCGGCATCTTTGGTGTACGCAAGGGGGGAGAGCTGTTTCCTGCAGAAGCATCAATTTCGACTGTTGAAGTCAATGGCCAGCCAGTGGTTACTGCTGTTGTACGAGATGTCAGTAAGCAGAAAGAAGATGAGGCCACGCTGCGAACGCATTCGGTTGCCATGGACCGGGCGGGCGAGGCGATATTGATTACCGATCGCGATGGTGTGATCGAGTATGTGAATCAGGCATTTACCAACATCACAGGTTACAGCGCTGAAGAAGTCATAGGAAAAAATCCGTCACTGCTTAAAAGTAGTGCACAGGACCCCGCCTTCTATAAAGAGCTTTGGGAGACGATCACTGCCGGTGATATCTGGAGCGGCACGCTGATCGACAGGCGCAAGGATGGGTCCTTCTACCCGAGTAAACTCTCTATATCTCCGATCCTGAATGAGGAAGGGTATATCACCCATTATGTCAGCGTTCAGATGGATATGACTGAACATAAAAAGCTGGAAGACCAGTTTTTGCATGCTCAGAAGATGGAATCAATTGGTACGCTGGTAGGCGGGATAGCCCACGATTTTAATAATATGCTTACCGGTATTCTGGGGAATGCCTACCTGACGAAAAAATCTCTGGATAACAGCGCAGAGATTGTCGAGCGGATGGATGATATTGAAAAGCTGGGGTTCCATAGCGCGGACATGATCAGGCAACTGCTTACCTTTGCCCGTAAAGAGGTGGTTGAGACGGTCCCTGTTGCGATTGTACCGTTTGTGAAGGAGGCGATTAAACTGGCGAAGACCGGTGTTCCCGAGAGCGTCACGCTGCATAGTGATATCTGTAGTGATGAGCTCTATGTTCGTGCCAACACAACCCAGCTTCAGCAGATCATGATGAACCTGGTCACTAATGCCTACCATGCGGTTGAAGGTGTAAAGAAGCCCAAGATTACTGTCTCACTGGATCGCGTGACATGTACCGAGGAGCATCAGGATCTGCTTGAGAAGCAGTGCATCAAACTTTCGGTCAGAGATAATGGACAGGGTATTGCCGCTGAACATATGGACAAGATTTTTGAGCCGTTTTTCACCACCAAGGAGGTCACATCCGGTACCGGACTCGGGCTTGCCATGGTCTATGGAGCTGTTAAATCCCACGATGGCCATGTTGAGGCAGAGAGCGCAGGTCTCGGGCAGGGAGCAACATTCAGCATCTATCTCCCATTGACTGAAATGAATCTCTTTCAGGAAGACAGAGAGGCTGAGAATCCGCTGGATGGTCTTGGCAGGTCAGTTCTTCTGGTTGATGATGGAGAAGAGGTTTTGGAGACCAACAGGGAACTTTTGGAAAATTTCAACTTCAGAGTGCTGACTGCAACCAATGGTGAAGAGGCTATAGAGGCATTCAAAGTTAACCTGAATCAGATCGACCTGGTGATTACCGATGTGGTGATGCCCATTATGAGTGGCATCGAGGCTGCCAAAGAGATTCGAAAACTGGACAGGCATATCCCGATTCTCTTTTTGACCGGTTATGATGAGTCGTATGCCATGGGGCGCGAAACTCTTCCTGAACATAGCATGCTTATTACCAAGCCATTCAGTATGAAGAGACTGGGGCAGGGCATTCATAGCCTGCTTGAATGATCTGTTGCTTGGTATTGTCTCAATATTGGTTAGTTTTCACTACTTTCAATCAATAACAGTAGGGAACCACTATGCCGGAATTACTTTTTAAGCTGCGAAATGTGCCTGATGATGAAATCGAGGAGATTCGGGCTCTTTTGAATGAGCGCTCCATTGATTTCTATGAAACAGCTGCGGGAAGCTGGGGCATCTCAATGCCGGGAATCTGGCTCAATGATGATAGACAGTTAAAAGAGGCCCAATCACTTATTAAAGTGTATCAACGGGAACGAACCACTGCAGCTCGTGCAAGCTATGAGCAGCTAAAGCAGGAGGGTGGGCATCAAACCGTGTTCAACAAGATCATGGAAAATCCGGCTCGCTTTCTGATGCTTCTTTTTGCAGTGCTGTTTATTCTCTATGTTTCACTCAGCCCGTTTCTTGATTTCGGCAGGTAACTGTTACGGTGCGTTGCTAACGGGCAGCTGCGGGATGGCAATGGAGCTGTTGCTTCCGGTCAGGCTCATCAGAAAATCGAGCAGCTCCCGCTCCTCATTCTCATTCAGATTCAAAACCTTTAATTCATTCCCGTTTCCATGACGATCACCACCATGACTGTAAAACTCAACCACCGACATCAGACTTTTCTTGGTTCCGGTATGCATATAGGGAGGCGTGCGGGAAATTTGCCTTAGTGAAGGGGTCCGGAAATGGTTCCTGTCCTCAGGCTTTCCACTCACATCAAGACGCCCGGGATCCAGTGTGTTGATACCGATATTGTGAAATTTCGAGTCACTGAAGTTTGGTGTGCTGTGACAGCTGGAGCACTGTGCTTTTCCTGTGAAGAGCAGGAACCCCTTCTTGGCTGATTGTGAGAGTGCTGATTTGTCGCCGGCCACCCAGCGGTCAAAAGGAGAGTCCTGAACCACAATGGTGCGCAGGAAGTTGGCGATGGCCTTGGCAATGTTTCCGGATGAGGTTGAGCTACTGCCAAGCGAATGCTGAAACTTCTGCTGATAGGAGTCGGGAAGGGCAGGAACATCTCCACTGGTAACCAGAAGCTCTTTCAGGTGGAGCTCAATGGCATCTTCGAGTGTGTTGCTCCGGCCATCCCAGAAAAAAGCACTTTGAAAGGCTGTGTTGATCAGGGTCGGGACCTGTCGCGCCATTCCATGAGTATTACTGGCTTTGCCGGGAAGTGGATCACTCCAACCTGTTCCGGGAAAATGGCATGCTGCACAGGAGAGTGTACGGTCACCAGTCAGGCGTGGATCAAAAAAGAGTTGCTTGCCGAGCTCTTCAACTGCTTTCTGATACGGGTTTGATTCCGGGTAGGCGACTTCAGGCAGCCTCCAGCTCTTGATCTCTTTGTCGCTCATGGGAAAGGGTGCTTCAGATGCAAAGGAAAGCGATGCAAATAGAGATATTGCAAAAGATGTAATAATCAGTGGTAACGCGATCCGTTTAATGATGCAGTTCACTTGTCTCTCCTAAGAGTTCTCCCACCTATGTTCCCCAGTGAATGAATTTTACCACCTAGGTGATACATATCAACTTAAGATATGTCAGATCAATTCGTCAGAGCGTTATTTCGAGTAGGGGAGAGGATCGGTTTTGGAAAGTTTGGCAAACCCCTCCAGACGGAAGATGCATGAGTCGCAGTGTCCACATGGCATGCCATCAGGCAGAGGATCATAGCAGGATCGGGTTAGTCCATAATCCAGGCCGAGCTTTAACCCAAGTGCGATGATTTCTGACTTATCGAGTTCGAGCAGTGGGGCTACAACTTCAACGGGGGAGCCTTCAGCACCTGCTTTTGTTCCCAGCGTTGCGGTTTTGGCAAATGAGTTAAGAAATTCCGGACGACAGTCCGGATAACCTGAATAGTCAACAACATTGGCACCAATAACGATTTTGCTGGCGCCAACAGTCTCCGCAAGTCCGGAAGCCAATGATAGAAAGACCATGTTTCGGGCTGGAACATAGGTAATGGGGATGGCTGAATCGTCATGGTGATCTTTTGGTACCGCTATATCTTCTGTAAGAGCCGATCCGCCAATGGCGGCCAGATCAACGGATATGATCCGGTGATCCTGAATGCCCAGTGAGCGTGCGACATTTTCAGATGCCTTTAGTTCAATCCGATGCCGCTGGCCATAATCAAATGCCACCGTGTGGCATTGCCAACCCTGCACTTTAGTGGCCCATGCAAGGGCAGTGGCAGAGTCGAGTCCGCCTGACAGGAGGACAACTGCTTTCTCTTTTATAACTGACATATCAGACACCGCTCCTGTCTGCGCCCCAGATATATTTATGCTGCTGAATTTGTACTCTCACGGGTAGTCGATCAGCAAGAATCCACTGCACAAGTGTGGCAGGCTCAAGACGCCCCCATGCAGGCGAAAAAAGAATCGGAATATTCAGACTGGTAATACCTTTCGAGTAGATGATCTCTTTGGCCCATGCGTAATCATTCTGGCTATTAATCACAATTTTCAGTTCATCATTGGCTTTGAGGTGATTGATGTTTTTCCAGCGATTTCGCTCAGCTTCACCGCTATCAGGCGTTTTAATGTCCATAATGATAGAGACTTCATCCGGTATGTCTGAAATATCATGAGCTCCGGCTGTTTCAAGTTGCGTGGTGATGCCTGCTTCCAGCATGGCTTTCAGAAGGAGTGTGCAGTTTCGTTGAGCCAGAGGCTCTCCGCCAGTCACCAGTGCCAGTGGGTGGGCATAGTCAGTAATTTTTTTGAGCACTTCATCAATTGAGGTCTCAACACCTGAATCAAGCGGGATTGCCTGTGGAGTGTCGCAGTAGTTGCAGTTCAGAGGACAGCCAGCCAGACGGATAAATGTACAGGGGGTTCCGGCCAGTGTGCTTTCACCCTGTATGCTCTCATAAATTTCGTGGATCCGAACTGTTCTGGCAGTTGTTATTTGTTTTGCCCCGCATCAATGGCTTTCAGCTGTGTGCGTGCCTGCTCGGCGGCATTGGATTCCGGATGCTGCTTGATCAATCGCTGCAGTGCTGCTTTTGCATCACCACTGTGACCGGATTCCTTATGTGCCGCTGCAAGCCTAAGCAGGGCAGCTGGATGCTTGGCGCTGTCTGGATAGTCGCTTGCAACCTTTTTAAAGGCTGTAATGGCATCGCTTAGCTTATGCATGGCAAAGAAGCTCTCTCCAAGCCAGAAATAGGCCTGGTCGGCATATTCACCTTTGGGATGATCATTCAACAGTGATTTGAAGCCTGTGGAGGCCTCTTCGTAGCGGCCACTTTTCAGAGCAAGATAGGCTGCTGTATAGTTGTTCTTTTCAATGCCCTTATCACTGGGTTTGATGACAGCCGTCCCCTTTGTGGCAGCAGAGCGAATGCTCGACTCAATCCTTTTCAGTTTTCTTACAAGCTTCTGATCTTTTTTGGAAACTTTGGAAGAGACCTTTTTGCGAGACATTTTTTTACGGGTAGACTTTAGAGATGCGGCGAGCGCACGGTTTGTTGCAGACTGCTTTTCGAGGCTGTTTTCAAGTTCAAAAATGCGCGCTTCCAGTTCGGCCATTTTTGTTTTTGTAACGGCGTAGTCTGAATTTGTCTGCTGAATGGATTTCTGGATTATGGGCTTGTCCTGTTCCCACAGGGTTCCTTCTTTTCCTGCGCATCCTGAGAAAGCGAGCAGCATGAAAAGAGCGGCCACCGGAAAAACCGATGGCCGCTTCATGTCAATCAGAGAAGTTTTGTTAACGGGTGGCAAGATCTGCATGACGGTTCTGAGCCCAGCATGCTTCACCAGTGCCTGTGCAGGCAGGACGTTCTTCACCGAAAGAGACCGTATCGATACGGTTGGCATCAACACCCTGTGCTATCAGGTACGCTTTTACGGTATCGGCACGACGCTGGCCAAGAGCCAGGTTGTATTCACGGCTGCCACGCTGGTCGCAGTTACCTTCAACAGTTACGGTTTCAGCTGCATGATCAACCAGCCAGGCCGCATGTTTATGAAGGGATTGTGTATTGGCTTCATCAAGGGCAGCACTGTCATATTCAAAGTAGATAGAGTTTGAATGTGGTTTTGCAGTGTGATAATTCTTGATCTGCTTAACCACAGGAACGTTAGTAATGGTGTCAGTATTGGATACAAGCTCTTTTTTTGTACAACCTGCAAATAGTAAACCAGTAATTGCTAGCGCAAGCAAAGCAAGTTTAGAAAAATGTTTTAGATTCATTGGAGTCCTCCCAGATAAATGTCATGTTATTTGATTACTAGCTGAATTGAACACCAAAGTTTCCATGCTGTCTAGAGTAGATGTGTTTTCTGGATTTAGCGAGACCATGCGGGGTCAGATGTATCGACATTTCCAACAGTGATCGGCACGGCTTTTCCGCCCCAGGCAGGAATCCGATAAACCCGGCGAAGCCCTCCATTTTCTGCAGAGTAGAGCAGCATCTGGCCGTTGGGAGACCAGGTCGGAGATTCGATACGTTTACCTGTAGCCAGATAGCGTAGTCCGCTTCCGTCGATATGAACGGTAGCAAGTGCATACTCCCAGTTTTTTTGAGTAATGAATGCGATTCTATCGCCCCTCGGCGCCCATACAGGTGAAGTATTGTACTTGGCTTTCAGGCTGATGCGTTCAGCTCTTCCGCCCGACACACGAGCCC
Organism: Mariprofundaceae bacterium; assembly: GCA_040326115.1. GTDB lineage: Bacteria > Pseudomonadota > Zetaproteobacteria > Mariprofundales > Mariprofundaceae > WSZY01. The sequence continues at coordinate 7,007 of JBEQLD010000019.1, read as the reverse complement.
TGTATATCTGCGGGGAGCCATTACGATTACTGGTGAAAGCAATCCACTTACCGTCCGGTGACCAGGTGGGTGTGGTGTCAATGCCCGGATGATGGGTGAACTGTCGCCACGTTTTTCTTTTGATATCGTAAATGTGTATTTCAGTGTTGCCGGTGTAAGAGAGCGCCGCTGCAATATAACGTCCGTCGGGAGAGTATTCAGGGGTGCTGTTGAGGCCTTTAAAACGCCCGAATGCAGATCGTTTGCCTGTAGCCAGATCAAAAGTCTCCAGTCTTGGCTTGTTCCCTACGTATGTATTGAGAGCAACATAGCGACCATCGGGCGCCCAATCCGGGGAGAGAAGAAGCGTAAAGTTTTTACCTACTGCCTGACGGTTGGCACCATCCTGATCCATGTACATCAGATCCGCTTTGTCACCTCTCTTCTTTACATAAAGAATATGGGAGTTGAAGTGACCGCGTACGCCGATAATGGCATGGTAGATAAAGTTTGAAACCTCATGCGCAAGCGTGCGAAGCTCGTTGCTATCGCCTGTCAATGTGGTCTCTGCAAGTTGTTTGCTACGAAAAGGGTCGTGAACCTGAACTTCAGCTTTCCAACCTTTATCTGAACGGGTTAACCGGCATGCAGCCACCATATCTGCGCCAATAATGCGCCAGTCGGCATATTCGACCTTTTGCAGTGTTGAGCTTGCATCAGCAATAAAGCTTAAGGGATCGAGTGTGGTAAATGACTGGCTGATGGCCAGATCATGTTTGACGACATTAAAAAGCTCCGCCTCTTCATCCTGTGCATCAGCCTCGCCTTCAACCATCCATGCCAGTTGCAGTGGCCTGTATTCAGATTGATGTACGTCAAATTCCACCGCAAAAAGCGGGGAAGAGAGTGTGAGTAGTATGAATAGGAGCGTGATGCGCATATAGAGTGTTATCCTTTTTTTGTCTGTAAGGGTGTGAGCCCCGGCTTATTTCAGAGGCCTGAAGCGTAGCTGATTTGTACGGAACACTTCAAACTGTTGTTTGGGTAGCTGGAAAGGAGCCGCAGCATAGATGGCACTGATCAGGGTCTGATCCAGTGATGCGTTGCCGGATGATTCAATGATCCGGGCGCTGGCAACGGTTCCATTTCGATTCAGAATCATCTCAACCAGTGGATCAGGTGTGGAACTATCAACACCTGCAGGCACTTTCCACTTGTTCTGGACTGCTTTCTGCATCATGGCGACATAGCTATTAATCTCCTGCTTGGAGAGCTGTTTGCCCATGGTATCGATGATATCATCTCTCAACGCTTTTTTTGGCGTTTTGATGTCAGTTTGAGACTGCATGGGGGCAAATGGATCAAAATCATCTTCCACAACCTTTGCAGGTTTTTTTGATTTTGGTTCAAGCTTCAGTACAGGGGTCTGTTTCGGCTTAAGTTTTTTTCTCTTCTGTTTCACTGCGGGCTTTGGTTTCTGCATCTTTGCCAGCTCTTTGGCAGAGATCATCTCCACTTCAATATGTTTGAAGGGGACTGGCTCGGTGATGGATTGCCACCAGCTTAAAATAATAATCAGCAGAATAACAAGCAGATGAACAGCTGCGGCAAATAGAAAATCTGCCGCACCAAGAGTCATCTGGCTTGGGGAGTGCCCTGGAGCTTTAACGACCAGGTTCAGTGACAAGTCCGACCTTCTTGATACCAGCCTTCTCCAGTGAACTCATCACTTGTGCAACATACTCGTAAGGCGTTTTTGCATCACCACGGATAAAGACGGGAAGATTGGGTTTGTTCTTTCTCATGGCTGCAATGCGTGGTGCAAGTTTATTCAGTTTGATCCGGTGTTTCTGTATATAGATGTTGCCACTTTTACGGATGGAGATGACCAGAGGCTCGATGTTTTGCTGCATGGCAGGGGATTTGGCATCTGGCAGGTCTATATTGACTCCCTGTGTCATCAGTGGTGCGGTAACCATAAAGATGATCAACAGTACCAGCATCACATCCACCAGCGGTGTGACATTGATTTCGCCCATCGGCTCAGTCTCTTTATCCCATTTGCTTTGACCAGCCCACATGGCTTAACTCCGGATGTGACGGGACATGATATTCAGAAACTCGGCCGAGAACTGTTCCATACCACCTGCGATCCTTTTCAGATCAGCTGTAAACTTGTTGTAGGCAACCACAGCAGGAATAGCGGCAACCAGGCCGAACGCAGTAGCTACCAGCGCCTCGGCAATGCCGGGAGCCACGGCAGTCAGTGACGTGTTCTGTGAAAGGGCAATGTTCTGAAAGGCATTCATGATTCCCCAAACGGTTCCGAACAGGCCGATAAAGGGTGATGTTGAACCTACTGTCGCAAGAAAGGACAGATTGCGTGATAGCCCTTCCATTTCGCGGGAGAGTGCGGCATCGAGTGAACGACGAATACCATCCAGGCCGCCACCGGCAACAATTTTACCATCTTTTTTTTCATCCGAGTCTCTGCGATGGCGCATGTATTCACGGTATCCGGCTTGAAAAATATTGGGAAGCGGGCTGTTTTTATACTGTTGTGGAATGCCAGCCAGCAGCGTATCCATATCCGAACCGCCCCAGAATGATGCTGAGAAGGTCTCTGCATCATGCTTGGTTTTCCGGTAGACGCGCCATTTATTAAAGATAATGCCCCATGACATCACAGAGAGCAGTATCAGCAGTACCAGCACGGCTTTTACGACAAAACCTGCTCCAAGAATCAGACTCCATATAGTCAATTGTTCAGCCATTTAACGCTCCTTACCGGGGGTGTTGCTCTTATGAATTTGCAGGGCGGGAAGCAGTGATGCAGGTATGCGCTTTGCATTTCCGCTTCTGTCTATACAGGCAAGTTTAATCTCTGCCTCTGCCAACAATGTGTCGCGCGTCTCATTTTGCGTATCAGAATTTCGATGCATGCGCCAAATTTGCTGTTTGAAACCCATGCGTGCGCCACGTGCATCTGTGAGCACGCTGTCAACTTCCAGCAGGTCATTGAATAGAGCAGGGGAGATATAGCGGATGTTGGCCTCGGTCACGGCAAACAGGACGCCGTAACCCGACTCAACCTCATCAAGCTCAATATTGGCAGCCCGTAGGTATTCAGTGCGGCCACGCTCCATGAATTTCAGATAGTTGGCATAGTAGACAACACCACCGTGGTCCGTGTCCTCATAATAGACGCGAAATTGAAAGCGATGACTGACATAGCTCATGGATTCTTCATATCAGGGAGCCCTGCTTGATGGCATCAGGCAGATCCCGGTTGAGATGTGTATAGGCGAGAGGTGTTGCGACGCGGCCACTCGGCGTTCGTGCAATCAGACCCTCCTGCATCAGGTAGGGTTCAAGTACATCTTCAATGGTGTCACGCTCTTCTGAAATGGCTGCTGCCAACGTGTTCAGACCTGTCGGGCCACCTGCGAATTTGTCGATGAGACAGAGTAGCAACTTCCGGTCGAGGTTATCCAGACCCAGATGATCCACTTCCAGTCGTGCCAATGCATGATCGGCAACCTTCTGATCAATGAATCCACCATGTTCCACTTCGGCAAAGTCCCGCACTCTGCGTAGCAGGCGGTTGGCAATTCTGGGTGTGCCACGTGATCGTTTGGCGATTTCCATAGCCCCGCTTTCGTCCGATTTAATCTCGAGGAGTTTTGCTGAGCGGTGAACAATCGTGGCCAGCTCATCATCACTATAAAATTCCAGCCGCTCGATGACACCAAAACGATCTCTTAACGGGTTGGTAAGCAGTCCTGCGCGTGTAGTGGCGCCGATGAGAGTGAAACGCGGCAGATCCATCTTGATCGAACGGGCAGCCGGACCCTGACCAATCATGATGTCGAGCTGAAAATCTTCCAGAGCAGGGTAGAGAATCTCTTCTACCTGAGGTGAGAGGCGATGAATTTCATCGATAAAAAGAACATCACCCTCTTCAAGGTTGGTCAGCATGGCGGCCAGATCACCCGGTCGTTCAATAACAGGCCCTGATGTGGCGCGAATGTTGCTCTCAAGTTCGGTTGCTATGATATTGGCCAGAGTGGTTTTACCGAGTCCCGGAGGGCCAAACAGGAGTACATGATCCAGTGCTTCAGAACGACGTTTGGCAGCTTCGATATAGACGGCAATGTTGCTGCATATCTTTTCCTGACCAACATATTCAGTCAGTCGTTTAGGACGAAGGGCAACATCCCAATCTTCCGAACGTTGATTTGCGTTCAGGATTCGTTCTTCATCGAGTTCGTTTATCATGTCGTTATCAGTCTCGTCAGGCATTATGAAATACCCTTAAGTGCAGATCGGAAAGCCCCATCAAAACCAACGGTTAGATCAATTCCTTTAAGTGCTTTATCAACTTGGGCCGGCTTGTATCCGAGATTCAGAAGAGCGGATCGGATATCACTGGCCTCATCAGGTAACGCAGACTCTCCAGTATCATCAAGGGTAAGTTTTCCTTTGAGTTCAAGGATCAGTCGCTGAGCTGTCTTTTTACCTATTCCGGGAGTGCGGGCGATCGCAACATCATCTGCATTTTCGATGGCCTGTAGAAGCTCGGAAGCCGGCATGCCGGACATTAGATTCAGTGCAATTCGGGCGCCAATACCTGATACCGTGTTCAACTTGCGGAATAGCTCCCGCTCCTGAATCGAATTGAATCCGAACAGGGTAAATTGATCTTCTCTAACGTGACTGTGGATATAGAGACTTGCCTGTTCTCCCTGTTTGAGGGTGCAGAGCGCTTGAATGCTGACCGCAACATCATAACCGACGCCATGGGTCTCAAGCAGAATAGAGCCTGCCGGGTCAAGGTCGCGAATGGTGCCTGTTAACCAGCCTATCACTGTTATTTGGCCTCTGGAGTGCTGAGCAGTTTATTCATGGGCGCATGATGCGCGTGGCAGATGCATACAGCAAGCGCATCGGCTGCATCTTCCGGCAGTGGCATTGGTGGTTTGAGCAGTAGTTTAATCATGTGCTGAACCTGAAGTTTGTCAGCTCTACCATGTCCAACGGTGGATTGTTTTACTTTAGTGGGTGAGTAAGGGGAAACCTGAAGCCCTGAATCACCACAGGCAGCAATCAATGCGCCTCTGGCCTGTCCCAGTTTTAGTGCGGAGGCAACATTTTTAGAGACAAATACATCTTCCATACCTGCAGAGTCCGGCTGGTATTCGGCAATGATTTTTTTAAGTTCTGAGAAGAGGATGTTCAGTCTTTCAGTAAACTCTCCACTGCCACAGCGGATCACAGAGTGATGCACATGAATCAGGCGGTTCCCCTGAACATCAATGATTCCGACGCCCGTTTTTACCGAACCCGGATCCACACCAAGAATTCTTATTCTTCCACCCATCTATCCATCAACCTTCGATTCGTGCTAATTCTTTATCCGAAATGTCATGGTTGGCATAGACATTCTGAACATCGTCGAGCTCTTCAAGCCTCTCTATGAGTGCCAGCAGTTTCTCGGCTGCGTCACCTTCAATGACAATACTGTTTTCCGGTATCCATGAGACTTCAGAGTGTTGGGATTTCAAGTCTGCAGCCTCAAATGCATCATGAATAGCAGTGAAATCAGCAGGCTCACTGGTGACTTCGATGTATCCTGCATCCGGATTGTCCTGAATATCTTCTGCGCCGGCATCCATGGCGACTTCCATTATGCTCTCTTCATCTGTCTCGTTGCGGTCAAAGAAGAAATGTCCTTTTTGATGGAACATCCAGGAAACACAGCCTGATTCTCCCATGTTTCCACCACCCTTGGTAAAGGCGGAGCGAACATCGGAGACAGTGCGGTTGCGGTTGTCGGTCATGCAATCCACGATGATGGCTACACCGCCCTGTCCATAACCTTCGTAACGGATCTCATCGATATTAACGCCTTCTTCACCACCGGCACCACGGGAGATGGCGCGTTCGATGTTATCTTTGGGCATGTTAACGCCCTTGGCTGCAGTGATCGCGGATCTTAAACGGGGGTTGGCATCGGGATCATCGCCGCCAGCACGGGCTGCTACAGTGATTTCTCGAATATAACGTGTGAAAATCTTGCCGCGTTTGGCATCTGTAGCTGCTTTTTTGTGTTTGATACTGGACCATTTGTTATGTCCTGACATGGCTTGTTTTCCTCGTCCTGCTTATGAGAATATCAATTCTGAACCCATTCGAACCATACATAGTGTAAATAAAAAAGGCAGGGGATTACCCTGCCTTTTAAGAATTGATGCAAACGCTGATCAGCTCAGATGTTCGTTAATGAACTCGATGAGCTTGCTCTTGTTGGCAGCGCCTACCTTGGTGCCCTGAACGTTGCCATCATTAAACAGCATCAGGGTTGGGATACCGCGTACGCCATAGCGTCCGGGGGTGTTTGGATTGTCATCAATATTAATTTTGGCAATCGTAACCTTATCGCCCATTTCACTGGAAATTTCATCCAGAATGGGTGCGATCTGTTTGCAAGGACCGCACCATGGCGCCCAGAAATCAACCAGTACCGCATTGGATGCTTTTAGTACATCGGTTTCAAAACTATCGTCGCTTACATGAATAATCTTATCAGATGACATTGTAATCCTCATGGTTTAAAAAATGATGAAGTCGTAAAAAGCCTGTCCGTGGTCTTTTCACTCCACGGAAAGAGAAAAGTGTTATTTTCACTTTCCTTTCAAATCAACAACTTGCGATGCAAGATCTTGATTTGCACACCCATCCTTGGGCGTGTTGATGACTTTCTATGAAATCATCTTATATGATTGGCGCTAAGTTAGTCGGGGGTGAGATGAGCGTCAACCATAATGCTTCCGATCTGGAAGTAATCATAGCACAGAACATTAAGGATGCAGGTGGATGGATTCCATTTGATCAGTTTATGCGCATGGCTCTTTATGAATCGGGGACAGGATATTACGAATCTGCAGCGGTTTTCGGTAAAGATGGTGATTTTGTAACAGGTGCAGGGCTTGGCTCATGGCTGGCACTGGGTTATGCCGATTTGATCG
>JBEQLD010000198.1:0-503 GCA_040326115.1 Mariprofundaceae bacterium | reverse complement strand
AAAATATTATGGGTAGTAGCCAAACCTGAAGTTGTGCTAACCCAAAAAGGAGTTAACAGCATAGTCAAAGATATCAAAGAAAAAGTTCCTAAAGTATCAGACATTACTAATTTCACAGAAATTTGGTTCTATTCATCTGTAGGAAATCAACCGAGATCCCCTTCTTTCCGCATTACAGACCACTTGGCTGTCTATAGAAAAGAAGAAAATAAAACATTCTTTGGTGTTGCTGCAGGTAAACTTTATGGTGGTTGGGCATATGGTCCTCAGAAATAATAAATGGTCTAACCAGGCGGTCGAGTTCGACGGGGTAAACGCTTGTCTATTAGCAATCCCTGAATGTCCGCTTTTGGCCGAAAGCAGTCATTCGTTGCCACTATTTGTGTATCCACAGGAAGGGCACTCGGTGAACCGGTATAGCCATGGCAACCAGTCATTATGGGGTTTGTTTGATATGGCCCAGCGAACCCATCTGCTTTCACATTTTGGACACCTGATGGAGG
>JBEQLD010000197.1:0-504 GCA_040326115.1 Mariprofundaceae bacterium | reverse complement strand
GGACACTTCACGAGGTGCATCAATGCCAATTCTCACCTGCCCGCCTTTAACAGCCAGGACACGAATCTGTATTGATTCACCTATGGTGATGGTTTCACCGGATTTTCGAGTAAGTATCAGCATGGATTTCCTCTCTCCTGCCTATAAATAGACTCAAATGAGGCAATTTGCAAGTTTTGCTCGGGTTTGCGAAGCTTACGATTCAGGCTGATCCAGTCCAAACTCGGTATGAAGCGATTGCACAGCCCGATCCACATGCTGCTCTTCAATCACGACCGTCACCTTGATTTCACTGGTTGTAATCATCTGAATATTAATGCTCTCTTTAGCCAGAGTCTCAAACATCTTTCTGGCGATGCCTGTGTGTGAACGCATGCCCACACCAATAATGGACACTTTGGCCACGGTGTTATCACCAAGCACATCACGTGCCTGCATCTTCTCACATGTTGATTTGAGCAGATCCATCGTTGCTGCGTAATCACTTCTGGGAACCGTAAAGGT
>JBEQLD010000196.1:0-507 GCA_040326115.1 Mariprofundaceae bacterium | reverse complement strand
GCGATTGAATTTTTCCTTAGCCATCGATTTCTCCTCAACTCTTTGCCTGCGTGACATGGGGCCCACGACCGGATTTGAACCGGTGACCTCGTCCTTACCAAGGACGCGCTCTACCCCTGAGCTACATCGGCCTCAATGAGCGGGAAACGAGGCTCGAACTCGCGACCCCAACCTTGGAAGGGTTGTGCTCTACCAACTGAGCTATTCCCGCTTGATTTCTCCATCAAGTAAGTGGGGAGAGAAGGATTCGAACCTCCGAAGTCGTACGACAGTAGATTTACAGTCTACCCCAGTTGGCCACTTTGGTATCTCCCCTTCATATCAGTAAATTAAAGTACGCTTTCTTAGCTCAGAGCCGATGGAGGGATTCGAACCCCCGACCTGCTGATTACAAATCAGCTGCTCTGACCAACTGAGCTACATCGGCGATCGCGGAATATCCTCAAAAAATACCCTCCAAAATCGGTTCGCAAATGTATGAATATTTTAATTATATCACAAAAATTT
>JBEQLD010000195.1:0-507 GCA_040326115.1 Mariprofundaceae bacterium | reverse complement strand
GAACCACTGGCTGATGGTTTTCGGACGTGGGTTCGACTCCCACCGCCTCCACCAAACAGAAAGGGCTCCCAATCGGGAGCCCTTTCTGTTTGATGAATGTGTCAGGGAGAGCACCCTGTTCGACAAGCTGGCAGGAAAGCCAGCTTGGACGGCCTTTAGGCCGCCCGCAGGGTGAGGGGCAGGAAGCCCCGAATCACTCCCACCGCCACGGTAGTTTTCTGATGAGAGAGCGAATTAAGTATACTGTCCCCGTAATTCTGCAGGTAATAGTGTTGGTATGTTTTCTGGTATATGAAAAAGTAGAAAATAAAATTCGCGATAAAAACTAAATAGTTATATTATTAATGTGATGGATCGCCCGGACTTGAACCGACGACCTTCGGGTTATGAGCCCAACTTTAATTTTCCAACTACAAAAAAAGCTCCAATGGTGGCCTTAACTACCGAATTGGAACCAGAATAATCCTCTTAACTACCAAAAAAGCTCCAACGGTGGCCTTAACTACC
>JBEQLD010000194.1:245-526 GCA_040326115.1 Mariprofundaceae bacterium | reverse complement strand
GCATGGAACGCCTTAAGCCTTACGGTAATTTGTGAACCTTCCACTCCCTTAACTGCATCATGCGCATTGTTGATCAGGTTCATAAGCACCTGATGAATTTGTGTTTCATTGCCGCTGATTTGTAATGAATCCTTGCTAATATTATGAAGTATTTCGATATTTTCAGGTACTGATGAACGGATAAATTTGAGTGTTCTCTTAATGAAGGGGATCAGTTGAAGTGGCTTCATAGTGACCCGGTCTTTACGGGCAAAAGTGAGCAGCTGCTTGATCAGATCAGC
>JBEQLD010000194.1:0-235 GCA_040326115.1 Mariprofundaceae bacterium | reverse complement strand
GAGAGAGTTGCTCAATGCTGGAGAGCTTCTTCAACAGATCCGGATCATCTACCTTCTTTTTTGCCAGATAGAGATTGTTGTTCATACCAGCAAGAATGTTATTGAAATCATGGGCAATACCACCAACCAGTGTTCCCATGGCTTCCATCTTCTGGGCCTGAAGAAACTGTTGCTCCATGAGTTCATGAGATTTGACAGTATCTTCATACGATTGAGCCATAGAGGTGATTTCACT
>JBEQLD010000193.1:0-558 GCA_040326115.1 Mariprofundaceae bacterium | reverse complement strand
GAACCTTCTTTCGGCTACCGATGATAAACAACCTTCCAGTGAAGGACAGACCATGCAGGAGTATCAGACACTGCTGGAGCATCGCCTTGAAGGGCGGTTGACAGGCATGCTGGAGCAGGTTGTTGGTAGCGGGCAAGCTGTAGTTCGGGTGACTACAGATATTAACCGCGAACATGTAGAACAGAATAGCCAGCGTTATAATCCTGATGAGCAGGTGATTCGCAGCCAGAAAACTATTTCGGAGAGCCGCACTGCCTCTGATGATATGCCGATGGGTGTGCCGGGCGTGGCATCCAATACACCGGGCGCCAATCCGGCAACTAGTGGAGCAACTTCTGGGGCCGCTGCCGGAGAGCAGGCCAACCGTAGTGAAAGCACATCGAATTATGAAATCAGTTTAACATCCGAGCGTAAGGTTATTCCTTATGGCGCGATTAAAAAGATTTCAGTTGCTGTCATTGTCGGTGGCAACCTCATAAAAGATGATGCTGGCAACGAAACGTTTGTACCCCGCGATAAGGCCGAGCTCAAAAGTCTGAGTGCGCTTGTTGAACGGGC
>JBEQLD010000192.1:0-659 GCA_040326115.1 Mariprofundaceae bacterium | reverse complement strand
CCTGTGAGTCACACAGCGTGACTACACCGGAGATTGTTGAAGGCATTGCCAAACAGGTTGAAGCCAGTGGCGCTGATGTCTGGTTTGCCAAAGATGTGACCGAGTTCCTTCCTGAAGGCACAAACTGCCCGAATTGTAACGGTAGTGAATTTGAGAAAGAGACCGACATCCTCGATGTCTGGTTTGACTCCGGCTCCACCCATGCCTGTGTACTTGAGCAACGTGATGAGCTATCCAGCCCGGCCGACCTCTATCTTGAAGGCTCTGATCAGCATCGTGGCTGGTTCCAGTCTTCACTATTGGAAAGTGTTGGAACACGTGGAGTAGCTCCCTTTAAAGGCGTGCTGACTCATGGATTTGTGGTGGATAAAAACGGCAACAAGATGTCCAAATCAAAGGGCAATGTCATTGCACCACAAAAAATCATCCAACAGATGGGCGCGGACATTCTACGTCTTTGGATTGCATCGTCTGATTACTCGGCGGATATCCGTATCTCTGATGAGATTGTAAAACAGCTGGCCGATTCCTATCGCAGAATCCGCAACACGGTTCGATTCCTGCTTGGTAACCTTGATAGCTTTGATCCTGTATCTGACGGCGTTGATCTTAAAGATCGTCAGCCACTGGATCAGTGGGCCACACATCGACTCTCACAG
>JBEQLD010000191.1:0-668 GCA_040326115.1 Mariprofundaceae bacterium | reverse complement strand
GTTACCCGGTTTGTTTACATGGCCGGAAACAGAGAAAATCTTGCAACCAGTATTATTAGGAATGCCAATCGCAGCATGCCATGCACCGCCGTGCTTCAGAATGGCTGGAATAGTTGCAAGCGTCTCAACATTGTTCACCACGGTTGGGCAGCCGTAAAAACCTTCAACAGCAGGGAAAGGCGGCTTAAAGCGAGGACGGCCCGCTTTGCCTTCGAGTGATTCAATCAGCGCAGTCTCTTCACCACACACATACGCACCGGCACCACGATGAACCAGTAGATTCATGCTAAAGCCTGTACCTAAAATATTCTCACCGAGAAGATTAGCTGCATACGCCTCATCAATCGCTGCATTAAGCACATTGGCTTCATGCAGGAACTCACCACGGATATAGATATAAGCATCCCGAACATCGAGCGCGAAACCGGCCATGATCATTCCTTCAATCAACAGGTGGGGATCAAAACGCATAATATCACGATCTTTAAATGTGCCGGGCTCACCCTCATCCGCATTGCAGAGAAGATAGGTTGGCTTGCCAGTATTGCGTGGTACAAATGACCACTTCAAGCCGGTCGGGAAACCCGCACCGCCACGGCCACGAATGCCGGACGTTTTGACTTCATCGATAATTTTATCGGAGTCATAATCTTTCAGGACAGTCGGCA
>JBEQLD010000190.1:0-679 GCA_040326115.1 Mariprofundaceae bacterium | reverse complement strand
GACAGAGGCATTATCTTCCTTAATATTACGCAGTGCACTCAGGGCAGGGTGGAAATGGGTCGGTATGAAACCAGTGAACATCTGTTGCGTGCAGGTGTTATAAGCGGTTATGATATCACACCCGAAGCCGCGGTCACAAAACTAATGTTCCTCCTTGGCAAGGGGCTGGCAGTAAAGGACCTTAAACTACTTTTGAATAAACCGATTAACGGCGAAATTACTATTTTGTAAAGTTGTATGTATTTATTTTTTTTGTAATTTGCGCCCTCGTTTTTGAGCTTGGAGAGGTGGCCGAGCGGTTTAAGGCGCACGCCTGGAAAGCGTGTATACTACGTGGAGTGGTATCGAGGGTTCGAATCCCTCTCTCTCCGCAGGAAAGCATGGGTTCGAGTGTGAGTTTGAGTGTGCGTTGCTAAACTGGATGAGGTGGTAAGGAACAAATTATAAGGAAGTTTTTGCATATTATTGTATTATTATAATCAAGAATCATTATTTTCGTTAAACTTATAACAAATCTAAAAAACAGATCATGAAAAAGTTATTTGCGCTAATAGCTGTAACCGGGATGCTCTTTATGCTGGCATCCAATGTTATTTATGCACAAGAGCCTGAAGCAGAACAAGCAGCCCCCCAAACGGAAGCTGCTCCAGTGACAGACCTGGGATCCAGTACAGCTGAA
>JBEQLD010000018.1:0-23718 GCA_040326115.1 Mariprofundaceae bacterium | reverse complement strand
AACCGAACTTACTCATCGCATCCTCGGCTGTTTCAGCCATGGCATCTTCTTCTTCATCGCCCTCATCTGCCACGGGTGCTGCATCGGCACTTGGCATAGGCACAGTGATCTCACCGCCATCCTTGGATTGAAGAAAGGCAATCAATGCATTGATTTCAATCTCAGAGAGTGTGAGTGGCGCTTTTGCAACATTCGGCATCGGACTCACATCAGGTGCGCCCTTCTTGCCAAACCCGGCTACCACAAAGGCGCTGGGTTCAATCATGGATTCACGGATGTAGCTCTCCATATCCGTGCTCTGACCCTTATAGCTGGCATCAGCCAAACGGGCTTTCACAGTGGAGACCATATCTACCTTCAGGATATCAGGTGCACGACCAAGCGCATTATGGCACAGCGTGCAGGTTCCCTTGCCGCTAAACAGGGCCTCACCCAGTGATGCATAACTTTCCGGTGTCAAAGAATCCAGATCAATCTTGGTTGCCACCGGTGCTTCACCCTCCACCTGTGGCAGAAGATTGGTGATCAACGTAAAGATCACAATCATGACCAGTGAGAAACCGAGTACATTTGCTAATACCTTCATGACTCACCCCCTGTCCGGGCAGATGCCGGGGGCAGCTGTTTCTGACTGCTCAGATTGGCCACCCAGAAAACAAACAGGATCAGCAATACAAACCCTATCGTCGCAATGGTCATCATATTACCGGCATAACCAATTGCCGGGATGAAGTTATCCGGTGAATTGTCACGCATGATATCGGTGATATGCCAGTGGGTGCGCACCGAAGAACGCACATAACCCATCAACGCCATCAGCCAGGTAAAGGCGATGGGTAGAGCAAACAGCGCATACTGAGAGCGGTTAGTCACCCTGCCCCAGTAAGTTGGCATGGTCTTCGCACCTTTATACATAAAGGCGTCAATGGTCATACCTGCAATAATCACCACCAGCGTCGAGCAGACCTGCATCACGGAAGAGCCGACCTTGTATACGGTGTTGGTGAAGTAGCCATAATAGACACCGGCAAAGACCACATTGATGATCGCAACCGCATAGATGGCCACCATCAGCGCATTACCTGCATTGGCCCAGGAGACCGTAGTTTCCTTATCCGAACGCCTGTAGAGCTGGAAGGAGAGGAAGGTGAAGATCAACATCAGATTCACGGCGATATTCTTCGCCGGCATGATACCGAGTGGGCCCAACATAGGGTGAAGGGTGCCACCCAGTAGTTTGATTTCAGCGCCGGTCAACAGCAGTGTATGCGGCGTTACCCAGGTCAGGAATGAGACCACCAGTACGGCAGCAATATACTTGATCATATACATATAACGTACTGAACCTTCTGTTCGCGACATACCCGACCAGAGGTAGTAGTTAACTGCCAGCAGAATGGTACCAATCAGCACCGCCTGCACGATAAACAGCCAGGCCAGAATACCGCCCATGGCGGTAATACCCATGGTCTGGGAGTACGCATAAACTTCGGCCATCAAATAATAGCCTGCAAACGGCAGCGGTAGAAAGCCTAGCACGGCAATAAAGTTGGACTGATAACCCATCCAGTCGTAGTGCGCCTTTTGCTCCGGATCTTTAGCGCTGAGGAATTTGAAGGCTGCATATGCACCGACCACCGCGCCACCAAAGGCGATATTGGCGATCACACGATGCAGATTAATCGGGTTCCACAATGGACCCTTCATAATATCCCAGATATTACCAACCACGACACCGACTTCATTCACGCCCGATGGCGCCATCATGAAAGTCGCCCAGGAGTTGGATACCACCATCAGTGTTGTGCCGGCGATATTGAGCATGATGCCCAGCGAGATATGGGCATATTTCTGATTCCCGTATCTGAGTGCATCCCAGCTGTAGTAGTAGGTATAGAGAAAGAAACTCTCGGCAAAGAAGAGAAATGCATAGACGAGCATCTGTGCACCAAACACATGCATCATATAACTCATAAAGTCCGGATAGAGCAGGAACAACGCCAGCGCCAGTGCACCGCCAAACAGAGCGGTAATAGAGAACGCGGTCATGGAGACTTTCATAAACTCTCTAGCCATCATCTCATAACGTTCATCACCAGTTTTAACACCGATCCACTCGATCAATACGACAAAGATCGGTACAGCCAGAATAAAGGCTGCAAAATAGAGATGCATCTGGGCGAGAATCCAGACAATACCACGGCTGGATGTGCCTACATCCGGATAGTCTTTAGCCTCGGGCTGCGGTGCAGTGATTGCCTCTTCAGCCTCGCCTTCTGCGGCTACCGCCTCTTCAGCGAAAGCCTCTGTGATGGAAAAAAGGCCGGAATCCGCTATCGACAGGCCAATCTGGCTCGATAGTGATGAAAGAGCCGGCACGCTGATAGCCATGACCAGCAACAGGCCCATACAAATGGTTACATTCCGCCATAGCGAAAAGCCACCCTGATTTATTCGATTAGTAAACATCTATATATCTCCCTATCTACTTATGACTGCTTACTGAGCCGGAGTCAGATTCATATTCAACGGCAAGTCCTGGATACTCATAATAAAATGATCCAGTCCGTAAAAAAACAGCAACGTCACTACAATTGCACCGCCCCAGGCGATAATTGGATTATTCAGATTCACGTTAAACCTCCCATGGCAACTAAACAGCTAGCAGTTTGAAAAAAACAAAATTTCATATTCAATAAATTTGATGGATCAATGATGACTGACAACACCGTGCGAATAGAGCAGCAACCACCAGAAAAAAATCAACATTCCCACCAATACAGCGACCAGTAATTTTGGCCCCCAGGTATATTCACCAGACTGATCTTCATTTTCGTCCATTTTTGTCCCCCTTACCGGTTAACATATAACTCATTGCGTTGGCCTTACTGCGCAGCGGAAAACATTTCATCTCCAATGACTGCACAGAGCTTCTGAAGCTATTTAGCAACAACTATGCCAACAAAAATAATAGAATAGTTCCTTTAGTATTAATAAGTTAAGTGAATGATGTATGGGTTACTTTTAGCATTCTATTCAAACGAATTAGGTCTCAGTTTAATCATTCGTTGAATAATCCATGCGGCACGACAGGAAAGCATACGGATCATTTTAAGGAGATTTCCAGTTCAAAAGAGAGAATCCAGGCTACCTAAAGTGAGTGTTCCGTCTGGGCGGTTTTTGAAAACAGAATGGAATATGGTGGTCAGCAAACCCTGTAGAAACAGGCAGGCCTTATCGCATTGGAATCGAGGTGGTTATCAGAAGTTTGATCTACTCATTATCATCAGAATCAACAGCTCTCTTTGAGAGCATTTTATTTCCTGTAAACATGGCGGAGACCAGTCCGGATCTCTCTCTTATTTCTGAGACAATGACGCCTAAAATATGTAAAAACATGGCTCCCAACAGAACGAAAAAAGCATATTTGTGCAGGGTAATAAATGGCGATCTGAACTCGCGCATCTCTTTATAACCTTCAGGGTCCACGCCCTCTTTTGAGCCGGGCTTGAGATCTGCCAGTTTACTGTGATCTTCACCGGAACCGGTAACCCATTCTGCTATTTCATGACCGAACGGTGGCAGGTACAAGTCTGTTCCAGCCAGCACAAGCCCTGTAACTGCTTGCATCATAAGCAAAATAAACAGAAGTGTTATCATCAGCTTTGCAACGGGGTTATGGCCTAAATAGCTCGGTGGAGTCCCGGCTTTCATGCCTTTCATGAACACTTTTAGAGATTCAACGTATCTTTTCCCAACAGGTAAAATCGCTCTCCAGCTTGAGTATTGATTGCCCAGAAACATCCAGATCAATCTCCAGGTCAAGTTAATAACAAACAGATATCCAAAATAGGCATGTATGGTTTTTAACAGAATTTTTCCGTCAGGACTTACACCAAAACTTTTGTTATATAAAATTGCCAGACCAACACTGATCAATCCAATCACGCAGATAACATTGATCCAGTGAAACACTCTTACCGAGCGATCCCAGACATGCTGAGAGTTGAAACTCTCCTGACCCTCTTCAGATGCTTTCATCTTTCAGCATCTCCTGAGTAGGTAACAAGCAGCGTTACTTAACCACGCCACTATAAAGTTTCACCACCTCGTTAATGACAGTTTTGGCTTCGCCCCTTACATCTCCGGGGATCTGCACAGTGACTTTCGGCATAGCCGCCAACTGGTCATTCAAACTATCTATCTCATTCTTAATGGAGATGGCTTCAATCATCGTGTTGACGTTGAATTTCAGATCAGCCGGAATTTCATTCTTAAGAATCCCCCATACCTGATCGATGGAATGCCTGATAACCTTTACCTCACTCTCAGTTCGCACAGATGCGACATTGAACCGGTCATCTCTCATTGCGGCGATTATCCCCAGAAAGATCGTGTCCCCACCGGCTTTCACCTCATGTGTATTCACCTTCGCACCATGACGGTAGATGGTCACACTTCCGCTAACCAATTCATAAATGTAATAGGCGGGCGTATTGCCTTCAGTAATAATCCATACATTCGGTTCGATTGTAATTTGATCCATTTCAAAATCTCCTCAACTCAAAGTACCCCAGAGTCTATGTAGCCAAGCAACAGCTATGCCAATACATAGATTGCTATTTTCTCTTTTATTATTAATGGTTTATGAAAGCTTGGCCTATTCACGATTTAGCGTTCTATTCAAACGAATTAAATATCAATTTAATCATTCGTAAAATAATTTATATATAACAAGAGAAGCATTTTCGCCCCCTTTAAAGCGGTTTAGCCCCAGGATCAGCAGGCTTCAACCAACACCACAATACAATGGATCGATAGGCTTTCTGTGATAGGAATTTAAGCAAAAGTCAAAATGATAAGCGGTTAAGAAATTTCAGATCTGGTACGGAGGAAACAGTGCTATCCCTACAGTAGTGAAATTGAATTATGATTTTATGAGTCTGCTTTACCGGTTAACCTTAACCACCTGCATTTAAGTAGGTTGACAGCACATCTACTCCCCCTATAGTTCGCCGCGCTTCAGTACACAACAAACACTGACGCGGGGTGGAGCAGTGGTAGCTCGTCGGGCTCATAACCCGAAGGTCGTCGGTTCAAGTCCGGCCCCCGCAACCAAATAAATAAAGGGCTCGCAGCTAATCACTGCGAGCCCTTTTTCTTTTCAGAACAGAACTTTCAAGGTGGAAAAACCCTCAGCAGATGCGTGGCATTTGATCACCGGTCAAAACCGAAACAACCCGGCTGCCACCAAACGTTGAATGCAGTATCAAAGGAATCTCCCGCTTGCCCGTCACTCCACCAATGATGGCAGCATGTTCTCCTTTAGGATGACTCTGCATGCAGGCCAGAAGTCTATCTGCATCTTTGGCTGCACAGATTACAGCCAACCGCCCTTCACAGGCAAAGTAGAGTGAATCAAGTCCAAGCAGTTCACTCACCGCCCGAACACCTTCACGAACGGGAACAGCACTCTCATTAATCTCAATTCCCACACCTGATGTGGCCGCAATCTCATTCAGCGAAGTGGCCAGGCCGCCACGGGTGGGATCACGCATACAGCGGATATCAACACCGCTCGCCAACATGATAGCCACCAGGTCTCCCAGAGACTGACTATCGGATTGCAGGTCAACTTTCATTCCGAACTCTTCCCGGCAGGCCAGTACTGCAGCTCCATGATCACCGATAAACCCGGAGACAATCACGCTATCCCCCTCTCTGGCCCGGTCTGCGCCTATCTGAACATCTTCCGCTACGACGCCAAAACATGTTGAGGTGATATAGAGTTGATCCGCCTCTCCTTTTTTCACCACCTTGGTATCTGCCGCCACGATGGAGACACCGGCATCTCTGGCCGCTCTGCCCATCGATTCAGCAACCCGTTTCAATGTTGAGAAAGGAGTCCCCTCTTCGATAATAAATCCCACACTCATATACAAGGGTGTTGCTCCCATCATCGACACATCATTCACACTGCCATGAATAGCCAGACTGCCGATATCACCACCCGGGAAAAAGATGGGGGAAATCACATGTGAATCAGTCGATACCACCAATCGCCCTGAGGGCATACCTATCACTGCACCATCCTCCATCCGATCAAGAATGGGATTGGAAAGTTCGGGTGCGAAAATCTCACGGGTAAGCTGTGCAGAAGCCATGCCTCCGGCACCAAAACTCATATCAATAACCCCATGCTCGATATCCAGTCTTCGACTCATTAATCAGCTCCCATGATTTACTTCCATGGCACCGCCATAACTGTATGCAGCGGCACATGCGCCTTCGGATGAAACCATGCATGCACCCAGCGGATTATCAGGCCTGCAGACTTTTCCGAACACGCTGCATTTTTCGGGCTGGATCAGACCACGAAGCACATCGGCACATCGGCACGCTTTATGATCTGAAGCCTTGGGATATTCAACCTGATACTGCAGTTCAGCATCAAAAGCAGCATAGGTTGACGAAAGCTTCTGCGCACTGTTGGCAAGCATGCCAAATCCACGCCATTCAAAACTGCCATGCAGTTCAAAAACCTCATCCATCAAGCGGATCGCTTCGGGATTGCCTTCAGCCTTTACGACACGGGCATACTGATTTTCGATCTCTGCCCTACCCTCATTGATCTGATGAACAAGCATGAGAACCGCTTCGAGAAGATCGACCGGTTCAAATCCTGATATCACCAATGGAATCCGGTTCTGTTCAGCCACAAATGAGTAGGCACCACTGCCAATAATGGCACTGACATGTCCCGGCCCGACAATGCCGTCAATCAGACATCCATCCCCGGCCTCTTCACCATCAGAACTGCCGTCATAATCAAGGACTGCCTGCATGGCCGGCGGTGTAAGAACATGGTTACAAAACACGTAGAAGTTATCGACTTTCTGCTGCTCAGCCTGCTTCAGTGCCAAAGCAGTCGCCGGTGCCGTGGTCTCAAAGCCAACGGCAAAAAAGATTACCTGAGAATCCGGGTTCTGCCCGGCTATTTTCACTGCATCAAGTGGCGAATAGATCATCCGAATATCTGCACCTTCAGCCTTGGCTTTCAGCAGACTTTTACCATTTGAACCGGGCACCCGGAGCATATCTCCATAGCTGCAGAAAATAACACCCTCTCTGCCAGCCAGTTCCACTGCCGCATCAATCCTGCTGATGGGAAGCACGCAGACCGGGCAACCCGGCCCATGCACCATCTCAATAGAGTCAGGTAACAGTGGGATCAGCCCATAACGATAAAAGGCATGGGTATGGCCACCGCAAAATTCCATCAGGCGATAGCTCTCTCTGCGGGATGCCGCTTTAGTGATCTTCTCCAGCAGTGACCTGACCAACGTGCTATCACGATATTCATCAATAAACTTCATCTGCCAGAGCTATCCTGGGCGCTCTCAAGATCAGCAAACAGCGCCAGTGTTTTTTGGGCCTCATCCTCATCAAGCTTCGAGATCGCAATGCCAACATGCACAATTACATAATCATCTTCAGCGGCATCAACCAGAGCCAGTGAAACTTCTCTCTGCACGCCGCCTATCTCAACGGTTGCCATCTTTTCATCATGCAGGCTGACAATTCGTGCAGGTATGGCCAGACACATCAGATGTGCCCTCCATTTAGCTTTTGAATCTTCTGAAGTTTCTGAAGGGCTACCCAAGCCTGTCCCAGAGCAATTGCACCATCGCCACATGGAAGCTTTTGTGAGCAAAACACCTTCAGACCGGCGCTCTCAAGATGTTGTGTCACCTGCTCATTTAACAACACATTCAGAAAACATCCCCCCGCCAGTACAATGTTTTTCACACCCTTCTCTGCCGCACTGCGAATCGCCAGATCAGCAAAGCCGGCTGCCACCGTTTTATGAAAACTTGCCGAAAGCTCTGCTTGGGATAGTCCGGCTCCGGTATCATCATTCAACACAGCATCAGCGAGCTGAAAAATCACTTCGGAACAATCAAGCTGAAGCTCTCCGCCTGTCTGTTCCAGCTGATAGGAAAACAGATCGGCATCTTTAGCTCCTGCTGCAGCCTTCTCAAGCGCAATCGCCGCCTCACCCTCAAATGCAGCTGTTGTCTTACCCAGCACAATGGCACTGGCCGCATCAAACAGGCGTCCGGCACTACTGGTGGTCTTCGATCTGTTTTCAGAATCACAAAGACTCTGAATGACTTTAACGGGAAACTCAGAAAAGAGTCTCCCGGACAGCTCCTCATCATTTAACCATGCTACGGCCATCCGCCACGGCTCCCGGCTTGCAGCATCACCACCGGGCATCGCCACCGGTTTCAGGCATCCGACTCTCTCGAAACTGTCTCCATGAACATAGAGACACTCCCCACCCCATGCCGAAGCATCCGTCCCGTAACCATAACCATCCAGTGCCAGACCTAACGCCGCACCTTCGATTTCAAACTCAGCCATCACAGCTGCAATGTGTGCATGGTGGTGTTGCACCTGAATAAGGGGGACATCCATCCGCTCCGATAACTGAAAAGCCAGCCGGGTGGCATGGAGATCGGGATGAAGATCACAGGCAACCGCATCAATACCAGTTGTTTGATTCAGAATATCGGCAACCTTTTCATAAACGGCAGGGTCATTGATGTCCCCCATCACTCCAGAGAGCTCGGCAACATCGTGAGCTGTCATACAGAGGCTGTTTTTCAGATCGACTCCGGTTGCAACTACAGCTTGCCCACCACCACCGAGTGAAACCCCAATCCCATCAGGGAAAGTAAAATGAGCTGCACTCTCCTGAAACTCAACCTTCAGTTGACTCAATCCTCAGCACCCTGCTCAACAACTGCTGTCCTATAACGATCACGCTCACTATTCAGCCACTCCAGCCACATATCCATTCCATTACCGGTTGTGGCAGAGAGCTCAATAATATCTGCACCGGGATTAATACGGCGAATATTTTCACGGCATTGATCCAGATCGAAATCAACATACGGAAGAAGGTCACACTTATTGATCACAACTACCGATGCAGATGCAAACATGTCCGGATATTTCAACGGTTTATCTTCCCCTTCAGTCACAGAAAGAAGGGCAACCCGCTTCTGCTCCCCCAGATCAAAAGCTGCGGGACAGATCAGATTGCCAACATTTTCGATAAACAGAAAAGAGCCATCAGTAGGTGCAAGATGTTCTACGGCATGGCCAACCATATGCGCATCCAGATGACACATCTGACCTGTATTGATCTGATGAGCATTGGCTCCGGCCTCTGTGATGCGATCTGCGTCCAGTGAGGTCTGCTGATCCCCTTCGATAACATTCACCTCAACCTGACCAACCAGTGCTTTGATCATGGAGACCAGCAGTGTGGTTTTTCCCGAGCCGGGGCTGGAGACCATATTCAGGGTAAACATATGATGGGTATTAAAATATGTTCGATTTTTTTCTGCATAAACCCTGTTTTGATCCATCAGGTCCATTTCCACTGAAACTCTCCGGCTTTCAGTTTCGTGATGGTGTCCGTGGCGATGAGAGTGCTCTGAATGAACGGAGCCTGAGTCAGGCTGTCCGCAGCCACATGTTCCACACATTAACAGACCTCCAGTTCTCTGACTTTGATCTCTTCTCCGCCTTCCGAGGCGAGAATTTCCGTACCACACTGCTTACAGGGTTCCAGATGCTGCCACATCTCGGTCTCTGCCCCGCAGTTTGAACATTGCCCAGAGACCGGAACTTTTTCAATCTGTAGCTCGGTATCTTTCAACATATCCGTTCGAACGGCATCAAAAGCAAAACTGAGCGATTCGGCAGAGACACATGAGAGTGCCCCCAGCGATAGATAGATTTTCTTCACCTTTGAAAAGTGCTCACTATCCGCCTGCATCTGCACGATACGCACCATCTCACGGGCCAGAGAGAGCTCATGCATGAGCCGTCTCCATGCTTAAACCGGCAATCTTCTTCTCTATCATATTCAGCACTTTTGGAATCGCATTCTCAACCTTTTTTGAAAGCCCGCTTCCCATAGTCACATCGCCAATCTCAATCGCATAGATCAGAATACGACCTGTTTTTTTACCCAGCACTTCGGCCATGGATAGCCAATGCGAGAGTCCAAGCCCATGTGATGAGCAGTGTCTTACGCCCCGCTCCATAATCTCATCCGAGTGTAGCTGATAAATAGCTCCTGCTTCTCCGCCACCATCACATGCATCGATAAATATCAGGACATCGTCACTTACCAGCTTCTCGAACATCTCCCAATCAGGCACATCAGTGACTCTGACCTCAATATCGGGGATATTTTTCTCACGTAATTTCTGAGCTGCAATCAGTCCAACCGCATCATCACCAGACCACTCGTTCCCCAGTCCTATCACACGAACGATCCCCATCAGTTCCGGGTTACCGAAAGTTTCAGGAAATGGGTAGCACAAGAGATACAGGGGTCATAACAGCGGATCACCCGCTCACACTCATGAGCAATCTTCTCATCGTTTTCATCAATAATGGATGGAAGCAGCATCCGGATATCCTCTTCAATACGTGACTGATTCTGGGAAGTCGGCGGCACAATCTTCGCCTCCTCAATCAGACCCTCGGCATTGACCCTGTAACGGTGATAGAGAACACCACGCGGCGCTTCGGTTGCCGCCATACAACTACCTTCACGAACCTCATATTCAGCAACAGGCTTTGCCGGTGGGTCATAGGCTTCAATAATATCGATCGCCTCTTCAATCGCCTCCAGCATCTCCACACTGCGGGCAACAATCCCGTGAAAGGGATTGTTCAACGGGAGCTTCAACCCCGTTACATCCAGTGTGGACGAGGAGAGAGGATGAAGATTGTCACGGTTGTTATTCAGGCGTGACAGTGGCCCGGTCAAATAGGGCTTGCTGTGGTAATGGCACTGCAATGCATTGGAGTGAGCTACATGACTCTCTTCAAAGTGTGCTTCATAATCTGTTACTGGAATCTGAGCATCATCTTCAGCGCCAGAGACAAAAATATCACCCTCATTAAATGGGTACTCATCCTCATGTTTGAGCGACATAAAGGTGTAAGACTGAGAAAAGTCGGGGAAATCAAGGCCCGCAACCCAGTGCACCGTCTCAACCGCTGCATCACGCGCCCAGTAGAGGTCACCCAGCAGCTCTGCCAACACCTCTTTTTTCGGAACCCGCGTGAAACCACCCACACAGAGTGAAACCGGATGGATGGCACGCCCGCCAATGGTTTCCAGA
Organism: Mariprofundaceae bacterium; assembly: GCA_040326115.1. Classification (GTDB taxonomy): domain Bacteria; phylum Pseudomonadota; class Zetaproteobacteria; order Mariprofundales; family Mariprofundaceae; genus WSZY01. Next base: position 12,502 of record JBEQLD010000018.1, on the reverse strand, counting down.
ATCGCATCACCCACCTTCTTCAACTTGAGTCCGCGCTTCACCACCTCCGGTGCCGTTTTACTGATCTCCAATGCTGAATCAAAACCGAGGAAATCCGGGGCATGCAGCATATAGATATGCAGAGCATGGCTCTCTATCCACTCCCCGCAATAGAGCAGACGCCGGAGCTTGCGAACCTGCGGATCAAGCTTAACCTCAAACAGCTTCTCAAATGCATGCACCGCACTCATCTGATAAGCCACCGGACAGATGCCACAGATTCGAGCCACAATATCGGAGACCTCGGAGTAGTGGCGCCCCTGCAGAAATGCCTCGAAGAAACGGGGCGGCTCAAATATTTTCAGATGCACATGACGAATCTCATTGCCATCCATCTCGATATCCAGCGCACCTTCACCCTCAACACGGGCCACCATATCCACTTTGATGGATCGACTACTCATCAGTTGTTTCCCCCACCTTTTTTGTCCGCATCACCAATCTCCTTGAACGGACTCATATAACTGTAAATCAGATGAAAGCGCCTTCGAATCTCATCTTCACTCATCTTCAATTCGGTAGCAAAACGTTCAGCCAATGAAGCGGCATTGGCCTGCTCCCGATCATTGGGAAAGGAGAGGTCAGCCGGGCCGAAACAGCCGTAACACGGCTTGCCCATTGAGGGGCAGATGGCACCGCAACCGGTACGTGTTACCGGCCCGAGACAGGGCTCTCCGCCACTCACCAGAACACACACCTCTGATTTCCGTTTACACTCCTGGCATAGTGACTGGCCCGGAAACCTGGGCGTCACACCTGCCAGAAGGTCACTGAGTAACTGTTTCAGCTGAAGCTTATCAATCGGGCAGCCCCACAGCTCAAAATCAACCTTCACATGCTCCGAGATGGGTGTTGAGGTAGAGAGTGACTCAATATATTCAGGGTGTGCATAGACCACTTCGGTAAAATGATCGGCATCGGCAAAGTTACGCAACGCCTGTAACCCGCCAGCGGTGGCACAGGCACCAATGGTGATCAGGATCTTGCTCTGCTCACGTATCTCGGCAATCTGATGAAGATGTTCAGGCGTGGAGATTGAACCCTCCACCAGTGTCACATCATAAGGCCCCTCCTGCATCTTGCTGGAGGCCTCCGGGAAATAGGCAATATCAACAGCCTGATCCAGAATCAGCAGATCCTCATCCAGACTCAGAATCGATAACTGGCAACCGTCACAGGATGCAAACTTGAACACGGCGAGCCGTGGTTTAATTTTTTTAGAAACAGTCATATCAGAAGTGGCCATCTCAATTGTCCTTCGCTAAAAACGGTGCAATCAGATCATAGCGCATCACCGGCCCATCCTTGCAGGAGAAGTAGGGTCCGATCTGACAATGGCCACAGAGGCCAATCCCGCACTGCATATTCCGTTCCATGGAGAGGTAGAGCGCATGATCCGGCAGGCCTCTTCGAATCAGGTGTCTGGCTGCCAGTTTCATCATGATCTCCGGTCCGCACATCATGACAACCGTATTGGCCGGGTTCATTTCAACCTGATCAAACAGTTCGGTGATGACGCCTGTATGGTAGTGCCATGTCTTCTCAGGCTGATCACTCGCCAACAGCACTTCGGTATCCGGCTCTTTCCGCCACTGATCAAAACGTTCCCGATAGAGCAGGTCTCTTGGCGTTTTCACACCATGCATAATGCGGATATGACCATACTGCTCACGTCTTCTGAACATATACTCAATCGCGCCCACAACCGGAGCACAGCCAAGACCACCGGTTACCACCAGCACGTCTTTTCCCTTCGCTTCTTCCAACGGCCAACCGCTTCCGAAAGGTCCCCGCACCCCCATCACATCACCCACGCCCATCTTGCCGATCACTTCGGTGACTCTGCCTACCACGCGAATGGTGTGGTCAAGAATATGGGCATCTTCAGGATCGGAAACAATGGAGATCGGCACTTCTCCCACGCCATAGATATAGAGCATGTTGAACTGCCCGCCTGCAAAGGCAAAACAATCTGCAACCTCCTGCTCTTCAAACTGCAGGCGATAGGTGTAGATACCCGGCGTCTCTTCGATTTTTTCAATAATCCGCGCAGGATGAATCCGGTTTGAGCGCATCACGGAAGCGGGAGAAGGACAGGCTTTTTTACTCATGGCTCCTCCCTCACTTTTTTATACTCTTCAACAAAATCGATTCCGGCAGGGCACCATGTGCTGCAACGGCCACAGCCGGTACAGCCGGAGGTTCCAAACTGATCGATCCAGCCGCCCAGTTTATGGGTCATCCACATACGGTATCTCTCTCTTGTTGTGGGTCGCATATTCTTGCCATGAATATAGCCGTGTTCAGGCGAAAAACAGGAGTCCCAGACCCTGAACCGTTCACTCTCGCTGCGATCCATACTCGGCACCTCCTCCACCGTATGGCAGAAACATGTGGGGCAAACCATGGTGCAGTTGCTGCAGGAGAGGCAACGTTCAGCCACCTCATCCCAATGGGGGTGGTCATGTGCTGTATAGAGTGCCTGTGGCAACCCCTGCTGATTGATTTCACGGCTCTGGCTATCGGCACACGCCCGAATCCTATCATCCGCTCTATCGGTTAATTCTGAACCCGCCTCAGCCAATGCAAGTAAAGCGACAATGGCCTCACCCTTTTCACTGCCCGATTCGATCAGAAACAGATCATCCAGCTCAGTCAGTGCAATATCAAAGCCTGCCTGAGCCTTCGGCCCACAATCCATGGAAGCACAAAAACATGTCTCTGCTGCACGCGTACAGTGAACAGCGACAATCAAAAGCCCCGCCTTTCGGGCAGAGAAAAACGGGTCGCTATATTCGCCCTCTTCCAACACCTTTGTCTGAATTCCGAGTGCTGCGATGTCACAGGCACGAGCTCCCAACAGCGCGATCTGTTCGGCCTCGGGCTTGTGAGGAAAAAATGTGAGTGTTGAGGCATCCCCATCCTGTCTGATGGTTGTCTGTTTCTCTCTAGCTGCAAAGGTGAGTGACTTAAGGGAGTCAGGGCCATTGACGATATCAAAACATCGATTGGCATCACCCTCTTCAAGCCGGTAGTGACCCGGCTTTTGAGAATCTCTTTTGCCCCAGGGCAGATCGGATGCGGACTCAATCTGACCCCACATCACTGCGCCATCTGTCTCAACAGGTGCAACAACCTTGTAACCCTGAAGTTTCAGAGCATTCAACAGCCTGTCCAGATCACCTTTTTCCAACCGGAAATTTACGTTTGCCTGTGCCAATAAATGTGGCTCCTTAGTGACAGATTCCAACCAAGAGTCATCGTAAGTATAGCCCAAGCGTGATGCAAGGGTGAGACGAATAAAATGGCTTTTTCAACAGATTTAATCTGCGACATATATTTTCGAATGGTCTCAACCTTGCTATCGATTTTATAGCATGATGAACTACGCCATGACTTCACCAAACATCCAGCTCTGCCTGCCTGACTGGCTGGGCAGCTTTATTACCGATCACCAACAGGCATATACGACAGTTGAGTCCCGTATGCGGCTGGTCATTGAACTTGCCCGACTTAATATTGAACACCAAACCGGCGGGCCTTTCGGTGCGGCCATATTCAATATGGAAACCCATAAACTGGTCTCTGCAGGGGTCAATCTTGTTGTGCCCTCCAACTGTTCCATGGCTCATGCCGAGATGATTGCGATCAGCTCTGCTCAGCAATATATGGAAAATTATGATCTTGGTGCGACAGGTATGCCGCCCTTTGAACTGGTTTCCAGCTGCGAGCCCTGTGCCATGTGTTTCGGTGCCATCCCCTGGTCAGGTGTTCGCCACCTGGTCTGTGGAGCCCGTGATGAAGATGCTCGTGCTATCGGATTTGACGAAGGGCCCAAACATCCCGAATGGATTAAAGAATTAAAGAAGCGTGGTATCTCTGTCGATAGAGATATCTGCAAAGATGAAGCAAAAGAGCTGTTTCAGATATATATTGAAGGAGAAGGTGTCATCTACAATGCTCGCCAAGGGTAAACTCAAAGACTCTCCCATACAGCTAAATGAAGCTATAAAACCCTACCTGACTCTGTTCAGGTCACTTCTGTTCGGACTGCTTCTATGCTCCATACCGCTCACCCTATCCGCTGAAGAGAACATATCTGTGCAACTGAAATGGAAACATGCCTTCCAGTTTGCCGGTCTCTACATGGCCAAAGAGCAAGGCTTTTATGACCGACGTGGGCTGAATGTTACCCTTATTGAAGGTGGCCCGGGCAAATCTTCCATTGATTATGTAACTGACGGCCCTGCTCGCTATGGCGTGGCAGATACCGGAGTATCTCTGGCACACGCAAGTGGAAAGCCTGTCAAAGCCCTCGCGGCAATATTCCAGAACTCTCCACTGGCACTTGTGGTCAAAGAGGACTCAGGCATCAAAAAGTTTTCTGATCTGCACGGGAAGCGGGTCATGCTTCAGTCCGGAAATCTTAATGCAGACATTATTGCCGCAATGAGTAAATCCGGCGTCAGTGAAAAGGATTTTATCCGCCAGGAGATCAGCTATAACATTTATGACCTTATAGATGGCAAAACCGATGCCTATGCTGTCTATGTGACTGATCAGCCACATCAACTGGAGCAACTGGGGATCCCTTACCTGATTCTGCATCCGAAAAAACTGGGTATCGAATTCTATGGTGATATTCTGATCACATCTGATGAAGAGGTCAAAAATCACCCTCAACGCGCCCAAGCCTTTACCGAAGCATCACTGCTGGGCTGGATTTACGCGCTAGACCATATCGATGAAACCATTGAACTGATCCTGACAAAATACAATTCTCAGGGATTCTCCTCCAGGCAGCTCTACTTTGAGGCATCCAAAACCGCAGAGATGATTCTGAAAGATATGGTCGGTCTGGGGTACATGAGTGGTTACCGCTGGAAACAGATTGCCAAAACATATGCTGAACTTGGATTGATGCCTACTGACTACACCCCTGACTCATTTATCTATCATCCGGAAGCCGGGTACACAGATCTTTTAAATCAATATAAATGGCAATTGATCATATTTGGACTCCTCTTCCTGCTACTGATCTTTGTTTTACAATTCGTAATGCTTCGTCGACAGGTTCGAATACGAACGCAAAGTCTGAAAAGCAGCGAAGTGCTTCAAACATCCATTTCGAACGTACTGGAGATGGTTGCACATGGTGCTCCGATTGAGACGATTCTGGAGCAGATTGTTTATATTTATGAAGGAAGATCGCCAAATATGCGTGCAAGCGTCCTTCTGACAAAACATGGAAAACTATACAATGGCGCAGCTCCAAATCTTCCCGATGAATATAATGACGCTGTCGAAGGTCTGGAGATTGGCCCGATGGTTGCCTCATGCGGCTCAGCAGCATTTCTGAAAGAGCGCGTGATTGTTACAGATATCGCAAATGATCCCCGCTGGGCCCCATACACTTCTCTGGCGCTTCCACATAAGCTTCTGGCTTGCTGGTCTGAGCCAATTCTCACAATCGATGGCGATATCCTTGGCACTTTCGGTATGTATTATGACCACCCACGCGCACCATCTCCTGAAGAGATATCTGATATCTCAAATGCTGCGAAACTGGCGGGTTTTGCCATTGAGCGCGACCGGAGCATTGCAAGCTTACAGAAGCTATCCCGAGCCATTGATCAGGCAGGTGAAGTTATCACCATCACAAACCGGGATGGCATTATTGAGTACACCAATCCGGCCTTTACCCAAATCACGGGCTACAGCGCCAAAGAAGTTATCGGAAAACCGGCTGCAATCTTAAAAAATCCTCTGTTGGCAGATAAGATCAGGAACCAATTGCTCAATGGTCAGGGCTGGCAAGGCAGAGTTACAGAACAGAGAAAGGATGGCTCCACCTATCCTGCTGCGTTAAATATTTCACCTGTCCGAAATGAGCATGGAGAGATCACCCATTTCGTTGGTGTTCATGAGAACCTGACAGAGATACAAGCCATGGAAGAGAAGTTTCAGCAGGCTCAAAAAATGGAAACCATCGGCACATTGGTGGGTGGAATCGCCCATGATTTCAACAATATGCTGGCTGGCATCACCGGCAATCTCTATCTGGCCAAAAAAGATGTCTCTAAAATGCCTGAAACCTTCAGTCGACTGGAGCGGATTGAAAGCCTGACAGGTCGTGCTACAGAGATGATCAAGCAGATGCTTGCTTTTGCCAAAAAGGACATCATTGAAAAAAAGAATGTTTCACTCTCCCTTCTGATCCATGAATCCATCAACCTTCATCAGCTATCAGTGTCGGAAAATATTGAGCTGAATCTAAATATTGCCTCAAATCTTCATGTGATGGCTGATGCCACCCAGCTCCAGCAGATACTTTTGAATCTGGTTACCAATGCCCGTGATGCAGTTAAAAAGGTTAAGCATCCATCTATCAGCATCCAACTTGAAACGTTTACCGCAGATGCTGCATTCATGGAACAACATGAGACAACCATCAACCACTTTGTCCATCTTAGTGTCAGCGATAATGGGCACGGTATTGATCCTGATGTGGTCAAGAATATCTACGAGCCCTTCTTTACTACAAAAGAGGTGGGTAAAGGTACCGGACTGGGCCTCTCCATGGTGTTTGGTTCCATTCAGTCACATGATGGGATCATCAGCGTTGAAAGCATTGTGAACAGGGGCGCAACATTTCACATCTATCTGCCTCTGGTTAAAGCAGAAGCAGAAGCAACCACGCCTGCCATGGATTCAGACCTGCCGCTGGGTCATGGAGAGACCATTCTGGTTGTTGATGATGATTCATTCGTGGTCGAAATCACTACAGAGACACTGAAAGAGCTTGGTTACAATTTTCTTAAGGCAAGCAATGGCATTGAAGCCGTGGAACTCTACAGATCAAAGCAGGACAGTATCGATCTTGTCATCATGGATATGGTGATGCCGAAAATGAGTGGCAAGGATGCTGCCAAAGAGATTCAAACATTCGACCCCGCAGCCAGGATTGTCTTTGCGACAGGATATGATCCGGATGGTTCATTTGAATTTGATCTGTCTGAATCCGATAACCTTACCCTGCTGAAACCTTTTACCGTACAGGAGTTGAGTAAAATCGTTCAAAAAGTTCTGTCTGATTAGTTCATTCCAGCTTTTTTTATTATTGGCAACCACTATTCAATCGGCAGTGTGACTCTGACGCTCAGGCCATACTGGTCATGATTGTTTATCTTCACCATGCCACCATATTTTTCCAATAGCTCTTTGACGATAGCCAGGCCAAGGCCATGCCCGATGTCAGCACTTTTAGAACGGGCCTTATCTCCCCGATAAAAGCGCTCGGTCAACCTCGCCAGCTCTCTCTCCGGCACACCATCACCCTGATCAACAATCTCCAGTTGAAATCTGTTTTCACCCGCCGTTCCGTTGATATAGATCGTGCTCTTCTCTGGCGTATATCGAAGCGCATTCTCTATCAGGTTATCCAAAACCCTGTGCAGATCACTCTCAGCCATTTTTATATCAACCGTTTCAGAGCCTTTACTCTGCCCGGACCACTCAATGGTCAAACCCCTGGCCTCTATCTGCGAGGAGAAGCCATGCAGCACTCTGCCAACAACCTGATTCAAGTCAGATTTTGCAGATGGATCAGGTTCGAAGTTATCCACATGTTCAAGGGTAAGCAGGGCATCGAGAAACTCATTTGCCCGCAGCGATTCGTTAGCGATTACCTGAATCGCTTCATCTCTCACTTCAGGATCATCTCCAAACGCTTCGATACTGCGGGCATAACCGAGAATAGAGGTCAAAGGTGTTTTCAGGTCATGCATCAGATTGGCAAACAGAGACTTCCTCTGCAGTTCAATCTTATATTTCTCAGTTACATCCACACAGAGTAATAGAGCCTGATCCTTTCCCAGTGGCGCTAAACGTGGTGCCAGAACTCTCTCTCCGACATGCATATCCGGAAGTGCCGACGGTTCAGGCAACCTTTTGAGTGCTTTTGAAAATGCTCTGTGCCACTCAGTATCGCGATAAAAAACCAGCATCGACTGTGGCAGGCCCAGTGCCTGGTTCATCTTGAACAGAGAGCCGGCATGTGCATTGGCTGCCATTACACGTCCTAAATAATCGACACGCATCACCACTTCATTCACTGCTGACAAGAGGACATCCATACGTCTGCCACGATTTACCAGTGTAGACTCCATATTCCTATGGGCCAATTTCAACTGTCTGAGTTCATCTTCAACCACCCTGCGCTTCTCACCCAGATGCTGAACATGCATTCCCCACAAAATAAGAACTACGGCTACCAACAGAACAATCCAGAGACTCATTGCTTCTTCTTTCCGATAGCAGAGTAACGATATCCTGAGCCTCGAACTGTTTTGATGACCTCTGCCAACCCGTAAGAATCAAGTGCCTTACGCAGGCGTTTGACGGTTACATCCACGGTACGAAGTTCAACAAAGCTGTTAATGCCCCAAACGTGATCCAATAGATATTCCCGGCTTCTCACCTTGTTCTGTTTCTGCATCAATTCCTGCAGCAGTTTGAATTCAAGCGGTCTCAAATCAAGCAGCTCGCCATTGACGGTTACCTCCATCGCATCTTCATCAAGCAAAATTCCATCTTCTGCATGAACTGATGGCTCTGTAGAAGTTCTCACTCTTCGCAATAAAGCCTGCACGCGTGCAACCATCTCCGCAGGTTCGAATGGCTTGGGAAGATAATCATCCGCCCCCTCTTCCAGTCCACGTACTTTCTCTTCAATAGAACCAAGGGCCGTCACCATCAATACCGGCATTGTTGATATCTCCTCCTGTTTACGAAGCCAGCGGAGAATATCCATGCCACGTTTTCCGGGAAGCATTCTATCCAGAACAAGTAGTCGAAACGTCCTGTTTTGCAGTAGCTGTATGGCCTCATTACCATCAGGGCAGATCAGACTGCTAAAGCCTGCCTTATCAAGATGCAGCTCAATCAGCCTTGCAATGGCTGGCTCATCTTCAGCAATTAGAATGTCTATCACTTTGTTCACTCCCAAATAATCATTGAGTTTTACTCTTTTCACAACAACGAAAGTTATCGCATCAATATGTCATAGACGTGTCACATTCATTTCATATAATTCAGTAACTTTTAATTGGAGGGTGTTTAAACATGAAAACATCACACATAATCCCTGCAGCCATTGCTCTATCCCTGCTTTTTTCTGGCAATGCAATGGCTGGCGGCATCGCAGTCGACAACGATGATGCTGGAAAACTAACCATCAGCAGTAAGTTCTTTCTGAACGCCACACAGGATAAAACCGCTGCAAACGGTGCAACCACAGCCAAATCAACCGGCCTTGCGCTGGATCGCGCATATCTAACGGTTAAATATAAAATTAATGACATCTGGAGCATGAAGCTTACTGCAGATGCAACGCTGAACACTGCCGCAACAGGTAAAAAGACCGAAGTATTCATTAAAAATGCTTTTGTTCAGGCCAATTTTGCACCGGAGCTACAGTTCAATATTGGTGTGATCGGCACACCTTGGATCGGCTATGAAAATGGCCTGGATGAACACCGTTACATCGTTAAGGCTTATCTGGACACCAAAAAACTCGACGGCTCTGCTGATGCAGGCATTGGCATTTCCGGTAAGTTTGCAGATGGACTTGTCGGTTATGCTGCTACAGTCGTTAACGGTGGAGGCTATGGTGACATAGCTGCTACAGATGCTGTGGATTACAACAGTCGCATCGGCATCTACCCGGTTGAAGGGCTAACCCTGGATTTTCAATTCCGTTCCGGATATCTGGGAACCAAGACATTTGGTGCTGCTGGTGAGAAAAGCACGCTGCTACAGGCTATGACTACTTATGGTGCCACAAAGAATTACCGTGTTGGAGCCAACTACATTCAGAACAAGAAAGATGTGGCGGGTGTAGAGACAAAAACCCGCGCTATTGTTGCATGGGGACGTGCCAAATTTGCTAATGATTTTGGTCTCTATGGCCGCTATGAAAACAGCAAGGTAGATCTTTCTACAGCAGCCATTGATGAAAAAGAGAATCGTTTTATTGTCGCTCTGGAGTATTTCGCTAACAAGAACATCTCCATGTCACTGGCCTGGGATCAGGCGAAGACCACCGAAGCAGGGCATATTGCAGGTGCGACTTCCAAAGAGTCGCGTTACGGTTTGTACACTCAGGCTAAATTCTAAGCTTATAAAATCTGACCGATCCAAAGCCCGTCCTTTGCAAACGCATTGGGCGGGCTTTTTTTGTTTGAATCCTGCTCTCCACTACCCAATAAAAAACTATCCATTCACATAATATAATCAGGGACTATTTCCCTTTACGTTTTTAGGGCGTTGATGTATGGTGCTACGTCCTTTCGGGGAGCTCTCTCCGAAAGGAATTAGATACTGAAAAGGAGAGACAAAATGAACATGCTGGCAAACTCTGTGGAGACCCTTATCAAGGACCCGGAGACAGTGCCGCAAGAAACTCTTGAAAGTAATGCAACAGTCATTAACAACCAGGGCCTAAGCGACAACAAAGTAAATAAAATTATCACCAAATATCTGCAGGAGCAGGAGCTCAAGCCATATCAGGCGGAGCTCATCAAACTTCAGAAGCACCTCGATGACACCAACCAGCGCATGATTATCCTTTTTGAGGGAAGAGATGCAGCAGGCAAGGGTGGAACCATCCGCCGCGTTACCCGCTACATGAATGAAAAGCACTATCGCGTCATTGCCATGGGCAAACCTACAAAGGAGCAGCGCGGCCAGTGGTTCTTCCAAAAATATGTATCCCAATTCCCTTGCGGCGGCGAGATCGCACTGTTCGACCGTAGCTGGTACAACCGCGCCATGGTTGAGCCGGTATTCGGCTTCTGTAGTGAACAGCAGTACAAAGACTTTATGCGCGGCGTAGTTGGCTTTGAGAAAGACCTGACCCGACAGGGAACCATTCTTGTAAAGCTCTACTTCAGCGTTACCAAAGATATCCAGAAGGACCGTTTTGACAGCCGTCTGGATGATCCTCTCAAACAGTGGAAGCTCAGCGAGGTTGATGTGCAGGCTCAGGAGCGCTGGGACGACTTCACCAAGGTTAAATATGAAATGCTCAAACGCACACACACCAGCCACGCCCCATGGACACTGATTCGTTCCGCTGACAAACATCTCTGCCGTCTGAATGCGATAAAGGTCATCCTCAATTCAGTCCATTATGAAGATTTCAATGAGGAACTGGATTTTGAAGCTGATGAGAAGATCGTGATCTCCGGCTCCAGAGAAATTGACCGTATGGACAAGCAACTTAGGAAAAAGGGCAAGTTCATCGGCTGAGTCTCAACGCTAATGCAATTCTCAGTGCCCGAATCTTCGGGCACTGTTTTTTTGCTGCTTCAATTAAAATAAATATTTAAGGAACAAGAAAAGATTCATGGGAAATACACTACGCAAGGTAATTCTACCTTCAATTATGCTGGTTCTGGCTTACGGCTTCTGGATCAGCCCTGACTTCAAAGAGATCTCCGCTGGTGTAGCGATATTTCTGTTCGGCATGCTGGCGCTTGAGGAGGGCTTCAGAGCTTTCACCGGCGGCGTGCTAGAGAAGATACTGAAAAAAAGCACCAATCGAATGTGGAAAAGCCTGACCTTCGGATTTACTGCTGCCACTGTAATGCAGTCGAGTTCGCTGGTCTCCGTCATTACCATCTCATTCTTAAGTGTAGGGCTGATCGGTCTGGTTGAGGGTCTTGGTATTGTATTTGGTGCAAATGTAGGCACCACAACCGGCGCTTGGCTGATTGCCGGTTTCGGTCTGAAGGTGAAAATTTCAGCCTACGCCATGCCGATGCTGGTCTTCGGTGTTATTCTTATTTTCCAGAAATCAAAATCACTAAAGGGAATTGGCTATATCCTGACCGGATTGGGATTCCTCTTTCTCGGCATTCACCATATGAAAGAGGGCTTTGAGGCATTTCAGAATAGTATTGACCTAACAGCTTATGCGATGGAGGGGCTTGCAGGGATACTTGTCTTCACCCTGATTGGCATCATTGCCACCATCATCATGCAATCGAGTCATGCGACACTGGTGCTCATTATTACCGCACTCTCTGTAAATCAGCTGACTTATGAAAACGCACTGGCACTGGCGATTGGTGCCAATGTAGGCACGACGATTACCGCCGTTCTCGGTGCGCTCTCTTCAAATATTGAAGGCAAACGACTGGCTCTGGCCGATGTACTCTTCAAGGTGGCTGCGGGCATCATATTTATTGTACTTATGCAGCCGATCATGGGTCTGGTGGATGGAATCGCTTCTGTTATCGGATTGGCAGCGGATGATTACACCCTGAAACTGGCTATCTTCCACACCATTTTCAATGTGGCAGGCGTTATCATTATGGTGCCTATGATCAATCCTCTGATTGGGCTGGTTACAGGCATGTTCAAATCTTCTCCGGACAAATATGCGCAGCCAAAATATCTC
>JBEQLD010000189.1:0-778 GCA_040326115.1 Mariprofundaceae bacterium | reverse complement strand
CAATCAGTTTGGAGCATAGCAGATCAACTTCGTCTGTCGAAAGCCCCAGAGACTCTTTTCCACGAAGAAAAAACACATCCACAACCCGGTCACCAAAGGTGGAGATGGTTGCTCCCCTGATATCAAAACCAAGTTCAGTGATTCTGTCCGCCAGCTGTGCAAGCAAGCCCTGTCGATTCGCAGCCGCAACTTCAATCGCCGTTTGACTGCGTGAAGAGTGAGAGAGTTTCCTTACACGCACCTTAACCTCTCGCATAAGCAGTGTCGGTTTAATTTTTCTTACTGATGGTACAGAGAGCTCTCCACTATCCAACACCTTGTCGATCCTTTGTTTCAAACGCTGAAGATCAGCCTGCTGAGTCAGAGCATCACCTTCTGCATTCTGAATATGAAACACATCCAAAACACGGCCATCAAGCAACTCATAAGCCTGCGCAGCTATTACATTGATATGACTTGATGAAATACAGCCGGCCAGAGCTGAAAACAGACCCGTTCGTGCCTTAGCCACCACCATTACCATGGTCTCACAATTATTCTGATCCGAAACCAGTGCCACACCATCACCATCTTTTGAATCAACCAACAACAAGCCCATCGGATAGAGGTGGCGTGGTGGAAAGTGCATCACGCAGCGCCACGGCAATATTTTCAGCATCGCTTCCATGGCCTTTCGATCTTTTCCGGCTCTTTCAAGCGTACTCTCAAGACGAGTCTCAATGCGCTGTTTCACTTCCTCGCCTTCTGAACCTTCGCCCATCATCAACTGTTGGGTTGA
>JBEQLD010000188.1:0-836 GCA_040326115.1 Mariprofundaceae bacterium | reverse complement strand
GTTCCACCGTATTCACCAGGAAATTCATAACTTCTGCTCGGTCGATCTGGGCGGCTTCTATCTTGATACCGTAAAGGATCGCCTCTACTGCGATGGCAATGATTCAACCCGCCGCGCATCAACCCGGGCAACGCTCTATGATATCGCAGATACTCTGATTCGACTGATCGCACCGATTCTTCCGTTTACAGCCGAAGAGTCGTGGGAGTTCCTGCCCGGATCTGACAGTGAAAGCATCCATCTGCAGACATTCCATCCTGTAGCCGATGTTTCCATTGATGAGAGTGGCTGGGACCGCTTCTTCGCCCTTCGTGAACAGGTCAATACAGCCATGGATCAGGCCAAAAAAGACAAAGTGATTGGCTCATCCATTGCTGCTTCAGTAACCATCCCCGGCCTGGACAAGAGTTTTGCCGAGAAGCTTGGCGAGAGCTATGAGCAACTATTTATTGTTGCCAAAATTCTTGATGGTGATGCCATCAAGGTAGAAGCAGCCAGTGGAATCAAATGCCCTCGTTGCTGGAATGTTGCTGAGCCTGCCGATGCATCTCACGACACTCACAACGAACTCTGCCCACGCTGCTTTGAGGCTGTTAACCACTGATGAGTCGAACCTGGCAACAGCTCGCTCTGTTTACCCTGCTGCTAACGGCAGACCAGCTGACTAAATGGTGGATTGAACAGCAGATGCCGTTTTTTCATCACTCGGTGATTGATGGTTTCTTCAGCATTGTTAAAGCACATAATTTCGGTGTTGCCTTCTCGATGTTTGCCGATTGGAACTCGGCATGGCGCACCAATACCCTGCTTGGGGTCACGATTGGTATTGCTCTGGT
>JBEQLD010000187.1:0-919 GCA_040326115.1 Mariprofundaceae bacterium | reverse complement strand
ATGGAGTAGTCGGGACTCCAAAGCCGCAGTTGCGGAGTTCCAATCCTCTTTCAGATGGATCATGGTCTCTTTCACAGAACGCACGGCATGGCCGAGTTTTATATTCAAGTCCCATAAAGCATAAAGGAAGGTCTCAATCTCCTTCTCAAGCTCGGGTGCAAGCTCATCAGGAACCAGAAACCAGACATCCCAGTCTGATTGTGGAGCCAATTCTCCACGCCCATATCCACCCACCGCGACCAGATCAACCTGCTCTGCCGCACGCGGTGCACTCTGCTTCCATAGCTCAACCAAAAGCTGATCGACACCAACGCACATGTAGTTCATTAGAACATCGCCGCCCACACCCCTGTAGAACATCGCCTCTACCTGGTCGTAAAGGAGCTGCAATGCCAGTTTTGCATCAGGTTCAACTTTTTCGTTCATTATCTCACTCATTTGTTTTCATCCGTCACCATACGTTTCAGGCGATCCAGAAGATTCATGGCATCAAGTGGGCGTAGCTCATCAAGATTAAGCATCTCAATCTCATCAGCCAAACGGGCAAGGCGGGCACTATGTTCATCCTGTCTCCGCCGTTCAGCTTCAGCGAACAGCCCCAGCTGAGGGTGACCTCTTTCAGCATGCAGCTCTGACTCATGTTCAAGCCTGAAAAGATGTTCGCGAGCTCGCCGAACTACATCAGGTGGGAGCCCTGCCAGCTGAGCCACTGAAACCCCGTAGGAACGATCAGCAGCATCATCCACCACCTTATGCATAAAGATCACTTGTCCATTCCATTCCCGAACCGTGACCGAGGCATTAAACGCCTGATCAAAATCATCCGGCAACTCGGTAAGTTCGTGATAATGCGTAGCAAAAAGTGTGAGCACATCCTTGGCGTTGATAAGTTTTTCAGCCACAGCCCAGGCGATAGCCA
>JBEQLD010000186.1:0-1137 GCA_040326115.1 Mariprofundaceae bacterium | reverse complement strand
AGGCAAGTCCCGTGACAACGCCAATTTGATCCCTCTCCTCGGCAAGTCCAAAGCGATATTTCTTCACACCAAGCAACTCTTCAAGGTCAGATGCTGATATTTTCTTGCACTCTTTAAACTCAGAGCTCACCAACTCTTTTGCTACCTTCCGGCATATCTTGGCTAGGGTGCGATCCAGACCACGAACACCTGCTTCGCGCGTGTAATATCTGATAATGGCAACGATCGCTCCTTTATCGATAGTGAAATGCTGCTCTTTCAAACCATGGTTTTTCATCTGTTTGGAAAGAAGATACTTCTGAGCTATCGCCGTCTTCTCATCTTCGGTGTAACCCGATATTTGAATGATCTCCATTCGGTCCAGTAGAGGACCAGGAATATTCAAACTATTGGCGGTAGTAATAAACATCACGTCGGAGAGATCGTAATCCACTTCCATATAGTGGTCGTTAAAGGTGTGATTCTGTTCCGGATCCAATACTTCCAGCAGTGCCGATGATGGATCTCCACGGAAATCCGAACCCAGCTTGTCAATCTCATCAAGTAAAATCAGCGGATTTCTTGTTCCCGCTTTTTTCATTGATTGGATCACCTTGCCCGGCATTGAGCCGATATAAGTTCGTCTGTGTCCTCGAATCTCAGACTCATCACGCACACCGCCCAAACTCATTCGAACAAACTCACGATGTGTTGCGCGTGCAATGGAACGACCCAGTGATGTTTTACCCACACCTGGCGGCCCTACAAAACAGAGAATCGGTCCCTTGAGCTTTCTTACTAGCTGTAGAACAGCCAGATGCTCAAGCACACGCTCCTTCACTTTTTCAAGACCAAAATGATCTTCATCAAGAATCTTTTCAGCAGCAGCCAGATCTCTGCGAACACGGCTGCGCTTCTTCCATGGTAGCTCAAGCAGCCAGTCCAGATAGTTCCGAACCACCGTCGCTTCAGCACTCATCGGCGGCATCATCTTTAGCCGTTTCAGCTCTGCCTCAGCCTTAGTCTTGGCTTCAGCCGACATGCCCAGCTTCTCAATCTTTTCAGCCATCTCATCAAGTTCGCCCTGAGAATCCTCTTCTCCCAGCTCTTTCTGAATCGCTTTCATCTGCTCAGAGAGATAGTACTCGCGCTGGCTCT
>JBEQLD010000185.1:0-1215 GCA_040326115.1 Mariprofundaceae bacterium | reverse complement strand
ACGCCCTGCAACTGATCACGGTTGAGTAGCTCGACAGCCCCGCTGGTAATACCAATCACCATATCGGAAGGTGTAAAGCCCGCCGCAAAAGCATTGATTCCCTTCTGCTGCATGAGATAGACAGGTGGCACAGGAAGACCTGATGCAATCGCCATCTCTTCCACCACATTGAGCAGTCTGCGATCAAGCGGGTTCCGACTGGCTGATGGAAGACGTGTCCCGCCAAGCATTCGGGCCACTGCTGCCCCACCACCCTTGGAAAGCTCACTGATTCGGTAGGCACTGCCACCCAGAATGACTGCAAGTGT
Source organism: Mariprofundaceae bacterium (assembly GCA_040326115.1). Taxonomy (GTDB): domain Bacteria; phylum Pseudomonadota; class Zetaproteobacteria; order Mariprofundales; family Mariprofundaceae; genus WSZY01. Next base: position 907 of record JBEQLD010000185.1, on the reverse strand, counting down.
TAATCCTGATGAAGCATAAAACAGATTCAGGCTCCACAGCTCATCAGTGACAAAACCCATCTCCTGATCAGCAACAAAGAACTGCCCGGCGAGCACACCCAGAACAATGGCAAAATAGACAGCCATGCTGATCAGGATGACCGACAGCACAAAGAGGGCTATTAAAATAGCCGTGTTTTTACGTGCCTGTTCCTGATAGCCAAAAAAATTCATGGATGATGATTGATCGCGAAATTAACAGTTAGAATTTAACTTCAACCCTCTCTTTTACTTCAGGGTTTTTCACTTCAAACAGTTCGGCAGACTTAAAATTCATCATGCCCGCAAACAGCACATCGGGAAATGTCTCACGCTGAGTGTTATAGACCATCACCTCATCATTATAGGCCTGCCTGGCAAAGCCCACTTTGTTCTCTGTAGAGGTCAACTCTTCAGAGAGCTGCATCATGGTCTGATCAGCCTTCAGATCGGGGTAAGCTTCAGTCAGTGCATTAAAATTAAGCATGGCACCCCCCAGCAGCCCTTCCGCACCAGCCAACGCCTTGATGGCACCGGCATCATCCGGATGAGCACTGGCACGCTTCATCGCAGCCATCGCCTGATTTCGGGCTTCAATCACATGGGTAAGCGTATCCTGTTCATGTTTGAGATAGGCCTTGGCTGTCTCAACTAGATTCGGAATCAGGTCATACCGACGTTTCAACTGCACATCGATCTGTGCAAACGCATTTTTAAAACGGTTCTTCATCTTCACCAGTCGGTTATAGATAATCACCGTATATAGAATAAGAAAAACTATTACTCCAAGTACAATCCAAAGTGCGGTCATCTGCGTACCTCCCTCGATCTCTTCAACCCTGTTATTTTCAATCTCTTATATGTTCAATATTCAGACGATAGAGCAACA
>JBEQLD010000184.1:0-1450 GCA_040326115.1 Mariprofundaceae bacterium | reverse complement strand
ATTTTGGCCTGAAAGATTGGCAGTCACTGAATCTGGAATCACATCCGCATGTAGCTGCAGCCGTGGGAGCTGTGCTTGTCTATCTTGGCCAGACTCAGAAGTGTGAACTTGAACATCTGAGCCTGCCGGTTTTTCATGAGCTTTCGCAGGGGATGCGGATTGATGCTCGTTCACGCAGAAACCTTGAAGTTTACAGTTCTCTGGCAGGGGATCCAAAAGCGGGATTGATCCATGTGATTGATCAGAGTGTTACTCCTATGGGTGCACGTCTTCTGCGGGAGTGGATTGATCACCCACTGGCGGATGTTAAGGCCATCCATGCCCGCCAGAATGCTATTGAAAGTCTCTGTGATGATCGAGAAACATCTGCAACGCTTACAACAGGATTAAAACACATTCGAGATATGGAGCGGATGCTCACCCGGATTGTACTTAATCGGGCACCCCCCCGGGATTTCCGAGGCCTGGCTGAAAGCCTGTTGGCTCTGCCCGGATTGTCGGCAGTACTTAAAGGTAGAGATGGCATTTTTGCTGACATTGTACCGGCATTGAGTGGACTGGAATCGCTGGCAGAGCTGCTTGATGGTGCAATAGTTGAAACCCCACCGGCTATGTTCAGGGACGGGGGTGTGATTTGTGATGGCTTCGATGGCGAGCTGGATCGTCTGCGCGGGCTGGCAAAAGATGCTGGTGACTGGTTAAAAGATTACGAGGCAAAAGAGAGAGAACGCACTGGTCTGGCCAATCTTCGAGTCAAATATAACAAAGTTTTTGGCTACTTTATTGAGATATCAAAGGTGCAGGCTGCAGATGCACCACCGGAATATGTCAGGAAACAGACACTGGTGAATGCTGAACGTTTTATTACTGATGAACTACATAAGTTTGAATCAGAGATTCTTGGTGCCAAAGATGCTGCCATGGTTAAAGAAGATGTTCTGATCGAATCAATTCGCCAGCAAATCAGTTCTCATGCCCGGGCCATACAGGGTGCCGCAAAGGCAGTTGCTATGCTTGATGTGCTCTGCTGCTTTGCCCGTATTGCTGTGGAATATCACTATGTGCGACCCGAGGTTCACAGCGGACGCGCCTTGAAGATCGAGGCCGGACGTCACCCTGTGGTTGAGCAGTGTCTGAATGATGATCCTTTTGTGGCTAATGATACGGAGATGGATCTGAAATCGCGCCGTTTCATGTTGCTTACCGGACCCAACATGGGTGGTAAATCCACCTATATGCGTCAGGTTGCATGGATTGTATGGCTCGCGCATACAGGATGTTTTGTTCCGGCTGATTCCGCCCGCATTCCTCTGACCAAACGACTCTTTACCCGTGTTGGTGCAGGCGATGAGCTGGCATCGGGCCGCTCCACATTCATGGTGGAGATGATGGAGACCGCATCGATCCTGAATCAGCTTGAACCACGTTCTCTGGTGATTGTCGATGAGAT
>JBEQLD010000183.1:0-1501 GCA_040326115.1 Mariprofundaceae bacterium | reverse complement strand
CTGACAGAGTGAGACCGATTCAAGAAAGCAGGGAGCACTGCATGAAACTAACTGAGATGAGATCGGCAGGGGCGGTTCGATGATCCGGGTTCTGATTGTTGATGACTCGCTCGTGGTTGCGATGCTGCTAAAAGGAATGCTTGATGCAGAGCCGGATATCGAGGTGGTTGGCCATGCTCATGACGGCAGAGAGGGCGTCCGCATGGCTCAGAAACTGAAGCCTGACCTGATTACCATGGATATCAACATGCCACATATGGATGGTTTTGAGGCAACGCGGGAGATCATGGCTACCCAGCCGACCCCCATCGTGGTGGTGAGCGCAAGTGTTGATGATGAGGAGCTACAGGTCACTTTCCGGGCTATTGGAGCCGGTGCTCTGGCTGTGCTGGAGAAACCTACCGGGCAAAGTGATCCGAATTTTGCAAAAAACAGAGATGAGTTGGTTGATACAGTAAGAGCGATGTCTGCCGTGAAGGTTGTACGACGAGAGAAGAAGGCACGAAGGCTGGTTGAAAGTGGCGAGTTCAGTGCCGGGGAGTTGAAGAAGAGCTATTCCGGAGCCCTGCCGGCAAGGCTGTCTGAAAGAGAAGGAGAGCCGTTTGATCTTGTTGCCATTGGCTGCTCAACCGGAGGCCCACAAGCACTGAGTGAGATTGTTTCCAAACTCCCCGCCAGTTTTCCGGCCCCGATTATGGTGGTACAGCATATCTCCAGTGGGTTTATGTCCGGGCTGGTTTCATGGCTGGATAGTATTGGCCCACTGAGCGTGAAAATAGCGGAGAATGGTGAAAAGCTTCTTCCCGGATGGATTTATATGGCACCTGACGGGCAGCATCTGTTGGCAAACAGGATAAATGGCCATTTGATCGCTTCACTCAATAGCGCTCCACCCGTTGGGCAGTTCAGGCCGTCGGCGACTCCGCTGCTTCAGTCAGTTGCGAAACAGTGTGGTGCAAAAGCGATTGGGGTGATGCTCTCGGGCATGGGCAGTGACGGCGCTGATGGTATGAAGGAGATGCATGACGCCAAAGCACATACATTTGTTCAGGATGAGGAGAGCAGTGTGGTTTACGGTATGCCGGGTTCGGCTCTGAAGGCGGGCGCCGTGGATATGGTTGTGAATTTGAGTGAGATAGGGGCGTACCTGACCAAGCTCGTGAAGAGTTGAAAAAAGCAGAAAGCAGTGGTGGTCTATACTGTTAAATATCTTTAAACGAAGAGGTTTTATAAGTGGGATTGGGTAGTGAAGTGATAACAGGCAGTTACGATATTTCGATCGTGCTGTTATCTATTCTGATAGCTGTCATTGCTTCGTATAATGTCATAAACATCATCGGGATTGCGAGGCAAACGGTGGGCCGTGCACAGGGCCGCTGGATTTTCGCCAGTTCAATCATGATGGGTATTGGTATCTGGACAACGCACTTCATTGCCATAGAGGCGTTCATGCTGCCTCTGCCTGTCCAGTACGATATATTTCTAACACTGACCTCCCTAC
>JBEQLD010000182.1:0-1523 GCA_040326115.1 Mariprofundaceae bacterium | reverse complement strand
CTGCTTTTACAGCCTGCCGGATGTCTTCAGGGGCAGGTAATGGGTCATCTACCTCATCGCTGAGCGCTTTGTCTGCGCTATCAATAATAATATCAATCATCTTCACGTTTCTCATAAGCCGTAACAATTTTCTCGACCAGCCGATGACGTACAACATCATGTGCAGTCAGACGACAGATGCCGACATCTTTCACACTGTCGAGCACCTGAAGTGCATGCAGAAGACCGCTCTGCTGATGGTTGGGCAGATCAACCTGAGTACTGTCTCCTGTAACCACCATTCTTGAGCCAAAACCGAGCCGGGTGAGAAACATCTTCATCTGTGCCCGGGTGGTATTCTGTGCCTCATCAAGGATGATGAATGCATCATTGAGTGTTCGGCCACGCATGTAGGCCAGTGGTGCAATTTCAATGCGCCTCTGCTCCATCAGACCGTTCATCTTCTCCGTGCCCAGCATATCGGAAAGTGCATCATAAAGAGGTCGAAGATATGGATCGACTTTTTGTTGGAGATCACCCGGAAGAAAGCCGAGGCGTTCGCCGGCTTCCACAGCCGGGCGGGTCAGGATAATGCGTTCAACTTCGTGGGAGTTCAGTGCTACAACTGCTGCAGCAACAGCCAGATAGGTTTTTCCGGAGCCGGCAGGCCCGATGGAGAGGGTAAGGGTGTTGTCATGCATGGCCTTGATATAATCACGCTGGTTTGCTGTTTTCCCCTGAATATGACGACGCCCAGCGATCATGACATGACCCTGAGTGTTTCCATCTTCTCTCTTTTGAGGTGAGTCTCCGGATTCGAGACTTTCAACCCCAAGACTTTCAGCCATAACGCCCTCGATATCAATCTGTGTTAGCGATCCGCTTTTCAGCTGTTCAGCCAGCTTCGTGATGGCAGTTGCCGCTTTTTCCGACTGTTCACCTTCAATGTCCCAGCTTCCAGGCTTGCCTAGAAAGTGGACATTAAAATGTGATTCAAGCTGTTTAAGCGTCTGGTTCCCCGGCCCGCAGAGTGCTGCAAGCATTGAGGTTCCAAGGGATGAAAGGTCGATAGTTTTCATCGGGTTAATTCTCTCTTATACAAGAATGAGCTCTCCTCTAAGTGATTGGGCATACGCCTCGGTAACTATTACGGGCATGACCTGACCAATCTGTCTTGCCTGCCCCTGAAAGTGAACGATTTTAAAGTCAGCTGTGCGTCCCTGCATATCTCCGGGATTTTTACTCTCTTTTTCAACAAGAACATCCAGCGTTTTGCCAATCTGTTGTTCAGTCCTTTCTCTGGTCTGTCCACGGGTGAGTTTAAGCAGCGTTTGCAGACGCGCATCCTTAACGCTCTCAGGGATATCATCTTCGATTTTTGATGCCGGTGTGCCCGGACGTGGCGAATATTTGAAGCAGAAGGCGGAATCAAAACCCACACGTTTCACCAGATCGATGGTCTCTGCAAAGTCTTCATCCGTTTCACCGGGGTAACCGACAATAAAGTCCGAAGAGAGTGCAAGGTCAGGGCAGTGTTCACGTAG
>JBEQLD010000181.1:0-1554 GCA_040326115.1 Mariprofundaceae bacterium | reverse complement strand
GGGTATCGTTCTGATATGGCATCAACCAGTTCCTTCGTCTGGGAACGATCCAGCATTTCAGAAGCGTGTTTACGCAGAATCTCAGTAATATGCGTAACAATGACAGTTGGTGGCTCAACCACAGTGTAACCGGAAAGCTCAGCCTGCTGACGTTTGTCGGCTGGAATCCACAAGGCAGGAAGCCCAAATGCAGGCTCCTGAGTCGGTACGCCTTCCACTGGTGGACCTGACAGTTGGCTCTCCAGAGCCAGAAGATTACGTGGGCGAATTTCACCCCGGCCAACCTCTGCTCCTCGAATCAGAACCCGATAGTCACCCACGCCCAATTGAAGGTTATCTTTAATATGGACAGGCGGAAGCACAAAGCCAATCTCCTGCGTAATCTGACGACGCACTGCCTGCAAACGTTCAAGAAGGTTGCCTTCACGCCCTCCCTCAACCAGATCAATCAGGCCATAGCCCACTTCCAATCGAATCGGGTCAACAATCAGAAGCTCTGAAAGCGGCTGCTCTTCCGGCACTTCAGAGAGCGTCGTTGCCTCAGCAGGAATATCATCAACTGCAGGCAAACTCTCTGCCGTATAGAGATACCATCCACTAAATCCAAGACCCATGGAGATCAGCAAAAATGGGAAAAATGGAAGACCCGGGACCAGACTCATCATAAACATTGCAAAGGATGCAATCATATGAACTTTCGGATGTTTGGTGAACTGGCTGCCGATTTCAAACGACATCTGTTTGTCGCCACCAGCACGGGTAATCACGATACCGGCCGCAGTTGAAATGATCAGAGCCGGGATCTGTGACACCAAACCATCACCTACTGTCAAAATGCTGTACACATTAATCGCATCCGCCATGGCCATGCCCTGCTGCATGGTACCGATAACAAGGCCGGCAATCAGGTTGATAGCAGTAATGATCAAGCCGGCAACCGCATCACCTCGAACAAACTTGGCAGCACCATCCATCGATCCATAAAACTCTGCTTCTCTCGCCACCACTTCACGTCGTGATCTGGCAGCTTCATCATCGATAATCCCGGCATTCAGATCTGCATCGATGGCCATCTGTTTGCCCGGCATGGCATCAAGTGTAAAACGGGCGGCCACTTCAGCAATACGGGTAGAACCTTTGGTAATTACAATAAAGTTGATCAGCACAAGAATCATGAAAATAATCAGACCAACCACTGTATTACCACCGACAACAAACTGGCCAAAGCCTTCAATAACACGGCCTGCCGCACCAGGTCCTTCCTGCCCATGCAGAAGAATCAAACGGGTTGTCGCCACGTTCAATGCAAGGCGGAAGAGGGTGGTAAGTAGTAAGAGTGATGGAAATACAGAAAATTCAAGCGGCTTCAGAATATAGAGTGATGTCAACAGTATCAAAATTCCGATAGTAATATTGACGGCAAGAAGCATATCCATCAGCCACAATGGTAGTGGCACCATCATGATCAGCAGAATGCCCAGTACACCACCGGCCAACAGCACATCGGTATTGCGAATCACGCGCTGCCATGTCATTGCTGCACTCATCTGCATC
>JBEQLD010000180.1:0-1569 GCA_040326115.1 Mariprofundaceae bacterium | reverse complement strand
CCAATTAAGCACCCAGTGAGCCGTACCTTTTGGTCTTGCGATAACATCACGCATGGCTTTGCGTACTTTTTTCAAATGTTTCATGTCCACATCAACCGTGTGCAGTACTACGGGTTCGGCATTTGCTTTGAGCTTCGGCTGAAGGATTTTTCCACCATTGGCAACAGCTGCTGCAAATCGAGCCATCTGGATAGGCGTCACTGTAGAGGATCCCTGCCCGATGGCCGTGATCATGGTTTCGCCTCGGTACCATGGACGTGTCCGGCCATTGTAAAGCCGCCGCTCAGCTGCAGGAAGTGAGCCTCGTGCTTCAGGTGTAAGAGAAACACCCGTCTGTTCACCAAAGCCCCAGAGTGAAGCCTCATCAGTCAGGCGCTGCATGCCTAGCTGATCACCTAGTTGGTAAAAATAGACATCGCAGGACTGAACAAGGCTTTTGTGCAGGGTCACATGTTTATGCCCTTTGCGCTTCCAGCAGCGCAAATTTCTATCTGCCAGCTCGAGGTATCCGGGGCATTGGGTAGCACCGTTTGCAAGCGGAAGTCGGTGCCTAAGCCCGGCAAGACCGGTGACGATCTTCAGTGTGGATGCCGGCGGGTAGGCAGCTTGTGTGGTTCGGTTCAGCAGCGGTTTACGCGGATCATTTAGCCAGGATTGCCACTGTTCATGCTCCAGGCCCGTAATGAAATGGTTGGTATCAAAGCCGGGTTTGCTCAGCAACGTTAGCAACTCTCCACTCTTCACATCCATGACAACAACAGCACCGGTTCGGTTGCCGAGAGCTTTGGATGCCACTTGTTGCAACCCAACATCAATACTGAGCTGAATATCAGCACCGGTTTCCGGTGGAATCTGTTTTAAAACAGCAACCCGTCGACCTTTGGCATCGGTCTCCTCCTGTTGTGAGCCCGGCTTTCCATGCAGGAGTGATTCATAGGCTCTTTCTAGGCCACTGCGGCCAACATTTTCTGTGCGCAGATAACCGCGCTTCAGATCATTAGGGCCTGCCAGCGAGAGGTAACCCACCAGATGAGAAGTCAGGTCCGCATAGGGATAATGGCGATGGGTGCCGGCGATGACATCGATTCCGGAGAGGTGATGAAGTCTGGCCGTGATGGGAGCAACATGATCCCAGCGTAGTTTGTCAGCAAGCAGAACAGGTCGATCACTTCGCGCCTGTGTAATGCGTTTGCGGATATTAGCCAGTTGGCGGTCACTCCAGTGAAGCAGCTGTTTAAGGTTTTGTAGCGCGCTATCCATATCTTCAACACGCTCGGGAATCATCTGAACCTTATAGGAGATGTGGTTCAGTGCCAGACCAGCGCCGTTACGATCTGTAATAATCCCCCGGGTGGGAAGCAGCGGCACAATATTGATCCGGTTTTTGTTGGCTTGCAGGAGAAGCCCTTCATGTTCATACAGCTGCAGGTCGATCAGGCGAGCAAATAACAGTAGCATTAAAATTGCTGTAGCGACCTGAAAGACGATCATGCGCCCATCAAAACGCTGCCGGATATCAAGCTGATTTAGCATAAGTCCTGGCAATCAGATGCCATGAAAAGAGACAGA
>JBEQLD010000017.1:0-24211 GCA_040326115.1 Mariprofundaceae bacterium | reverse complement strand
ATGGCGGCAGCCTCAGGTCAGACGGGTCATATGCCACAGGAGACCCGTTGCATTGTTCTTTTCTTCTTCCACCCATGGATGGGTGGCGCAAGGCAAAGCCGAGCGTGAGCGATCTGAAAACCGCGTTTTTCAGATCGCGGTAAAAGCAAAATATATGGACATATTTTGTGAATCACTTAATTACGCGGGTACGGGTACAGTTTCCAGAAGCTGCATCAATGCAGCCTCACTCTCTCCGGCAGCCAAAACACGGTGTGCCAGACATGGCAGCCACATCTCCTGCAGATCTGCTGCTGCCACATAGTCCCTGCCATCTATCCATGCCTTAGTCTTGGAAGCCTGAAGGAGATCTTTTCCGGCTCTGGGAGATATTCCCCGCTTCAGCCATTCACCATTTCTACTCAGCTCAAGGAGCTGCAGGAGATAATCCATAAACAGCTCCGAAACGTGAACCTGCTGACTCTCTATTCGAACCTGCTCAACCCACTGCATATTCTCAATCGGTGTGAGCTGCTGCAACTGTTCCCGGCCTGCCTCGCCCATAAGCAACTGGCGCTCAGATGACTTGTCCGGATACCCCAGGGAGAGACGCATAAAAAATCGATCCAGCTGCGACTCTGGCAGAGGAAAGGTTCCAAGGTGTTCTGATGGATTTTGTGTTGCCAAAACAAAAAATGGTTCCGGTAGTTTACGGGTCTCCCGCTCAACCGTAACCTGCCCTTCAGCCATCGATTCAAGAAGTGCAGACTGAGCTTTGGGTGTGGCCCGGTTTATCTCATCCGCCAATACAATATGATGAAAAATCGGTCCCGGATGAAATTCAAAACCTCTCTCTGCCGGATTGAATATCTCTACACCGATGATGTCTGCAGGAAGAAGGTCTGCCGTAAACTGAATACGGCCAAAATCTGTATCAAGGCTGGCAGCAAGTGCCTGAGCCAATGTGGTTTTTCCCATGCCCGGAAGATCTTCGATCAGGACATGCCCACCACAGAACATGGCAATCAGCACCTGTCGAATGGCCTGCTGCTTACCTGCCACAACATTTAACAGTTGCGTTTCCAGAGCGTTGATCTCTTCTCTTAATTTTTCTGACACTCCGCCACCTCCATCAGTTGTTTTCATCGATGGCCTCCATCTCCCGATCACTAAACCCGAAATAGTGGCCGATCTCATGAATCAAGACATGGCGGATACAGTGTTCAGGTAGCTCTCCTGTTTCGTCGCAGTAGTTCATGATTGGCTTACAATATAGATGAATGGTGTCAGGTAAGTGACCTGCGTAACTGATCCCACGCTCTGGAAGAGGCCAGCCCTGATAGAGGCCTAAAAGTGAGTTGGGTGATTCAGCCTGCATCTCTGCAAGCATCTCGGCATTGGCTTCTTCTTCAATGCAAATCACAATATTCTCCATCGCATCCCGAAACTTTTCAGGTAGCGAGGCCATCGCCTGCTCTGCCAGATGCTGAAATTGATCTATCTTCATAAGCTAAGTTTAGCACTTTGCAGAAGATATTTTGTAGCATCAAATTAAAGTAGAGCTCAATGTGCGCGAAAAATGGATATATGAACAGGCATCAGGAAAATATCAGATCGCTTCCCGGCTGGGAGATTTGGGCTGTTACCGGAATCATGCTGGCAACAATTATCATTACTGCTCTGGCATAATTTTAAACGCTCAAACTCTCTACCGCATCTCTAAAGTTCGGGTACTCAAGCTTTGGCAACAGCTCCCTGTGCAGCAGTTGATTGGACACACGTTTGCTGTCCCGAAAGAAATCGAGCATGGCAGGCGAAAGCTCCTTTTCTCCCTCTTCAGGCGAGAGCAGCTCAGGCGCAGGAGCACCTATTAGCTTCGCCAATTCAGTAACATATTCAGCATGCGGGCATGGGAAGTCATCTGCCAGATTAGCAATACGCCCAGACCGGGGCAGTCGCATCGCTGCGAGAAGAGAAGCCACAATATCATCCACATGAATTCGGCTGGAGTAGTGCGGCGGATTCCACTCAATGGCTTTATACCCACCTGCTTTCAACCTTGAAATGATATTTCGCTCAGAGCCATAAATTCCTGCCAGACGAAACACCTCGGCAGGTAGCCCGGAATCCAGCCATGCCTGCTCCGCAACAAGCCTCTGTCTGCCCCGTTCACTGCTGGGATTGCATGGAAAAGACTCATCCACCCATGCACCATCTGCATCCCCGTATACTCCGGTAGTCGAGAGGTATGCAGCCCATTTAAGTCCTCTGAATTTCGATGCGATTTCTGGCAACCACTCTACCTGTGATGCATGCATGCCTGTCTCATCGCGGGTAAGGGGAATCGAGTCCACAACCGCATCAACCGAAGATAAAAGAGTCTCTGGCAGTGCGTCTGGAGCAGGAGCAATCACCGCTTCAATACCGGAACTTCTGAGTTCATTCGCCCGGCACTCATCACGTGTGCTGGCAACGACTTCCATGCCCTGCTCCATAGAGGCTCTGGCCAGTTTCTCACCGACATATCCACAGCCCAGAATCAACACTCTTTTGATTTTCATGATGAGAAACTAGCACCATTGCACAGGAACGTTACAATTAATGGCATGCCATTTGATTTAGCTGTTATTGATCTCGACAACACACTCTACGCTGCTGATTCCGGCGTCTTTGCACGCATGGACAAGCGTATGACTGCCTTTGTTGCCAACGAGCTCGGAGTCGACCATAAAAAAGCCGATGAGCTACGTTTGAAATACTGGAAAGAGTATGGCACCACGCTACGCGGCATGATGCTGCACCATGGTATGGAGCCCGAAGCCTTCCTTCATGATGTCCATGATATTAATGCCCATGAGATTTTGTCAGAAGATAGAGAGCTCGACAGGGCTTTAGCCCGTCTGCCTGGCCGCAAAGTGATTCACACCAATGGAATACGTGAACATGCTGAACGTATTCTGGAAACACTCGGCGTACTTCATCATTTTGAACACATCTACGATATCCGCTTTAATGATTACATCCCCAAGCCATGCAAAGAGACGCTGGCTATGCTGATTGAAAAAGAGGGCTCAACCCCGGAGCGAACGCTTGTCGTGGATGACATGGCTGACAACCTTGCTGTGGCCTCAGAGCTTGGCTGCAAGACCGTGTGGATCACCCATGAAACGAAAAAAGGCAGATGGGATTACCATCTGCCTTCATTTCATTCGCTACCGGACATGTTCTAATGCAGTCCCTTCCGCACATGGAAGTGCGGCTTTAGTAAGCGAAGTAATTCCACGCAATTACGTAGCGTTTAAGCGTGGGGCAGGAAGCTCCACGCGGATGCATCAATTACTGATTCATCTTATCAAAGAACTCGGCATTACATTTGGTACTGCCCAGTTTATCGATCAGAAACTCCATCGCATCCACTGAATTCATAGGAGAGAGAATCTTACGCAATACCCAGACCTTCTGAAGATCATCAGGCGGTGTTAGCAGCTCCTCTTTACGTGTACCGGAAGGAGCGATATCAATGGCCGGGAATACACGTTTATCAACCAGCTTACGCTCAAGCTTGATCTCCATGTTGCCTGTACCCTTGAACTCTTCAAAGATCACTTCATCCATCTTCGAGCCTGTATCCACTAGCGCAGTTGCAATGATGGTTAGAGAACCGCCACCCTCAATATTACGGGCAGCACCAAAGAAACGTTTTGGACGATGCAGTGCGTTGGAATCCACACCACCGGAAAGAATCTTGCCGGAAGATGGAACAACGGTGTTGTAGGCACGTGCCAGACGGGTAATGGAATCAAGCAGGATTATCACATCTCTGCCATGCTCAACCAGACGTTTGGCTTTCTCAATCACCATCTCGGCAACCTGAACATGGCGCTGGGCCGGTTCATCAAAAGTTGAAGAGACCACTTCACCCCTCACTGAGCGTTTCATATCGGTCACTTCTTCGGGACGCTCATCAATCAACAGCACAATCAGCACTGCATTGGGATGATTGGCTTCAACTGAGTGTGCGATCGACTGCATCATCATGGTTTTACCGGTACGCGGCGGAGCCACCAGAAGGCCACGCTGCCCTTTACCGATTGGTGAGACCAGATCAATAATCCGGCCAGTCATATCTTTGCTGGTTGGATTCTCAAGCTCCATATGAAGGCGCTCATCCGGATAGAGCGGGGTGAGGTTATCAAACAATATTTTGGTACGGGCCACTTCCGGTGCTTCACCATTGATGGAGTCCACTGTTTTCAATGCAAAGTAGCGCTCACCACGACGAGGAGGGCGAATCTCACCGGTTACTGTATCGCCTTTACGCAAAAAGAACCTTCGAATCTGATGGCTTGAAACATACACATCATCAGAGCCAGCCAGATAATTCGCCTCGGCAGAACGGAGGAAACCAAAGCCGTCAGGAAGAATTTCAAGTACACCTTCACTATGAATAGTACCGCCACGTTTGGCATGCGCACGAAGAATGGCAGAGACCTGCTCCTGTTTGCGCATACCCGCCACATTATCAATACCCAGAGAATCAGCCTTGGTAAGCAGATCTTCCGGAGTCATATCGGAGACATCCCGAAGATGGAGTGTTATGCCGGCAAACTCATCAGATTCAGGCTCTTCTTCCTGCTCAAATTTACGTTTACGGCCACGTTCGCCATTTCGTTTATTTCGGCCCTTACCCCGCTTGCTATAACACTCTTCATCGCCATCAGATTTATCTTCACTACTATCACTGGATGGCTTGCTGGCTTCGTCTGAGCTGTCTGCTTTTCCCTGCTCAGGAGCCTTTTCATCATCACTGGTTTTTCGTTTTCTGCCACGAGTTCGACGCACGGGCTTTTCCTGCTTCTCTTCGGAGGCTTGCGATTCAGATGGCTGAGATTCGGACGCCTTAACTTCAGGCGCTACAGAAGTTTCAACTTCTTTTTTTTCATTTTCTTCAACAACAGTTTCAGTAGCAGACATGCATACTCCAGATTATTTATAAAGGGTTGTGATAAGCTAATAACAGCAACACGGGTTTTGTTTGGGATCAGAAAGGGGTTATCTTAATTGATCAATGGAAAAACTGCCGGACTTGGCAATAACCCTATTGCTACAGAGCCCTCTAAAGGGTGTCAACCAACGAGTTGCCGCCAAAGAGCCCAATCAACTTTCCATGTAAGGCATCGACTTCCGAGTTCAATGATTCAATGTCACTATTATTTTGAATTAGATAATCAGCACTATTCAGACGGATCTCGTCATCGCACTGTCTGGCAACGATGGATTCGAATCTCTCATCATTCATATTAGCCCGCTCTAACACCCTGCTTTTTCTAGCCTGCTCTTCAGCCATCACAACGAGAACCCGGTCAACCCGCTCACATCCTCCCGATTCAATCAGAACAGAAGCCTCAATCACCACATAAGGTGAATCCTGCTGTTGCAGCCAGGCATCAGCCTGCTGCCAGATGAACGGGTGAACAATCCGGTTCAGTAATCGGGTATTCTCATCACTGGCAAAACATATTTCGGCAAGTTTAGCTCTATTTAAGCCATCACCATCAAGGATCGAACTCCCAAACTGCTTTACAAGTGCTGCTAGCGCCTCACTGCCAGGAAGTGTGACCTGATATCCAACCTCGTCCAGATCCAGTACAGGGACTCTCAATTCAACGAATCTGGACGCAACGCTGCTTTTTCCGCTTCCTATTCCACCTGTTAAACCAAGAACTGCAGGTCTGGCACTCTTTCTCTCTTCAGGCACGAATAAGCCCGGCATACCAGCTCAAAATATCTGTTCCCCAGATAAACCAGACCATGCCCGCTACGGCAAGATAGGGGCCGAAAGGAATCTCTGCCCGCATATGCTTTTTCGCTACAAGCAGTAAAACAGAACCCAAAATAGCGCCCACAAATGATGAAGCAAAAATGATGAACGGGAGAGCTTGCCATCCCATGAAAGCGCCGAGCATGGCCAATAACTTAAAGTCTCCATATCCCATGCCTTCCCTTCCGGTGATGAGCAGAAAGATTCGTGCGATTAACCAGAAAGCACCATAGCCAATAACAGCTCCAATCACTGCATCCTGAACATATCCAAGCCAGTAGGCAAAAATAAGACCAATCCCAATGCCCGGAAAGGTCAAAACATTTGGCAGAAGTCCGGTCTCCAGATCAATCAGAGTCAGCACCCACAACAGGCTAACCAGAAATAGCGCCTGCAGCAGCTCCACTGAGAAACCAAAATGCCATGCAAGTGCCGCCCAGCTTAATCCCATAAAGAGTTCAAGAAGAGGATATCGAAATGAGATGGCGGCTTTGCAATGGCGGCATTTTCCACCCAGAAGAAGCCATGAAAGAAGTGGAATATTGTCATACCAGGCAATTGCAGTTTCACAGGAGGGGCAGCGGCTTCCCGGCGAAACAACAGAGATACGTAAAGGGATTCGATGCACGCAAACATTTGCAAAACTTCCAAAAATAAGGCCAAAGATTCCTGCTGACAGGATCAGAAACAACATGATGTCCACTAATCGTGCTCCTTCATACCCAGTTTTTTCAACCTGTATCGAATCGATCGAAAACTAATGCCGAGAATGCCTGCTGCTTTTGTCGCATTGCCTTTCGACTCCTGAAGTGCTTCAGAAAGAAGCTGGCGCTCAGCACTTTCCAGAGCCTGATCAAGATTTACACCCTGCTGCTGAAGCTCATCAAGGGTTAGTGAACCATTCACGGAGCTGGGATAAAAATCATCAAGCAGTGTCTCATCCAGCGCATCACCTTCCGAAAGAGCTATTAACCGCTGTAACAGATTTTCAAGCTCTCTGACATTTCCCAACAGTGGAAGTTTTGATAAACGATGCATGCATGAATCTGAGATGCGCGTCTTATCTCCTCCCCAATGGGTTAACAGTGATTCAACCAATGCGGGAATATCTTCACGCCGTTGACGCAATGGAGGCATATGTATGGGGACCACATTCAGGCGATAGAACAAGTCTTCACGAAAAGCCTCCTGCTTCACCGCCTCACCCAAATCGCGGTTTGTTGCTGCAACAATCCGGACATCTACCTTCCGCTCACTCTCTTCTCCAACCCTTCTCACCTTCATATCCTGTAAAACACGCAACAGTTTTACCTGAACGGCCAACGGCATTTCACCTACTTCATCAAGAAACAATATGCCGCCATCTGCCGATTCAATCAGACCGGAACGGTCGGAATCCGCTCCGGTAAATGAGCCTTTGCAATGTCCGAACAGCTCAGACTCAAACAGACCTTCGGGAATTGCGCCGCAGTGAACAGGCACAAATGGCCCTGAACCGCGCGTGGAGTGCTTATGAACAAAACGAGCTGCCAGCTCTTTACCTGTTCCGGACTCTCCGGTAATCAACACAGTAAAGTCTTTGGAAGCGGCGCGCAGCAGACGCTCACGGACACGCTGCATCACCATGGATTCCCCAACAAGGACCTCATCCTTGGTGGTCAAGTGGCGTTCAGGCGAAGTCTCATCCTTGGAAGCAAGCGCCCTCTCGATAGCATGCCCCAGCTCTTCAGCAGAAACCGGTTTAGTCAGGTAATCAAAGGCTCCCAATTTCATAGCCTCAACCGCTGTTTCTGCACTTGCATAGGCAGTTAAGAGCAGTGTCTTGGCTCTTGGGCAATGATTGGCTGCCATTCGAACCACATCTATACCTGCATCATGACCATCCATTCTCAGGTCTGTCAGCACAATATCAAAACCTTTTGATTCCAACAGTTCCCGAGCCTCATCCGGGCCTGAAGCCTCAGTAACCATGTGCCCTCTGCTCTCCAGGCCTAATGTTAATACCTGGCGGGCATTGGCTTCATCTTCCACCAATAAAATATCAGCCATGAGTCACATCCCTGTTACTGTTATCCACGATATCTCCACGAACAATGAATCTACTACCTCCAGGAATCTTCATAACCTCAGCATGCCAGCCGTTGACCTGACAGACCTGCCAGACCGTAGCCAGCCCAAGGCCTATACCCCTCGCCCGTCCGGTAGCAAATGGTTCAAACAGATGCTCTTTCATCTCTTTTGAAATACCTCCGCCCTGATCCATGATTGAAAGCTCCCAATGTTCCGCTGCGACTCCACCAAGCTCCACGTCTGCCAATCCAAGTTCAATCTTAACGCTGTTCGGTTGACTGCTCGCTTGCACGGCATTGCGCAAAAGATTATCCAGCACCAGCCTGAAGTGATCCGGGTCAACAACCAGCGAATCCATATCACAATGCCACGTTATCTCATATTCATCCTGCATATCAATCTGAACAACTGATGAGCCGATGAGCTCTGAGCACGAGACCATAACAGGCTCGGGAGTCAGTGGCTGAACATAGTCAAGCATATCTGAAACCAATCGGTTGAGACGTCCTATCTCCTCAGTAACAATTTTCTGAATAGTAACCTGCTTGGCTTCACTCACTGTTCTAATCAATTCAACAGACTGCCCTATCGTCTGCAATGGATTTCGAACTTCATGCGCCAACATGGCCACCATACGTCCCATTGCAGCCAGCTTATCCTGCTCAGCCAGCTGTCTCTCCAGTTTTCTTAAATCACTGATATCAACCATGGTTAATAACCAACGACCAGATGGGTCTTCACTGGGAAGTGTCGTCGCAGTAACAAGGCATACTCCGGATGCCGTTTTCCACTCACATTGAAATGGACCTTTTCCTTCACGATGAAGAAACGTGAGTAGTATATCCGGGACGGTAGCCACCTCACCAAGTTTTAACCATGAATGAGAATGATCAAGACCAAGCAGTCGATCAGCAGGCTCATTGCTCTCCTGAATATGCAGAGTCTCATCCAGAATCAATATCCCCTCCTGCATTGAACCGACTACCTGTTCATGCAGATCTTTTAGACGACGGTGTTGACGAACAGCCTGACGTCTCTCCTGCTGCAGGCTGGCATGTCGCCTGGCAATGGCAGCCATAACACCACCCACAAGGAAAAGTGCTGAGGTCTGAAGAAGTATGTGTGGCGTTTCAGAAGATGCGATTGGCAGGTTATACCATAGTGCGAAACCATGAATCGAAACGAGATAACATATACAGGCTACAACAGTGAGCAGAAGAACAACCAATGTATGTGACTGTGTTCCGGCTGCAACAATGATCAGACCAAACAGAAAGACAAAAGGACTCTGGATACCACCTGTTAACAGAACCAGAACAGCCACCAGCAACAGATCCAGACCAAACTGAATAAACAGCTGAACCGGGAAAATCAGCCTTGAGCGAATCAGCTGCCATTCCAGCGCGATAAAAATTACAAAACCAAGGGTTGCGCCTGTAAAAATCTGACGCTCAATTACAGATAGTGGAAAATAGAAAAAATATGCCGCAGCAAACAGAATAACTACAGAGGCGAGGAGGCGATAGCCCAATAGCCTCTTTAAGCGTTCATGCCCCTCCTGGATATTAATCGACATGGGGCTGGTATCTATCATCAGGTCCTATTCGCTAATAACTGTTCTGAATGGAAAAAACAGCTTTCTTAAACAACCGAAGCCATCTGGAAGATAGGCAGATACATAGAGATAACCAGTCCGCCAATGACAACGCCCAGAAAAGCCATAATTGCCGGCTCCATCAATGCCGTCATATTATCTACAGCTGTATCCACCTCTTCTTCATAAAAATCTGCAATCTTGGAGAGCATCTCCTCCAGACTACCGGTCTGTTCACCAATAGAGATCATCTGCGTCACCATCACTGGAAAAACACCACTTGCCTCCAACGGGGCGGTCAGTGTCATACCCTGACTGATGGATACTTTAGTTTCTAAAATAACCTCTTCAATCACCACATTTCCGGATGTCTCAGCCACGGTATCAAGGGACTCCAGGATCGGTACGCCTGCAGCTGATAGCGTAGAAAAAGTCCGGCAGAAACGAGCCACCGCTCCTTTACGCAGAACATCACCAATGACCGGAAGATTTAGTAGCAACTTATCAAGTTGATAGTGCCCCTGAGGAGTTTTATATATCGCCTTGATCGCCCACACCAGCAACATGGGAGCAAACAGAACTACATACCAGTACTCCACAAATATATCTGAAATTGCCATTGCAATCTTTGTTGGTCCCGGCAAGTCCGCGCCAAAACTTGAAAACATTTCACTGAATACAGGTATAACAAAAATCATTAAAATCGAAGTGATGATAAAAGAGACTATAAGAATCGCAGCAGGGTATATCATGGCTGATTTTATCTTGCTCTTTAACGCCAGTGCTTTCTCTTTATAGGTACAGAGACGCAAAAGAATTGAGTCCAGAATACCACCCTTTTCACCTGCCTCTACCAGTGAGCAGGTCAAACGATCAAACTCATCAGGAAATCTTCGCAACGTCTCTCCTAAAGGCGACCCACCTTCCAGCTCCAAGCGGATACCCTTCAAAAGCTTAACCAGTGATTTTTTTTCAGCTCCCTTTTCAGCCAGCTCAAAGCACTGGACAAGCGGCAACCCTGCATTAATCATCGTAGAGAGTTGTCTGAAAAAGATGCTGATATCTTTGTCATTAACCTTCTCAGGGAAAATTTCAATCTCAATGGGCTTTTTCTTAACCTTAATATCCACCAGCCCCTGCCTGCGCAGGCCTGCTCTTGCGATATCCTTATTCGCGACCTCAAGCTCGCCGCTCTTAGGCTGCCCCTGTTTTGTTTTTGCATTCCATAAAAAAATTGGCATTAATCACCTACCGTTACACGCAGACACTCTTCGAGTGAAATTGCGCCCTCTTTGACTTTGTTCAATGCTGCCATACGCAGCGTTTTAACACCCTTTGAGACAGCGATAGTATTAATCTCATCACTGTTTTTCCCAGCATAGACAGCATCGCGAATCTCATCATAGACCGGCATGACCTGATAGATGCCTACCCGGCCCTTATACCCCGTTCCATTGCAGGTACCACATCCTTTACCCTGCATCGGCGAAAAACTTCCGATATCTTCACTGGAAAAGCCAGCATCAATCAAAGCTTCACTGGGAATTTCTTTCGGCTCCGAGCATTCGGCACAGTTGCGTCTGCCCAGGCGTTGTGCAGTCACAAGATTAACTGCCGAGCCCACAAGAAATGATTCGATGCCCATGTTAATCATTCGCGTCATCGTTGAGGGAGCGTCATTGGTATGCAGTGTGGCCAACACCAGATGACCGGTAAGTGCCGCTTTAATTCCAATCGATGCTGTCTCCATATCTCGAATCTCACCAATGAGAATAATATCCGGATCCTGTCGCAGGAATGAGCGCAGCGCAGCCGGAAAATCAAGCCCGATCTCGGGATGTACATTCACCTGATTGATACCCATAAAGTTGAATTCGACCGGGTCTTCTGCTGTACAGATATTTGACCCTGGTTGGTTCAACTCTGCTACAGCAGAGTAGAGGCTCACGGTTTTACCGGATCCGGTTGGCCCGGTAACCAGCACCATGCCATAGGGCTGATGAATGGCATGTTGAAAATTCTTCAGATCACCCTCTTCATAGCCCAGTTTGGTCATGTCCAGTTGCAGATTGGATGGGTCCAGCAGTCGCATAACGACCTTCTCACCAAACAGTGTAGGCAGGCATGAGACACGGAAATCAACCGTTTTTGCCTTTGAAAGTCTCAATTTTATTCGTCCATCCTGAGGAACGCGCCGCTCTGCAATATCGAGTCGGGCCTGAATCTTAATACGTGAAACGATTGCATCTCGCATCTTCATGGGAGGACGCATAATTTCATGCAATACACCATCGATCCTGTAACGAACCCGAAGTAATTTTTCATACGGCTCAATATGAATATCTGATGCACCTCGTTTAATAGCATCAAGCAGAATCAGATTGACCAGCTTAACAACCGGAGCACCTTCACTCTCAGATGCTGCTTCATTCTCATCAAACTGAACCTCTTCGGTATCAACAATCTCCATGTCATTGGCACCGAGCTCACCCATGACATCTTCAAGCTCCTGGCCTGTACCACCCATCTCATCAAGCTTTTGAAGCAGCTGACTCTCTGGAACAATTACAACGTCCACCTGGCTACCGCTAATAAAAGCAATCTCGTCCAGACTGTTGATATCATAAGGATCAGCAACGGCCAGCGTGATCACACTGCCTTTACGCTGAATGGGTATCGCCATGTTTTTACGCATGACATCCATGGAGAGCTTGGTGATCTCCGGATCAATATCGATTTTCTCAAGATCTATTACAGGGCGGCCAAAAGATTTGCCGATAAATTTTGCCAGATCAATTTCGGAAAAAATATTCTGTTTTACCAACTGTGCTGTAAGCGTATCGCCATTGAGCTTCATCTCACGCTGGACAGTGTCCAGCTGCTCTTTCGTAATAATCTGCTTTCTAAGCAGAATATCTCCCAGACGGCTCTGCTTCATGCCTCACTCTCCCAGCCCGGCAAACAAGCCGGCGACCGACCAATCTCAGCTTCAGTCCATCTTAGTGCCTCAAGGCGACTCAAACCCTCTGAACTGTGCCACCTTGAAAATGAGGCTCTGCCCTGAGCAATCAACATCGGCAGACCATCAATACTCTCTCTTCCGCAAGCTTTTGCAGCCTCACAAAAGGCCGTTTTTCCATCAGGTCGATAAACTGCATCCACTGCAACGCCCTTACCATGCAGTGCAAAAGGGAACACAGCCCCCTCTTTCAAACCAATAGAGGTTGTATTGATTAGCACACTTGATTTCAAACTGACGTCCTTAACATCCTGTTCTCTCCACTCAACAAGCTCACAATCTATTTGAGGATAGTTCTCCCTCGTGTGTGCCGCAAGCATTTCAGCCCGATCACGACTTCGATTACAGATGTACAACTTGCCAATCCCGAGCTGTGTCAAAGCATATATAACTGCTTTGGCGGTACCGCCAGCCCCGAACATCAACACACTGGCCCCTGGCAAATCAGCCTCAACACCCTCAAGGGCGGCAGAGAATCCGATCCAGTCCGTATTGGTAGCTTTCCATCCGGATTCGCTACGCATGACCGTATTCACCGCTCCAATAGCTCTGGCACACTCATCAAGCTCCACATAAGGAATCACACTCTCCTTATAAGGCACAGTCACATTAAAGCCCTGCACGTTTAACGCCCACAATCCCTGAAGTGCGGATTCAAGTTCGCTCTCCTGTACCGAGAAGGGAAGATAAACAGCATCAATCTCGCTCTGTTTTAAAAACCATGACTGAAACACCGGTGAAAGTGAGTGCTCGATCGGGTTCCCGATGATTCCAAATAGTTTTGTTTTTCCATTGATTTCCACGTCTTCGTTAGCGTAGAGGCTTAACGATAGCATGTCAAAACAGCTCATTTGTGATATACTCTAATTAGCATGTAAATCGTTAAAACCAGAGGAGCAGATGACCAGACTGAAACACAAAGAGAAGCACCATGGCCACCAATGGGGGCTGCGAGTCGGCACTGAAATTGTCGCCTCCACAATGATCGGACTTGGTATCGGGTTCTTTCTCGACCGCTGGCTCGACACCCGTCCGCTTTTTCTCATCATATTTGCCATTTTCGGTCTCGGTGCAGGATTCATTAATCTCTATCAACTGATGGTCATCGATATGCAAAAGAAGACTCAAAAACAACATGAGGCTGACAGCTCATGAGCATGGACATGAGTGGCCCCATCGAACATTTCAGGGTGATTGTTTACCATCACCTTCATATTGGCCCGCTCGATATTTCAATATCCAATACAGTCATATTCATGTGGATTGCAATTACACTGGTTGCGCTGGCACTGCACCTGACCATGCTTCATCCGAAGCTGATTCCGGGAACCGGACAGTCTCTGACCGAAATGATCTACAGTTTTGTAGCCAGACAGACCCGGCTGAACATCCATAACGAAGGAGACAAATATATCCCCCTGATGTTCACACTCTTCACCTTCATTCTGGGATGTAATTTGATCGGTCTGATTCCCGGTGCATTCACTCCAACCTCACAACTGGCCGTGACCGGAACACTCGCTATCGGCATCTTTCTCTACGCCGTAGGGCTACGTTTTTACCGGCACGGACTGGGCTTCTTTCGTGCGTTTGCACCACAAGGCGTGCCGAAAATCCTATTACCATTGATGATTCCAATCGAACTGATCTCCTTTCTGGCACGCCCGCTAACACTGGCTCTACGACTATTCGCCAATATGACGGCAGGCCATACAGCGATTGGAGTGTTGGCCGTGTTAGGGCTTGCAGCGCCCTGGTTTCTCCAGTGGTTGCCGTTAGGTTTTACAGTTGTACAGATTGCACTGGAGATCATTATAGCCTTTATTCAGGCATATATTTTTGTGGTATTATCATGTGTATATATTGATGATGCTCTGGTAGATCACTAGGAGAGAGATATGGATTCAGCAGCAATGGTTCCGATTGGCATGGGCTTGGCCGCAGCAGGCATGGGAGGTGCAGCTCTCGGCATCGGCATGATCTTCAGTAAAATGATTGAGTCTGTAGCAAGACAGCCGGAGGCTGAACCAACACTGGCTAAATATGCATGGATTGGCTTTGCACTGGTTGAGACCATCGCCCTTTATGCGCTGGTCATCGCGTTCATCATTATGGGCCAGGGCTAGGGGCTGTTAGCAATGAAAAATAGCATCCATGCATTTTTTCATCACGCAAAGGCAAAAACGTCGTTTCGCCTTTGCTTGCCAAAATCAATAGCCAGGCCATTGATTTTGGTGGCACGTCCATGTGCCACACATTTTTAATAGGACACCTTTCATGCCACAATTTGACACCACTTTTTTCTCATCCCAGATCTTCTGGACGATCATCTCATTCATTATCCTGTTTGTAGTGCTTAACCGCTGGATACTACCGCGTGTCGCCGAAATCATTCAGAAGCGAACCCGTCTGATCGAAGAGGAGATTGAAGAGACACATAGAAAACGGGAAGAGGTGGAGTGTCTTAAACACGATTATGCAACCAAACTCTCTGAAATCGATCAGGAAGTAAAAAAGATGTTCGATGAATCCGAGAAACGCATCATCGAGAAACGCAATCAGGTGATGGGTGAATGGAAAGACGAGATGGAACGAAAAAAACGTGACTTTCTTGAAGATGCCGAAGTAACACGCCGCAAAGCCATTAAAGATATCAGAAGCCAGTCAGCCGATCTTGTTGTTGCCGCTGCCGAACAGGTGATTCACGAGAGAATAGACAAAGCCGAAGCACAGAAAGCACTGGATGAATCGATTGATCAACTTGAGAAGAAACACTTTGACAAGAATTAGCGGCTGGATGAACAATCACTTTTGCTCGAAAGCGGATGTTCGGTTATCTGAAATGCCTACTCAACAGTGACCGATTTCGCGAGGTTGCGTGGCTGATCCACATCAGTTCCTTTGAGCAGGGCAACGTGATAAGCCAACAGTTGCAGTGGAATACTGTAAACAATTGGCGCAGTGCCCGGATAGATATCCGATAGCGTCAGGTTCTGATAGTGATCCAGTCCAATATTAACCTTGTGATCACTGAAAAGGAAAAGCTCGCCACCTCGTGCCCGAACCTCCTGAAGATTGGAGAGCACCTTCTCCAACAGGGGATCATCCGGAAGCGCACATACCACCGGCATGCTTGCATCCACCAAGGCCAGCGGACCATGCTTGAGTTCACCAGCCGGATAAGCTTCGGCATGAATATAGGAGATCTCCTTCAGCTTCAGCGCGCCCTCCATGGCAACGGGATAGAAGGCTCCCCGACCGAGAAACAGAGCATTCTGTTTGTCCGAAAAGCCCTTAGCCATCTTTTTGATTTCATCGGCAAGCTGGAGAACCACCTCTACCTGTCTGGGCAGAGCGTGAAGCTCATTAACCATGCTCTCTTCCTGTTCAGTTGTGAGCCCTTTACGGCGAGCCAGCGCAATCATCATCAATCGCAACGCGACCAGCTGGGTCGTAAACGCCTTGGTGGAGGCAACACCAATCTCGGTACCAGCACGGGTCATCAGGGATACATCAGACTCTCTGACCAGTGAACTTTCAGGCACATTGCAGACACAGAGACTACCGATATAGCCCTGATCCTGACTACCACGCAGGGCTGCCAGTGTATCTGCCGTCTCACCCGACTGGGAGATGGTGATAAAAAGTGAGTTCTCCGGCACCACAACCTTGCGATAGCGATACTCGCTGGCTACCTCGACACTGCAGGGGATTCCGATCTCTTCCAGCCAGTACCTGGCAACCAGACCGGCATGATAGCTGGTACCACATGCGATAATCTGGACGTGCTGTGTTTTGTCCAATAACGCAGTGGTCTCATGACCAAAGCTTGCTTCAAGCAGGCGTCCGTTGTGAATACGGCCCTCAAGCGTCTCCGAAATCACACCGGGCTGCTCATAAATCTCTTTGAGCATGTAGTGCGGATAAGGGCCCTTATCTACACTGCTGCTGGATAGCTTCGACTCTTTGACCTCGCGTGTAACCTCATCACCATCTGCGTTATAGACAGTAATGCTGTCCCGCCGCACTTCGGCAACGTCGCCCTCTTCAAGAAAGATGAATTTTCGCGTGACCGAAAGCAGTGCTGCGACATCGGATGCGATGAAATTCTCTCCATCGCCCAAACCAATAACCAAAGGACTTCCCTCACGGGTTACTACGATACGATCACCATCTTCAGGACTTGATGCCGCCAGTGCATAGGCGCCTTCAAGTTCAGAAGCAGTTTCAACAACAGCCTCAAACAACTCTTTTCCCGATTCCAGCTTATCTGCCATCAGATGTGCAATCACTTCGGTATCGGTTTCAGAGGTAAAGCTGTATCCCGATTCAATCAGGCGATCTCTCAACTCATTGTGATTTTCGATAATACCATTGTGAACCACAGCCACTCTGACACCACTCATTTGCGGGTGAGCATTGCGCTCTGCCGGCACGCCATGTGTAGCCCAGCGAGTATGGGCAATACCCAACTCACCACTGACATCTGAGCTATCAACCAGCTTTTTCAACTCCGCAACCTTGCCCAATGCCCGGAATCGTTTCAGATCACCATTGGCATCCCGTATGGCGACACCGGCTGAGTCATAACCTCGATACTCCAGCCGCTGCAGTCCCTCCATCAGGATGGGAAGGACATTACGCCCGGCAATCGCTCCAACAATTCCGCACATATCTACTTCTTCTTGGGACGTTGCCAGTCAGCTACATGGCGTTGTACAGGCCGGGCAGAGAGAGTCAGCCCACCCTCTTTCACAGCTTTGGTGATAATACTTCCGGCTCCAATCGTGGAATCAGAACCGACATCAACGGGGGCAATCAATTTGGTATCCGAACCGACAAAGACACGGTCACCAATCTTTGTTTTGTGTTTATTCGCACCATCGTAGTTACAGGTGATCGTACCGGCCCCTACATTGCACTGACTGCCCATTTCGGTATCGCCGATATAGCTGAGGTGGTTTACCTTGCTGCCATGACCCACAACTGAATTCTTAATCTCTACAAAGTTACCGATATGGGTCTCTTCATCCAGTTCAGCGCCGGGACGAAGACGGGCAAACGGTCCCACTTTTGCCTCCGAGCCAACATTGGCACTGTGGATATGAGTAAATGCAAATATATCAACTCGGTCATCAAGCGTGGCATTCACAAGCACTGCATTGGGGCCAACACGACACTCATCGCCGATTCGCGTGGAACCAATCAGATAACAACCCGCCTGAATCACCGTATCCACACCGATACTGACGCCTGCTTCAATACGAACACTTTCCGGCTTTTCAATGGTTACGCCATTCATCTGCCAGTCATGAATAATTCTCTGCTGCATCAGGGATTCAACTTCAGCAAGCTGCACCCGGTTGTTCACACCCAGCATCTCATTCGGATCCTGCATGGTCACCGTCTCAACCGAACGGCCATCACCCAGTGCCAGTGGAACAATATCAGGCAGATAATATTCACCCTGTGCATTGCTGTTTTCTATTTTGTGCAGCAGATCAAAAAGCACCTCATAACGTACACAGTAGATGCCACTGCTCACTTCCCGAATGGCTCGCTGCTCATCATCAGCATCTTTCTCTTCTACAATTTCGGCAACTCTATCATCACTGCCACGAACAATGCGTCCGTACCCATGCGAATCATCAGGTTCTGCTGTTAATACGGTAACATCCGTATCACGTTTACGATGCTCTTCAATCAGTTTTGACAGGGTTTCTGTTCTTAAAAGCGGCGTATCGCCGCATACAATCAGTACGTCACGCACATCGCGAATCACGGCTTCACATTGTTGAACTGCATGACCCGTTCCCAACTGTTTGTCCTGAATAACCCATTCGAGATTCTGTGGCTGGCCAACATGTTCCTGCACCATTTCTGATGCATGGCCTGTAACCACAGCAATGGCTTTGGGACGAAGTGATTCGACGGTGTGAAGAAGATAATCAATCATGGCCCGGCCAAGCACCGGATGAAGTACTTTCGGCTTGGATGAACGCATACGTTTGCCCTTGCCTGCTGCAAGAACGCAAACCTGAAGATCGGGGTAGTGCATCTGTTGAGTCATTTATCCTCCACAAACAGTATTAGAGAGCAGATACGCAAAAGGGTCGCACAACGTGCGACCCTTGCAAAGAACAAAGAGCGTTTTTAGTGATTCTTCTTTTTACGCAGCCATGCCAGACGAGCAGTCATCATAGAAAGTTCAGCTTCAGCAAGAGCCAGGTCTACATCATCCTTCTTGCCTTCAAGAATTTCTTCCGCCTTACGTTCAGCAGCAAGCGCTGCAGCTTCATCAATATCGGCAGCCCGTTCAGCGGTATCAGCAAGTATGGTGATCATATCAGGCTGAACTTCCATGAAGCCACCGGATACAAATACTTCATCAACCTCTTCAGGGCCGACAGTGATTCTGAGCTCACCAGCGGTCAGCGCGCAGAGAAGTGGTGAATGCTTCGGCAGAATACCAAGATCACCAGCTGCTCCGGGAGCAACAAGCATCTCAGCTTCACCGCGATAGACTTCGCGCTCAGCCGTTGCAACTAATACTTTTACAGTAGAAGCCATTAGCCTTTAGCCGCCATTTTTTCTGCCTTGGCAACCGCTTCATCAATACCGCCAACCATGTAGAAAGCCTGCTCTGGCAAGTGATCATATTCACCTGAAAGAATATCTTTAAAGCCCTTAATGGTGTCTTCCTTCTTAGCATAAACACCAGGAGAACCGGTAAACACTTCAGCAACATGGAACGGCTGAGATAGGAAACGCTGAATCTTACGAGCGCGTGTTACAGCCAGCTTATCTTCATCAGAAAGCTCATCCATACCCAGGATCGCAATGATGTCCTGAAGCTCTTTATAGCGCTGCAGAGTCTGCTGTACGCCCTGAGCTACATCATAATGCTCAAGACCGATAATCTTCGGATCAAGCTGACGAGATGTAGAATCAAGCGGATCAACCGCCGGATAGATTCCAAGCTCGGCAATCTGACGGGAAAGTACGATGGTTGAATCCAGATGCGCAAACGTTGTTGCAGGAGCTGGATCGGTCAAGTCATCCGCAGGTACATAAACAGCCTGAACAGATGTGATTGAACCGGTCTTGGTAGAAGCAATACGCTCCTGAAGACGGCCCATCTCTTCAGCCAGGTTAGGCTGATAACCCACAGCAGATGGCATACGGCCAAGTAGTGCGGATACTTCAACACCAGCTAGAGAGTAACGGTAGATATTATCGATGAAGATCAATACATCCAGACCCTCGTCACGGAAATACTCAGCCATAGTCAGGCCGGTAAGTGCTACACGAAGACGGTTGCCTGGAGGTTCATTCATCTGACCGTAAACCAGAGCAACTTTCTCCAGTACGTTGGATTCTTTCATCTCGTAGTAGAAATCGTTTCCTTCACGAGTACGTTCACCAACACCAGCGAATACGGAGAAACCACCGTGTGCTTTCGCAATGTTATTGATCAGTTCCATCATGTTTACGGTCTTGCCAACTCCGGCACCACCGAACAGACCAACTTTACCGCCCTTGGCGATAGGACACATCAGATCGATAACCTTAATTCCGGTTTCGAGAATTTCCTGAGCAGGAGAGAGCTCATCAAAAGCAGGAGCTGCACGATGAATCGCCCAACGCTCTTCAGAAGGTACATCTTCACCTTCGAAATCGATGCCTTCACCAAGCACGTTCATGATACGGCCAAGCGTTGCTTTACCAACAGGAACCATAATCGGCTCACCTGTATCGCTCATCTCCATGCCACGGCGAAGACCATCTGTACTGCCCATTGCAATGGCACGAACAGTGTTATCACCTAGATGCTGCTGAACTTCAAAAGTCAGCTTAGGATCTTTCATCTTCAGTGCATTATAGATCTGCGGAAGTTCGCCTGCTGGGAAACGAACATCTACGATCGGACCGATCACCTGTACGATTGTTCCTACGCTCATGTTAAGACCTCTCTAAAAAAATAAACTAATTAACCGGCTGCTGCAGCACCGGCACAGATTTCTGCCAGCTCCTGCGTAATCGCTGCCTGACGTGCTTTGTTATAGGTAATACTGAGTTCCTTAACGATATCTCCAGCATTATCAGTCGCAGCTTTCATTGCCACCATACGGGCAGACTGCTCACACGCTTTGTTCTCTAAAACACTATGGAATACCAGTGATTCGACATAACGACGAAGCAGGCCATCCATCACCTCTTTACTATCCGGCTCATAAAGATAATCCCAATAACCGGTATGTGTAGCATCTTCAGGAATCGGACATGGCAGAAGACGCATGGAAGTTGGTGTCTGGGTCATGGTGTTTTCAAATTCACTGTAGACAAGATAAACCTCATCCACTTTGCCACTCATGTAGTGATCCATGGCAACGCTTACCAGACCGAGAATGTCTGCAATTTCAGGAGAATCAGGAACATTCTCAACTGAACCGGCAACATCTGTAAAACGTTTCAGGAACATGCCTGAACGACGACCGATCGTATAAACTTCAGTATCTACCGTCTGTGCTTTAAGAACAGAAATAGCCTTTTTGAATGTATTGGTGTTAAGACCGCCACAAAGACCTTTATCTGTTGAAACAACAACAACACCAACTTTCTTCACTTCATCACGTTCGGTTACAAACGGGTGCTGATATTCAGGATGTGCCTGCATCAAGTTGGAAACAACCTGCCTGAGACCTTCAGCATAAGAACGGGCTTCAAGCACACGCTCCTGAGCTTTGCGCATCTTGGCAGCAGCAACCATCTCCATCGCTTTGGTGATTTTACTGGTGTTCTGAATGGCCTTAATTTGGCCTCTAATTTCCTTAGCAGATGCCACAGCAGGACTCCTTAGTAGGTTCCGGTTGCTTTGAAGCCAGCAATCGCTTTCTTCAAGCCATCAACCACTTCATCAGTCAGAACAGGCTTAGCATTCAGGCCGTTCATCAAGCCAGCATCCGAAGATGCCAGATGAGCAAGCAGACCCTTTTCAAAATCGTGAATCTTATTAACTGGGATATCGTCCAGATCGCCATTATTCAGCGCAAACAATACAGTGGTCATTTCAGCAACTGACTGCGGGCTGTTTTCGTCCTGTTTAAGAATCTCAACACCGCGCTTACCGCGTTCGATCTGGTTACGGGTTGCTGCATCAAGATCTGATGCAAACTGTGCGAATGCAGCCAGCTCACGATACTGGGCAAGGTCAAGACGAAGACCACCACCGACTTTCTTCATGGCTTTAGTCTGAGCAGCACCACCAACACGTGATACAGATAGACCGGCGTTAATTGCTGGACGCTGACCTGCGTTAAACAGAGAAGTTTCCAGGAATATCTGACCATCAGTAATAGAGATCACGTTGGTCGGTACGAATGCAGAAACATCGCCTTCCTGAGTCTCAATGATTGGTAGAGAGGTTAAAGAACCTGTCTTGCCTTTCACTTCACCGTTGGTGAATTTTTCAACATAAGTTTCATCTACACGGGATGCGCGCTCCAATAGACGGGAGTGCAGGTAGAATACGTCACCAGGATAAGCTTCACGGCCCGGAGGACGACGAAGAATCAATGAAACCTGACGATAAGCCCAAGCCTGCTTGGTCAGATCATCATATACGATAAGTGCATCTTCACCGCGATCACGGAAATACTCACCCATGGTGCATCCGCTGTAAGGTGCGATGTACTGCAATGCAGCAGATTCTGAAGCAGAAGCCGCTACGATAATGGTGTTATCAAGAGCACCGTGTTCAGAAAGCGTGCGAACTACTGATGCTACAGTTGATGCCTTCTGGCCGACTGCAACATAAACACAGGTCACACCTGAATCTTTCTGGTTGATGATGGTATCGATGGCGATGGCTGTTTTACCAGTCTGACGGTCGCCAATGATCAACTCACGCTGACCACGACCTACAGGAACCATGGCATCAATCGCTTTAATACCGGTCTGTAGCGGCTGATCAACGGACTTACGCTCAATCACACCCGGTGCAATTTTTTCAACGGCGTCAAAACCTTCATTGTCAACAGGGCCTTTACCATCAATCGGCTGGCCTAGTGCGTTAACAACGCGTCCTTTCAAACCAGGTCCTACAGGAACCTCAAAAATACGACCTGTACATTTAACCTGGTCGCCTTCGCGAAGATGAGTGAACTCACCGAAGATCACAGCACCAACGGAGCTTTCTTCCAAGTTCAGTACCATGCCGAATGTATCGCCAGGGAACTCAAGCATTTCGCCTGCCATTGCTCCGGAGAGACCGTGGATCAGGGCAACGCCATCACCAACCGAGATCAAGCGGCCTACATTTGCATCTGCAGCACTTGCTTCAAATCCCTTGATCTGCTCCTTAATGATGGAACTGATTTCTGCGGTATCGAGTTTCATATCTTCTATCCTCTAATGACCAATCAATAATCTTATTTAAACTAGCGGGCAGCTATGCAGCCCGGTTATGCTGCGATTGCTTTGCGCAATCCTTCAAGCTTACCACGAACAGAGCAGTCGATCTGGCGATCACCAATGTTGACAACCATGCCGCCCAACAACTGCTTATCTTCTACAATCTCAAGCTCAACTTTCTTGCCGGCAATATCGGCAACGGCAGCTTCAATCTTCTTCTTCGTTTCAGCATTTGGCTTCACTGCCACAACAACCGTTGCAACAACACGCTCATCAGCTTCACGAACCATCTGTTCAAACAGCCCGTTTATTTCCGGAAGAAGTGATGCTTTACCACGTTCGCACAGCATCGCTACCAAACGCGCCAGCTCATCAGATAGAGAGCCAACAACCTTTTTCAGAACTTTAACTTTCTGATCAGGTGTACAGTCAGGCAGTTCAAGGAAATCCTGAACCTCTTTCACTGAAGCAACTTCTGCTAATGCAGAAAGGCCTGCAGTAAGATCTACGCCCTCCTGGGAGAGC
This sequence comes from Mariprofundaceae bacterium, assembly GCA_040326115.1. Taxonomy (GTDB): domain Bacteria; phylum Pseudomonadota; class Zetaproteobacteria; order Mariprofundales; family Mariprofundaceae; genus WSZY01. The sequence goes on along the minus strand of JBEQLD010000017.1, from coordinate 790 downwards.
TCAAACAGCGCTCTGGCGTAACGGCGTGAAACAGTGATCGAGCTCATGCCTGACCAAATCCTTCAGCTACAACACCGTCAATCAGCTTGGCATGACGCTTGGCATCAAGCTCTGCATCAATGACCCGTTCGGCAGCCAGCATGGCAATATCTGCCACTTCTTTGCGTAGTGCCGTACGTGCGCGGTTAGCTTCAGCCTCAACCTCTTCACGTGCCGACTCAACAATCTGCTGAGAATCTTTGCGTGCTTTGGTTACAGCCTCTTCGTTTACTTCGGCAGCACGCTTTTCAGCAGAGGAGACAATCTCCTGAGCTCTACTGCGCGCTTCCTGCAGCTGCTTCTTGATTTCAACTTCGGCCTTAGCCTCGGCTTCTTTACCAGCATCTGCAGCTGCCAGACCAGCTTCGATCTTCTTTGTACGAGCTTCCATAGCGTCGTTCAGCGGACCATAAAGGAATTTCTTCAGTAGAAACACCATGGTCAGGAAGACGATAATCTGGCCGATAAATGTTAGGTCAATACTCATGAGTAAGCCTCACTTCCTGTTAATTTTGATAACACGTTTTCCTTAGCCAAGAAATGGGTTGGCGAACAGGAACCACAGTGCGAATGCCATGATGATGAATGGGAAAGATTCCATCAAACCAGCAAAAATGAACATATTGAACATCAACTGCGGGCGCATTTCAGGCTGACGTGCGATACCTTCCAAGGTCTTTGAGCAGATCAGGCCCCATCCTACAGCCGAACCCAGACCAGCAGCGGCCAGAATTACACCTACAGAAATTGC
>JBEQLD010000179.1:0-1583 GCA_040326115.1 Mariprofundaceae bacterium | reverse complement strand
CATTGGAGATCACAAAAGTCTGCTCTAATTTAAAATCATCACCTGCAACTCCACCTAAAAAGGGAACATTGCCAAGTTCGTTGGCTATCGCTGCAACGGCCGCACCATCAAGGCCGGACATACCGTCAATCAGGCCGATACAAAAATGACGTTTCGGCGTTAAATCACTTCGGCTGATTTGTAATTTTTTAAGTAAAGAGTCATAAACCCGGCTTGCTGATATTTCATTAAACTCATCAAGAGACTCTACTAACTCAGATGCCCAGCGAATTTTTGCCGAAGAGATACCCGTTAACACCAGTGATTGATTCTGGTGGACGCCCGTTCGCCACTCGCCGGCTGTCGTGCACCCTGCAATAAGGCTGTTAGGAAATTTAGTGCTCAGAGATCGAGCAACTTCTTCAGAATTTTGGTTTGTGGAGTGGAAGGCAAAGATGATTTCAGGTTGCCAGGATCCATCAGTGGGCCAGCCATTTATCGCTTCGGAAACAGCCTTTTCGGAATCAGTGTTGTTTGAATATCCTTCAAAAACTTCCAAATCTCTCTCCTACAACTTAGTCGAACCATACTTGCAGCATGAAAATATTTAGATCAGCCCTTTAGGCTACATATAAAGGCTCTGTGATGCTTGTAATATTTATTGGCTTCAGACTGGTGAAGTAGAGGCCGGAGACTTAGGCTGGGGGCTCATGGCATTGTAGATAATTACCGCGGGTATGAAGCGTATCTAAACAGTCAGATGTCATTTAAATCAAAAGCGGGGTGGTTTTGTATGAGCAGCGATCAGTCGACAGAGCAGGAAGCATGGTTTGAGGCCGCCAAAAGTGGTGATGTGGAAGCACTGAAACAGGCACTCGGATCAGGTGCTGATGTAAACGCTGTGGATGAGCTGAAAAACACCGCTTTGCACTGTGCAACGAGCCAAACTCATCTGAATGCGATGTCTCTGCTCATTGAACATGGCGCCGATGTGAACGCAGTTAATGCCAAACTCTCCACACCACTGCATCTGACCGGGAAAAACATTGATGCGATTCGAATTCTTCTTGAAGCCGGAGCCGATCCGAACCTGAAAGATGCAGATTATGATTATCCCTATTACTTCGCCTTTTATGGCTCAATGACACGTGAGCTCACTAAGCTCTATATCAAGCATGGTGCAAACCTGATGTTGTATGGCGATGACAAATGAATAATCAGTATCAAACAGTTCAGATTTCGGAGTTAATGAACCAGAGCGGTGTGAAATTCGGCACCAGCGGTGCGCGTGGACTGGCTTCCGATATGACTGACCGTGTCTGTTACGCATATACCCTGGCTTTCATGCAGCATCTCAAAACTACAGGTGATCTGTTAGATGGCTCTAACATAGCCATTGCCGGCGATTATCGATCAAGTACTCCACGTATCATGGCAGCGGTCGCGATGGCGATCAGGGATGGCGGTTGTAATCCTGTGAACTGTGGCCTGATTCCAACGCCAGCGGTTGCGTTTTATGCGATGAGTCGGGGCATACCGAGCATTATGGTGACCGGCAGCCATATTCCATCTGACCGCAATGGAATTAAGTTCAACAAATCCAC
>JBEQLD010000178.1:0-1620 GCA_040326115.1 Mariprofundaceae bacterium | reverse complement strand
CACCGAGTATGGTCCACTACCCACCCATCATTGGCTCTATCGCTTTCCACCTTTCAGATGGCTACTCACTACACTGGAACCTTTTCTGAACAGTTTCTGGCATGAAAACCTACTCGATCTCCTGAACGAGATGGCCGCCCTGCACGGAAAGTCCATTAAGCAAAACTGGAACAAGGAAATCTTTTCAGGTTTCTATCGCGTCACTGAATTCAAGCTATCTTCAATTGAACAGGGATAAAGATTAAGTCATCAATAAAGGCTCTACCCCGGCATTAAACCGTCTGGAATCCCCTTTATTTTCAACTCCCCAAATAAATTCTTCTGCCTGCGGGCCACTTCATTACTAAGCCGCATCTGTCCATCCATATCATGCTCAAGGGCCAGTCCGGCCTGATAATGCCCTCCTGCGCCATGCGCCCAGCAGACAGCACCCTTTCCGGCAAAGCGATGACCATGCAGCAACATGGAAAAAACCAGAACATCACCCACCTGAAATGGCGTCTCACATTGACATGAAATGCCCAGACCGGAAGCCGAAATATCCATGACAGATCCATCCCACTTCTTATGTTCCGGGCTCTTTAACCTGATATGAACCGGAGTGCTGCTCTGCACCCGAACATCTCTGCGTTTCTCTCTGGAGATCGGCTGAAATTCACCATAACGCCAGTGCACTGTTTTTCCGGTTACCTCTTCTATAGTAAGGCGGATCGAGAGTTCACTATTGGGCATGCGCGTATAGGCACTTTTACCATCCTCAGAAGCAGAGATAAGCGCAACCAGTTCATTACTCTTCACAATGGTAAAGTCATTCTCACTAACATGCAGCAGCTTAACCAGCACGTTGACCGGCATCTCTTTATAGTAGTTGTAGATGGTGATCTCTCTCTCCTGAGACCAGTAGCTTATCGCCCTGCTCAACAGGTGTGCATGTCCCTCATTGAGAAGCTCTGTCTGAAGTGATTTCCACGCCTGTTCATGCTGCTTCTCAACTGCCTTCATAAGAAAAGCACTCATACGATCAAAATGTGCTAAAACTTTTCGCACACGTTTAAAGTCCACTTTTTTATGAGGCTGTAGCTGCATCATCAGCAGAGCATTTCTACAATAGATCAGAGCAAGATGAATTTCATTGGGGGTACACTTTTCACTCAGCAGTCGCTCTGCCAGAGAATCTGATGGCGCTGCATCAGACTTAAGTACGCTCTCCAGTAGCTCCTCGAGAATCCCCTTTGATACCCTGGGCAGAATATGTTGAAGCCTCTCTCTGAGCTTCTTTTCAGCCGCCCTGTTCAATCCGGCTGACAGGGTAGGGGGCACGCTTCTAACCTTCCTCTTTGGTGAGGTTCATCTGCGCAGCAATTCCAACAGGTGCTTTTGCCTGTCGCCAATCATATACAACCGTAAATGCCATCACCTGCTGCACGTAACGTCGTGTTTCACTGAACGGAATCGTTTCAATCCAGATATCCGCCTCATCAAAAGGCCTGCTCTCCAGCCACCCGGAAACCCGGCTGGGCCCAGCGTTATAGGCAGCGGCAGCAATCGCATGATTCTGATCAAACCTCTCAATCAACCGACTAAGATACAGTGCTCCAAGCCGGATATTTACAGCCGGAT
>JBEQLD010000177.1:0-1645 GCA_040326115.1 Mariprofundaceae bacterium | reverse complement strand
AATGGTGTAGCCCCTTTTGGCGAATTTTCCAGCTTCGTTGTGAACTTTGGTTACCAGAGGGCAGGTTGCATCGATCACCTTCAAACCGCGCTCACTGGCACGCTCTCGAACGGCTTTGCTGACGCCATGTGCAGAGAAAATCAGCAGCGCTCCATCCGGTGCATCATCCACCTCACTCACAAAAATTGCGCCCTTCGCACGCAGGCCTTCAACAACAAACTTGTTATGCACAATCTCATGCCGCACATAGACCGGCGCGCCATAAACCTTCAGAGCACGCTCCACAATCTCAATCGCCCTATCTACACCCGCACAAAATCCGCGCGGTTCTGCCAGCATGATCTGCATCGAAAACTCCTCGTCTATTTCAACTGGGCAATTTATCATTCATGATTGCCTCTTGAAAGGAATGAAGACAACCTGAGAAAATGCAAAAGGAGCAAGCTGCATGAGCGACTACAAACTGAACCCGGGTGACAACGCACCGGATATTGAACTGCCAACATGGCCGGAAGGCAGTCTAAAGCTCTCTGATTTTCTGGGAAAATGGGTAATTCTCTACTTCTATCCGAAAGACAGTACATCGGGCTGCACCACCGAATCATGTGAGTTCCGTGATGCTCTGCCTGACTTCTCAGGTGCCGATGCTGTGATCATTGGTGTGAGCCGTGACTCCGTAAAATCACATGAGCGTTTTATAGAGAAACAATCTTTGAACTTTCCTCTCGTTTCTGATGCCGACGAGCTTCTCTGCAAGGCTTTTGATGTCATGCAGTTGAAAAAGAACTATGGCAAAGAGTATATGGGTATTGAACGCTCCACTTTTATCATTAACCCGGAAGGTGATCTGGCTTATGCATGGCGTAAAGTCAAAGTCAAAGAGCATGTTGCAGCAGTTCTTGAAACCCTGAAAGAGCTGCAGGGCTAAGGCTTAACAAACAGCCCATGTTAACCAAAAAACGTATTCTGATTGGCATTGGTGGCGGCATTGCCGTCTACCGAATTGCTGAGCTGGCACGCCTGTTAATGAAACAGGGCGCTGAAGTACGTTGCGTAATGACAAAATCCGCCTGTGAGTTTGTCACCCCTCTTACATTTGATGCGCTGACGGGAGAGCAGACCCACACTGAACTGTTTGATCTGACAAGTGAGCGTGAGATGGGACACATCCAACTGGCCCGCTGGGCCGATGCCATCGTGATTGCACCTGCCACAGCCAATCTGTTAACCAAACTGGCCTACGGCATCGCTGATGACCTGCTGACCACCATCATGCAGGTGAATGAATCGCCCGTACTAATCGCACCGGCCATGAATGCATCCATGTGGGAGAGCGATGCGACAAAAACAAATGTCGCCACACTTCTTAAAAGAGGCTTTCACTTCTCCGGCCCGGCATCGGGTGAGCTTGCATGTGGTGAAATCGGCCCCGGTCGTCTCAATGAACCGGATCAGATCATCAACGATCTGACTCCCCTCCTTTATAAACAGGTGTTAACCGGACAACACTGGGTCCTAAATGCCGGACCAACATGGGAGCGCTGGGATGCTGTACGACTGCTCACCAATCGGGCAACCGGGACACTGGGCGTTCACCTTGCAAACCACGCTTCTGCATTGGGTGCCAAAGTCACCTTGATTGCCG
>JBEQLD010000176.1:0-1646 GCA_040326115.1 Mariprofundaceae bacterium | reverse complement strand
GAGCCGTGTTGCAGCGCCTGGTCTTAAAGGTGTTCTCGAACGTCATAATGAAAAATGGCTGAACCAGTGGCTTAAATCTCCGGAAGCCTTTGCAAAAGTTGATGAAACGGCTGCAGATTTGATCACCTCTAATAAATATGGCCTGAAGATGCCAACACTGCCTGAGATGCAGAGTGCTCAGAATCGTGCAGATATGATTGCCTATCTTAAAACCCTGAAAGGTGATTGAGTAGCTCCATCTTTACCGTTAGGAATTAATGTAAACTGCCAATTAAAAAAGGCTACGCTGGGATTACCAACGTAGCCTTTTCAGTTTTTTAGAGAGAACTTCTACCCTTTTAGAAGCTCTTTCAGGCGTTGATTCACCATGCCCGGATTGGCCTGGCCTTTGGATGCTTTCATCACCTGTCCGACAAAGAAACCCATCAGTTTGTCTTTACCACCCCGGTAACCTTCAACCTGTCCGGGATTGGCATCCATCACCTCTTTAATCAGAGCATCAATGGCTCCGGTATCCGTGACCTGCTTCAGCCCCTTCTCTTCAATAATAGCATCGGCGTTGCCACCGGATTCCATCATGATATCCAGAACATCTTTGGCGATTTTACCCGAGATGGTGTTATCTGCGATACGATCCAGAAGTCCGGCAAGCGAGATAGCTGATACAGGGGAATCTGTAATGTCTGTACTGTTCTCTTTCAGGCGACCCAATAGTTCATTGGCCAGCCAGTTGGCACAGCGTTTCGGATCAGCCGGGTGCGCTGCAACCAGTGATTCATACCACGCGGCCAGTTTGCGTGTCTGACTGAGTACATCCGCATCATAAGCTGAGAGGCCGAATTCAACTTCAAAACGTTTGCGAAGCTGGCCGGGAAGTTCCGGCATCCCCGCTTTAATGGCATCCACCTCTTCCTGAGAGACGCGCAAAGGTGGCAGGTCAGGCTCAGGGAAGTAACGGTAGTCATGTGCCTCTTCCTTGCTACGCATGGAGCGGGATTCACTCTTCACGGAATCCCATAAACGAGACTCCTGAACAACTTTACCGCCATCTTCAATCACTTCGATCTGGCGAATGACCTCGAAATCAATCGCCTGCTTGATAAAGCGGAACGAGTTCATGTTTTTCATCTCGGTACGTGTACCGAATGGTTCACCCGGACGGCGAACAGATACATTGGCATCACAGCGGAACTGTCCTTTTTCCATGTCGGCTCCGGAGACTTCAAGGAAACGGATCAACTGGTGCAGCTGTTTCAGATAGGCGATGGCCTCATCAGAGCTACGCATGTCCGGCTCGGATACGATTTCCATCAGTGGAACGCCTGAACGATTCAAATCGATATGGGAAACGGCTTCCAGCCCTTCATGCATTGATTTTCCAGCATCCTCTTCCATATGGATACGGGTAACACCGAGTCGTTTTTCACCATCCTTGGTAGGGATATCGATGTAACCACCCTCAACAATGGGAACGGCAAACTGTGAAATCTGGTAGCCCTTGGGCAGGTCAGGATAAAAATAATTTTTTCTATCAAACTTGGACTCAAGATTGATATCTGCACCAATAGCGAGTCCGGTAAGGATCGTTTTATCTACTGCGACTGTATTCAATACAGGCAGTTGACCCGGCATGCCCAGACAGACCG
>JBEQLD010000175.1:0-1665 GCA_040326115.1 Mariprofundaceae bacterium | reverse complement strand
AGCTCTCGGCCGCAGCTCTGCTAAGCGGCGCAAAGAGTGACCAGGTAGCATTAAAGCTGTTGGGTGATGATTGGGAGACGGCATGGCAGAAAAACTGGCATGCGATGGCTGTCGGCAAACATCTCTGTGTGCGGCCATCATTTTGTGAACCGCTAAAAGGTGATTATATCGACATCGTACTTGATCCCGGCATGGCCTTCGGAACAGGGCAACATGCCACGACACGGCTCTGCATGGAGGCGATTGAACGGATATGTGAAGAGAGTCTCCCGGAAAGCATGCTGGATATGGGCGCAGGCTCAGGTCTTCTGGCGATTGCAGCCGGGAAACTTGGCGCAACAGGTATTGTTGCGATTGATAATGATCCGATCTCGGTTGAGGCAAGCAAGGTCAATGCAGATATTAATGGTGTGGAGCTGGAGTCGCTGCTCAATGACACACCACCAAACCAGACGTTTGATCTTGTTGTGGCCAATATCCTTGCCGGGCCACTGATTGAGATGGCTCCGAAACTTGCAAAGTGTGTGGGTAAACATCTGGTGCTTTCAGGCCTTCTGAGAGAGCAGGTGGAATCGGTCAGTCAGGCCTATGTTGATTCAGGCATGCAGGTTATTCGTTCCGATGCACAGGAGGAGTGGGCATCAGTGGAGCTTACTTCAGATAGGGCACAACAGTAGGGGGGACCAGTTCGGAGACATCGCCACCCATACCGGAAATTTCGCGGATGAATCGGGATGAGACGAAGGTGTAATCCTCGCGTGCCATGACAAAGCAGGTCTCGATTTTTTCATCCAGTCGACGATTCATGGTGGCCATCTGGAACTCATATTCAAAATCTGATGCGGCTCTTAAACCTCTAAGAATAGCATTGGCATTTTGATCATGGGCAAGGTCGACCAGCAGGCCGATGAAGCTGACGGCTTCCACATTGGGTTGATCGGAAAATGTATCACGCACCATCTTCAATCGTGTTTCAAGATCGAACATGGGCTCTTTCTTTGGATTCTCTGCGACACCGATGACCAGATTATCGAATAGTTTCAGCCCACGATTAACCACATCGACATGGCCGAGTGTGATCGGATCAAAAGTACCAGGATAGATCGCAGTGCGTTTCATCAGTTTTCCTTCTCTAGAAAATGCAAAGTGGTGTCACCGTAGCGCCTCGACTGGGTCAACGTCCAGTTTTCCGGCCAGGCGGGCGTGGCTTTGGACAACTCTTCAATCACCAGTTGCTGACATTTAAGACCGTTTTCATCCAGCCAAACCGGAATCTGTTCGGCAACTCCCTGATCATAAGGCGGGTCGGCAAAGATCAAATCAAAGGAGTGGTTTTCAAGTTTTCTCAATGCAGCAGGCAGCGTACCTTTATTAATGTCCCAGTTATCAAGCTCCAGCAGGGAGTGACTCTCCTGCATCAATTGGCAGGCTTGAGGGTGCTGCTCAATGGAGGTGGCGGATGCTGCGCCACGCGAAATGGATTCAATCGCCATGATGCCGCTACCGGAAAAGAGATCGAGCATATTCCAGCCGTTGATGTCACCCAGAATATTGAAAAGAGCTTCACGAACTCTTGATGGAGTGGGACGCAGGCCCGGAAGATCGGGGACATTCAAAACACGGCCACGGTAAGTTCCCGCAGTTATTCGCATAGCAGTTGTTGGA
>JBEQLD010000174.1:0-1688 GCA_040326115.1 Mariprofundaceae bacterium | reverse complement strand
CAGGTAAAGATGTGGTGCTTTATATCATCGCTCAAATTGGCACTGCCGGCGGTACCGGTTATGCCATTGAATTTGCAGGTTCTGCGATTCGCTCCCTCTCTATGGAGGGGCGTATGAGTGTCTGCAATATGGCGATTGAGGCCGGTGCTCGCTGTGGAATGGTAGGTGTGGATGATGTCACCATCGCTTATGCCAAAGGCAGGCCTTACAGCCCAGCTGGAGAACAGTGGGAGATGGCAGAGGCAGCATGGCGCGAACTGCATTCAGATGCTGATGCAGCATTTGATCATGAGATTGTTTTGAATGCGGCTGATATCGCACCGCAGGTATCCTGGGGCACCAGCCCTGAAATGGTGTTGCCGGTGACCGCTTCGGTTCCAACGCCTGATGATGCCAAAGACAGTGTTCAGCAAGAGGGCTGGCAGCGTGCGTTGGAATACACGGGTCTTGAGGCAGGTACTGCCATTGAAGATATTCAAGTGGATAAGATATTCATCGGATCATGTACCAATGGTCGGATTGAGGATTTCCGGGAAGCAGCAAAAGTGGTTGTCGGATATAAGATGGCCTCCACGGTTAAGCAGGCACTGATTGTGCCGGGTTCAGGGTTGGTGAAGCAGCAGGCTGAAGCTGAAGGGTTGGACAAGATATTTGTTGCGGCTGGGTTTGAGTGGCGTGAACCGGGTTGCTCGATGTGCCTGGCCATGAATGCGGATCGTCTTGAGTCGGGTGAACGTTGTGCTTCGACTAGTAATCGTAACTTTGAAGGGCGTCAGGGTGCCGGTGGGCGTACTCACCTGGTGAGCCCTGCCATGGCTGCTGCTGCCGGGATTAAAGGGCACTTTGTGGATATCCGTGATTGGGAATTTAAGGGCGAGTAGGAGATAGTCATGCAAGCATTTACAACATTGAAAGGATTGGTTGCACCGATAGATCGCGCTAATGTCGATACCGATGCAATTATTCCGAAGCAGTTCCTGAAAAGCATTAAGAGAACCGGTTACGGCCCGTTCCTTTTTGATGAGTGGCGTTATGAGGATGTGGGACAGCCGGAGATGGACTGTACCAACAGGCCGCGACGTTCAGAATTTATTTTGAACCAGCCACGCTATCAGGGCTCGAGTATACTTTTGGCTCGTGAGAATTTTGGTTGTGGTTCATCCAGAGAGCATGCACCTTGGGCACTGCTTGATTACGGGTTTCGTTGCATTATTGCGCCAAGTTTTGCTGATATCTTTTATAATAATTGCTTCAAGAACGGGATTCTTCCCATTATTATGGATGATTCGACCATGGATACGTTGTTCTCTGAGTGTGCCGAAAACGATGGTTATTCACTGGATGTAAACCTTGAATCGCAGAGTGTTTCCACACCATCAGGTCAGACGATTTCATTTGAAGTGGATGTGTTTCGCAAGCACTGCCTGTTTAATGGTCTGGATGATATCGGGCTGACATTGCAAGATTCCGGTGCGATTCAGGGCTATGAAGAGAAACGTAAACTGGAAGCACCCTGGCTGTTTTAATCATCAAGCTATTGAACTTTGGGTATAGCATATTCATGCGAGTTACAGCCTCTTTTCAAGCTGCTAGAATTTCACGCCTCTAGGTGGGGTTGAGAGGAGTGTGAAGCCAATGGCTACGCGCTTGAGATGAAGAGGCGGCATATGTGCAAACATGGCCGCCTC
>JBEQLD010000173.1:0-1732 GCA_040326115.1 Mariprofundaceae bacterium | reverse complement strand
CTCTTAAGCGGCTTCCTGAGTGCTTAATGACACAAGAACCGCTTCAAACTGTTTAATACCAAAAGGCTTGTTAAGAAAGATAAAAGAGGAGTTTTTATACTCATCCTGCAGATTCGGTTTCCCACTGATGATAATAAATCTCTGATCCGGATATTTCATCTGTACCCGCTTTATCATCTCGTACCCACCCATCAAAGGCATGGATAGATCACTAATAACAGCAGCAGGACTTGCATACCCTTCATCTTTCAGGAACTTCAAATACTCAATAGGAGAGTTAAAAACCAGCGCTTCATGACCAAATGATTCCAGAAGCTCGCTGATGTATTCGCAAATAATAAGTTGATCATCGATAACGTGAAATATCATACACAATTTATCGCATGGCTCTTAACAGGGCGCAATCGCGTAAAAAGGGTATATCCTATAGTCGGATAGGCATCATATCCGAATCAAAGCTGATAAGGTTAACAACTCACCACTAAAATATTTAAAGGGATTTTTTAACTATTACTCAGCCAATTCCGCATTGTGATAGACCTTCTGCACATCATCACAATCATTCAGGGCATCGATAAATTTCTCAAACACCACTGCATCGTCACCAGAAACGGGAGTCAGAGTCTGTGGCTCATAAGAGATATCATCAACCTCAAACTCAATTCCCGGCAATGCTTCAGTGAGCGCCGTCTTAACCTTAAAATATTCGGTGTTGGGGGAAAGCACAGTAATCATGCCCTCTTCACTTTCAATATCACTCACATCGACATCGGCCTCCATGAGCATCTCCAGTACTGCATCTTCGTCATCACCCTTGAATACAAAGACAGCCTGATGATCAAACATATGTGCCACGGCACCCGGCCCGCCAAGTTTTGCATCATTCTTGGTAAAGCAGAGGCGTACATCATTGAATGTGCGGGTCGTGTTATCGGTCAGACAATCGATAATAACCATACAGCCACCGGGACCGAAGCCTTCAAAGCGTGCAACAGCATAATCTTCACCACCACCGCCTTTCGCCTTCTCAATCGCCTTGTCGATCACATGGCCCGGAACCTGATCTTTCTTCGCATTATCAATCAGGCGTCGTAGTGAGAGATTTCCATCGGGGTCAACACCTCCGCTCTTGGCGCAGACATAGATCTCCCGGCCATATTTGGAGTAGACCTTGGTTTTGGCACCTGCGGTCTTCGCCATTGATTCTTTTTTGTTCTGGTAAGCTCTTCCCATGTTAAATCACTCTCATCCTGATAGCTGTTGATCCGGGGAGCTCTCCCCAGGGACGCAATATTAATCAGAAACTGATCAAAACGATACCGAAGGATTGTTCACTGCCGAAAAGACAGTTCATCCATTCAGAAGTTGGCCGTCAAACTCAAATGAGTCCGGTAAAATCTTTTGCAGGGAATCAACCAACTCCCGAATCTGTAAATCAGAATAAGCTCTGGCATCAGCATACCCCCAGACAGGTGCAGGCCATGCAGGATCATCGGTATAACGGACGATATGATGGATATGCAGCTGTGAAACGACATTCCCCAGCGCCGCCACGTTGATCTTATCCGCACTAAAATGCTTGGCAATAAGTTGTGAAAATGATGATGACTCCCGCATCAACTGTTTCTGCTCTGCCTCTGAAAGCTCGAACACCTCCCGTACCCCCTCTTTTTGGGGTACCAGAATAAACCATGGGTAGTTGCTGTCGTTCATCAGCAGCAATCGGCAGAGA
>JBEQLD010000172.1:0-1760 GCA_040326115.1 Mariprofundaceae bacterium | reverse complement strand
ACTCCTATAGTAAAAGCAGATCGGGCAGAGCTCAGCAGATGAATAGAGGTGCGGAGCTGTGCCACTCTGAGGTACTCCTTTTCCTTCATGCTGATACAGAGATGAATGCTGCATCGCTGGACTCTGTTCGGGATGTTATGCAAAAAACCTATGTTGCAGGAGGGCGCTTTGATGTAACTCTCACAGGTTCGCGTCCTCTGTTCAGAGTGATTGAATTCATGATTAACCTTCGCTCCCGGATGAGTAAAATCAGTACGGGTGACCAGTCGATGTTTGTAAGGCGTGATCTGTTTGAAAGCGTGGGTGGTTTTCCCAATCAGCCGTTGATGGAAGATATTGAACTGTCCAAACGTTTGAAACGAGAGGGCTCCATTGCCTGTTTGCGGGACAGCGTTATAACTTCGAGCCGCCGCTGGGAGCAGCATGGTTTGATGAGGACTATTCTGTTGATGTGGAAGCTTCGCCTTCTCTATTGGGCAGGTGTATCACCTGAGCGATTGGAGAAAATGTATCGTCATGCCAGATAAAAAAAATGATAGCTTGCGTGTTATTATCATGTGCAAGGCACCGGTCCCCGGCTTTGTAAAGACACGCCTCTGTCCGGACTATTCACCTGAAGAGGCGGTAGAGATTCACCAGGCGATGGCAAGAACCGTGATTGAGCGTGCCACCAGACTCTTTTCAGATGTATGCATTGCTTCTGATGATGTTGAACATCCGTTTTTTAATGAGTTCTCCCTAAATAGGACTGCTCAAGGCGATGGCAATTTGGGTGATCGAATGTCATATCTGTTGCAGAAGGCTTTTGCTGACGGTGTTGGATCAGTTCTGTTTCTGGGCACGGACTCTCCCCACATGACCGATTTACGACTCATTAAAGCAATTGAATTGCTCTCTGATTGTGATGCTGTAATTGGCCCGGTTGAAGATGGTGGCTATGATCTGATTGCTATGAACAGCCCCTGTACAGAACTGTTTAAAGATATCCGATGGAGTTCGGAAGATGTTTCAAAAGAGACTATTCAGAGAGCAGAAGCATCAAAAATCAGAATGGAACTTCTGGATACGAGCTTTGATCTGGACACTGCAGAGAGCCTAAAGCGAGCTGCTCCTATGTGGCGGCCACCTCTTCATCTGCCGGGAAAACATCCGGAAAATTAAGTTTTAACTTGGCGATATCCTGCTCAAGCTGAGCATAGGTTGCTGCATTGGTGAGTGGAAGATGGAGAGGTTTGTATAGAAACGATTCAGTTTCCGGGATATGAGTACGCCTGTCAGACGACCATATCTCATGTTTAGTCTCTTTCTCGCCAATCATTTCAAGAACAAGATGAGACATGTGCACAAGCATGATGACAGGCTGTACATCTGATGGCCAAAAATCCGGCGTATGCCATGCCGGGTGATGATGATAATAGATGAAATGATGAATACTTCTGGGAAGTCGCCAATGTAGAGCCAGCATCATACCGGCATCAATATGTGTATACCCCAGAATATCCCATTCAGCTTTAAGGGCGGGAGTGCCGGATTGAATGGCTTCACGGAGCTCATCGAGCTTCTCCTGCTCTTCCAGGTGCAGAATAACCAGTTTGCCAATATCGTGAAGCATGCCAAATAGACTGGCAGACCGGCTATCCAGAATACCGTTATACTCTGCAAGCATTCTGGAAATCAGAGAGATAGCCTGCCCGTGATACCAGAGGTAACGGACTTCCGGATCGGACTTTTTACCATCGCTAAAGTCCGGAACAACCATC
>JBEQLD010000171.1:0-1822 GCA_040326115.1 Mariprofundaceae bacterium | reverse complement strand
AAAATCATTCTCGGATGATGCCGTTGCAACCATTAAGAGTCAGAAATTGGAACTTCGCGATGTGAAAGTTACAGCAGCAGATGTTCCTGATCACTTTGTCAGTGCCATGAAAGGTCATCTGAAAAATGAGCTGAGAATGAGAGGACTCCTGGCTGGAGATGGTAATTCTCAGGCAGCATCTATCGATATGGATGTAACCTATTACCGCATGCGTAGCGGCATTACCCGAATGATGTTCGGTATACTTGCTGGTAAAGATGGTGTTGAAGCAGATATTGAGATTTCCGTACATGGGACGAAAGATGTTCTGACCAAGCTGACAGCTTCAAGTTACAATATAATGGCTCTTGGTGGGCCTGATGATGTTGCCCGGATGTTTGCTGAAGAGGTGGCAAAGGCCATTGAGAAAAACCTGACTGGCGGCAATAAAAAAGTAGCGTTGAAGAAGTAAGAAATAGCATTTATAGAGTTGTAATAGTGATTAAGAAAAGAGGGCGGTTTACCGCCCTCTTTTTTTGATGGTTATTTAGTTAGCAGGGCGTTGACCTTGCGAACAAATCCGGCCGGGTCATCCGGCAGGGCACCTTCGGCCAGCAGTGCCTGATCAAAGAGAACGGAAGAGAGATCACTGATCAGCTCTTTCTTTCTGGCTTTGGCAAGCTTGGTGACCAGCGCATGATCAGGATTAATCTCCAGAATCGGTTTTGAGTCTGGAGCGGCTTGCCCCAGCTGTTTCAGAATCCGGTCCATGTTGCCGCCGATGTCGAACTGGTCGGCCACAAGGCAGGCGGGAGATTCAGTCAGACGGTTGGTAATACGAACATCTTTCACCCGGTCACCCAGTGCTTCCTTGATCTTCTCAACAGCAGGCCCGGCACTCTTTGCTTTCTCTTCCTGCTCTTTGGCTTCTTCTTCAGCACTTTTGCCGTCAGAGGCGATAGCGGAGAGGTCAATTTCACCTTTCGCAATGGATTGCAGAGCTTTGCCATCAAATTCGTGAAGGTTTGATGTGAGCCATTCGTCGATCCGGTCGGATAGCAGCAGAACCTCAACACCCTTTTTCCTGAACAGTTCAAGATGCGGGCTGCCCTTGGCGGCAGAGAGGCTTTCGGTGGTGATATAGTAGATCTTGTCCTGACCCTCTTTCATGCGGCTGACATAGTCGGCAAGAGAGACACTCTGCTCATCGGAGTTTGTGGAGGTAGAGGTAGTCGAAGAGAAGCGCAGCAGTGCTGAAATCTTCTCTTTGTTACCCATGTCCTCAATCACGCCTTCTTTGATGGCATTGCCAAACTCACCCCAGAAAGATGCGTATTCTTCAGGGTTGTTTTTGGCCATATCCTCAAGCATGGATAGCACGCGTTTGGTTGCACCTTTCTTCATGGCTTCCATGGCAGGGCTCTTCTGCAGGATTTCACGGGATACATTGAGTGGAAGATCATTGGTATCCATCACGCCACGCACGAAACGTAGATAGCGTGGAAGAAGCTCTTCATTGGCTTCCATGATGAATACGCGGCGAACATAGAGTTTTACCCCATGCTTGGCTTCGGCCTGCCAGAGATCAAATGGCGCCTTTTTAGGTAGGTAGAGAAGCAGCGTGTATTCATATTTACCTTCAAGTTTCTGGTGAATGTGAGTCAGCGGGTCTTCAAAATCGTGAGAGACATGTTTGTAGAAGTTGTTGTACTCATCATCACTCAGTTCGGATTTCGGACGTGTCCAGAGAGCGGATGCCTGGTTAACTGTTTCAATTTCAGGCTGAGAGACTTCACCCTCTTCTGTTGCGGCTGCTTCACCAAGCATGCGGATTGGGAAGGGG
>JBEQLD010000170.1:0-1857 GCA_040326115.1 Mariprofundaceae bacterium | reverse complement strand
ATCTTGTTTGGAGATTGTGATTTCAGAAGCTGAGCTCATGACTTTTCTCCTTCGTTTTCAACAGCCTGGGGGAGAGGAGCAAGAGCAGGGGCTAGTAGCTTCTCCCTGTTTGTCTTAAATATATCCAATCCGCCTCTGACAGCCTTTACAACAGCACGCGGTGTGATGGTAGCACCGGTAAACTGGTCAAACTCACCGCCATCTTTTTTCACGGCCCAGCGGCTGTTTTCCATGGTTCTTCCTCTGAAACTGTCCAGCCATACTCTGTTTAGCACAATACCGTCACCCAGACCCGGTGTTTCACGGTGATCTGTAACGCGAATGGCGTGAATCGATCCATCGGGCAGAACACCCATCAGAATTCTGATGGTGCCATTGTAACCGTCCGGCGCAATGGTTTCCCATGCCAGGCCGATAGTATTTCCATCTGCATCTTTTGCCGGATAAAACAGCTTCGTTTCAACCTTGCCGGATCTCTTATCTGAGGTTGATAACGTGATCAGATCAGACTGTGGATCATTAACGTGAGATGGAAGCACCTGTTCAAGCGCCTTATGAAGGGCAGCCTTACGAGCTTCAGCAATCGGTTCGCGGGTGACAATATCGGTTAAACCGAGGAAAAGAACGGCAACAACGGCTACTGCCAGCAGCGCTAGCACCATCTGAATCTGTTCACGTTCGAACTTAAACTTTTCCATTCTAGTGCCTCGATCCACGACCATAAACTCGTGGACGGAAATAGTGGTCAATCAATGGCACGGCGCAGTTCATTAGTATCACAGCAAACATGGCACCTTCGGGATAGCCACCATAAGTACGGATTGACCATGTTAATACACCACAACCAACACCGAACACGATCTGTCCCATGGGAGTGACCGGAGAGCTAACCGGATCGGTGGCCATGAAAAAGGCACAGAGCATTAGACCACCAGCCAGTAGATGGAACAGTGGGGGTGCATAATGGGCTGGATCGATCATGTTGAAGATTGCAGCCAGAATCAGGACAGAGAGCAGGTATGAGACCGGGATATGCCAGCTGATGGTATGCCTTGCCAACAGGTAGATGCCGCCAAGCAACAGAGCCAGTGCACTGGTTTCACCAATACTACCCGCCTCACGGCCAAGAAATGCATCCAGATAACTGTAATCGTATGTTCTAAGTGCATCAGCAACCGAAATTCCCTGGCTCCATTCGGTTTTGATATGACCAAGTGGACTCGCCATGGTGATGGCATCGAGCGCTCTGTTCAGTGATTCAGGGCCGAAGAGAAGCAGGTTCAGGCAGGCGTTAAAGTCGTACAGATCTATCAGAGGCGTGCCGGCATGCATCGGAATGATCCAGGCTGTCATATTCAGCGGGAATGAGATCAGTAGAATGATCCGGGCAGCAAGGGCGGGATTGAAGAGGTTATAACCAAGACCACCATAGAGTTGCTTGCCCAGTACAATCGCAAGGACTGAGGCAAGAATGATCATCCACCACGGAAGATAGGCCGGAAGCGTCAATGCCAATAGCAGGCCTGTCAGGGCTGCGGAAACATCACCTACAGGGGAGGTAGGGCGTCCCATGATGCGCAGGGTGATAAATTCAGTCACGACACAGGTGAGCATGGATACCGTAATGATCAGGAATGCTAACCAGCCAAATAGATAGACGCTGACAACCGTGGCAGGCAATAGGGCAAAGATGACAGAGAGCATGGTGAAGCGAACGGTATCGCTTCCATGTTTATGCGGAGAACTAAGCTGAATCATGTTGAAGCCTCATCGGACTTGGTCTCTTCAGGTTTGTTGTCTTCGGATTTAATTCCACCAGAACTGTTTTCATCAGAGGCCTTCGGCTTATGCTTTTCT
>JBEQLD010000016.1:0-25368 GCA_040326115.1 Mariprofundaceae bacterium | reverse complement strand
GACCGCACAGAGAGGTTCAGGCCTGCCATCCCGAACCGGCACAACAATATCAAACCCTGAACGGAGGGAAGTGAGATAGCTGATCAATCCGGGAGCAATAAAGGGCATGTCGCAGGCCGTGACAAAAACATAATCATGGCGCGCTTGCTGCAGGGCGCTGCAGAGACCAACCACAGGCCCCCGTCCATCCAACTGATCCTCGATAACGCGAACACCCTCACCATCACCCACACAATCACCATCATGGTCGTGTCGACTGACCATTACATCATCAAACAGCGGGGTAACAACCTTCAATACCCGCTCCAGCAGCGAACTGCCAGCCAGCTTCACATGTGCCTTATCCGTGCCCATACGTCTGGACTCCCCGCCAGCCAGAACCACACATGAAACACCGTTTATCACAAATAACGCTCGATCAGGAAATCCGCAATCGGAGCCGGATCATCCAGCTCAAAACGTGGCACACCGATATCCACAGGGATATCACTGGCCAGTGCAACCATACCTTCATCAGGCATCAGCAGCGGTAGTGTCGCCCGCTCAGCCCGTACCACCTCGATCTTGTCGCCTTTCGACTCTTTATACCCCTCCACCAGTACCAGCTGCACGCCCTGCATATAGCGGCTGGCAAGTTCGGTCGGTGTGAGATCACCGGGATGATCGGAGACCATCTGCAAACGCTCTTTGCCAACCAGCAGTGTGCGCGATGCACCCGCCTGCTTATGACGCCATGAATCCTTGCCCTCGACATCCATTGCCGATGCGGTGATGTGGTGGCTGTGTTTAATGGTGCCTACATTAATGCCGCGGGCATTCAACTCGGCAATCACCTTGACCAATAGCGTTGTTTTGCCCGAACCTGATCGTCCGACAAAAGCTACAATGGGTGGTGTTTTCATAGATTCACTCATGGGTGTTCCTCCACCCATGATTCGCCCGATGGCGTAATCTCTTTTTTCCAGATCGGCACGGTTTTCTTGAGCGTATCGATACACCATTCGCAGGCATCAAAGGCGGCGCCCCGATGCGCTGATCCGGCAAGAATCAGCACAATCTGCTCACCTGCCTGAATCGTTCCGATGCGATGGATGATGCGCATATCTATAATATCAAACTCCTCCATCGCCGTGTCACGCAGGCTGTTCATCGCTTTTTCAGCCATGCCCGCATACTCCTCAAACTCAAGCCGCGAAACATCTTTGCCCTTGGAGAAATCACGTGCGGTACCAAGAAAGGTAACAATGCCTCCCATGCCGCCATTACCGCCATGCAGTAGTTTTGTCTCTTCTTCGACAGAGAAATCCTCCGTCTGTATCCGTACAGCCTTTGTCATAATCACCTATCCCCCTGAAAATGGCGGCATGATCGCCACCTCATCACCATCTTTGACCTGATCATCCAGCCATGCCTGCTCCTGATTGATCGCCAGAAACAGGAGTCTTGGCTGTGCCAGTGATGCTTCAAGCGCAGGAAAGCGTGCCACCACCTGCTTTGTCAGCTCATTCAGGGCAATACCCTCTTCAGCGCACTCAAACTCAGCCTCGCGCGTTTTAGCCAGGTCGGCTATCCGGGCAAACAGCAGTACTCGAATCATGTTTCACCTCGTTTGTAGTGGCCGCTTTTGCCGCCCTCTTTCTCCAGCAGTTCGATAGCGGTCAGGGTCATGCCGCGATCAATGGCCTTGCACATATCATAAACCGTCAACAGCGCCGCAGAGACAGCCGTCAACGCCTCCATCTCAATGCCGGTCGGGCCAACGCACTTCACCCGCACCTGTACAGCCAGCACTGAGCGGCCATCAGAAGCAGGTGCCCCGCTCTCATCAAATTCAACACTGACCCCTGATAGCAGCAGCGGATGACACATCGGAATCAGATCGGGCGTCCGCTTGGCTCCCATCACTGCCGCGACATCTGCCACCGCCAATACATTTCCCTTCTTGATTTTGCCCGTCTGAATACGTGCCATGGTTTCGGGTTGCATATGAATTTCACCCCGGGCCACGGCAATACGTACCGTCTCATCCTTTTCCGACACATCCACCATTCGCGCACGTCCGGCTTCATCAAAATGGGTCAAATTACTGTTTTCAGACATCATGTCTTCTCCTCTTTCAGGAAATCCTTCATCTTCTGTACCATCTCTTTATCAAGCAGCCCCACACCATCCGGCTTGCCCTCGACATGTTCACGAATCTCCTGAAAGCGTTTCGCCGCCTGAGGATTATCCTTCAAACGTTTTACCCTTGTCGAAGCCACCTTGAATGCATCGAAGGTCAGCTCCTTGAAACCGAACGCCTTCATACGTTTTACGGCCTTCATCATCGATTCATTACGGAATCGTGTCAGATTCTCACTGGATATTTCGGTAAGCCCTTCACGTCTGGCCCTGCGTTCGGCTGCCTTCTTAATGCCACTGCGTACAAAATCAGGCGCATTATCCAACCGGCCTCTTGCTTCCTCTGTCCACGGCACTTCGCTCTGTGGCGCTTCCCATGACTCCTCAAGAAGAGCAGCCGTCACAGTCTCACTGCCTCGCTTTCTGGCCAGCTCTTCAGCATCGCCCTGAAACAGGTCAAACATGAAATCCACCGCCATCTCTGGCGTCTCTGACAGGCGCTTTTCCAGCACTGCCTTGGCATCAGCACTCCATGCCATCTCAGGTAAATCTGACGGCTTCGAATCACCCAGCTTCTCAACCTGATCAAGCAGCTTGCAATTGACCTCAAGATGCCCCTGCTCGGCAGCAATCTCCTCAACAATTTTGCGCATGGTATCGCGAGTAAAAAGCGGCACCTCGGCAAGACGCTCTTCAGCCTCTGTGGTCCAGACTATGGCCTTGTGTCCCGGCTCCGGAATGGTGGGTTCGGGTTTGCTGCCTGCAGCCATGGTTGCATCACGAACCTGATCAAGAAACGTCTCGCTGATATGGGTAACGCCATCCGCTTTTGCACGCTTCTCAGTCACGTTCCGTACCATCTTGCGAAGAAAAGCAGGTGCACGATTCACTCGCGCCTCGGCTTCCGGGCTCCAGCTTATATCCGGGCTCTTATCTGCTACCATCACTATAACTCCTCAGTCATTGCGTTTGCTCGTGGCGCCTCTGGCAAAATTGGCCAGTGCCTTCTCAATTTTCTGAATGCTCTTCTCACAGCCCTGAACAGCATGTCGATCTGCAATATATCGAGGGGCGTTATAGCCAAGCCATACATCCCCCTGTTCATCTTTCCAGATCAATGCTTTCTGTGGCAGATCAAGTGCCACACTCTGGCTACACTGCATCAGCGGCGTCCCTACTTTCGGGTTACCAAAAATAACGAGTTCGGTCGGTCGCAACTCAAGCCCGGCTGATTTAGCACCTGCCGCATGATCCACCCTGATAAAAACCTTCATGCCTTTTTTATTCAGCATAGAAACCAGTCTCTCGGCTGTAGTCGGCACATCAAATTCACTCTTCAGACGAACCATGCCGCTATCGGCAAAAACCGGCAGCGCAAAAGCAGTGATGGTTACCATCATCAACAGGAATTTCAGATATCTATACATTATCCCTCTCCATAGCGCCGGAATTGGTCTTGGAAGCTCTGGAAAACGGTGATTCGGGCATCTGATCGCCAAAACGGGCTTTCCGCAGCTCATCCATCAGCGCAAGTGAGACTGAATCGAGGTTGCGCTCTCTTGCAGCAAGCTCAACCTTGTTACGAATCATCTTCTGCAGGAAAAACGGCAGTTTGGAGAGGCGCTCTGTTGCATCTTCATCCCATGTCAGCGGCTGCGCCTCATCCAGCGACAGCGGCTGGATCACAGCACCACCCTGTGGTTCATAACTGCAGAGACGATCCTCACCAAAAAGATCACCTTCCATGGCGAATGGACGGGCCCGGCAACCGCCACAGAGGATAGAGAATTCGCACTTGCCGCACTTGCCCGTCAATGTCGGATTGCGTAGCTGTTGAAAGGTTTCTGAGTGTTCCCAGATATCGGCAAACGACTGTTCATGCAGAGAGCCCACCGACTCTTCAATGTAAGGGCAGACGGTGACTGAACCATTGGGAGTCACACGGCAGTAGTGCAGTCCGGCAAGGCAACCGCCACCCTCATATCCCTGTGCCTTGGTCAACGGTGACTCCGGATCCCTCTGGTATGCCAGACGTTTGAAATGCGGAGCACAACGGGCTCTGACCATCATACCGTCATAGTTCTCCTGAACATCCAGCAGATGAGAGAGCACCTGCTCATATTGCTCCGGTGTAATATCCGTCACCTTCTCACCCCGGCCGGTACAGACCAGAAAGAAGAAATTCATCACCATCGCACCCTGTTTGTGTGCCCACTCCATGATCTCATCCACCTGCCCGACATTGGCCTGATGGATACTGGTATGAATCTGGAACGAGAGACCCAGCCTGCGACAATTATCGATGCCATCCATGGTGTGCTGCAAGGCACCCGTCCAACCACGAAATGCATCATGAAATTCAGGTGTCAGGCTATCCACACTGATACCTGCACCACTAACACCGGCATCAAGCAGCCGCTGAACATTCTTTTCGGTGAGCAGTGTTCCATTGGTACCTACCACAGTCATCAGCCCCAGCGATGAGGCGTGAGAGCAGAGTTCGTAAATATCCGGCCTGAGCAGTGGTTCACCACCGGTCATCACCACCATGCAGGCGGGATTGGTTTGTGAAATCTCCGTCAGGACGCGTTTAATCTCTTCGCTATTGAGCTCGTTGGCATCACCACAATCGCGTGTATTGGCATCCAGATAACAGTGGGCGCAGGCAAGATTGCAGCGCATGGTCAGATTCAGGGCGACAAGGAAGGGCTGATGCTCTGTCACTGTGTGATTGATCTCGCTCATCGTTACGTTAGACATCGTTTCTTCACTCATCAGTAGGCCGCCAGAAGCTCGGAGGAGCTGTTTTGAGCCAGACCATCCACCGACCCCTCATAAGTGACACGCCCGGCCTCCAGTCGCACAAGGCGATCACCAATCAGGTGTGCTTCGGTCAGATCGTGGGTAACCAGAATGACAGGAATATCCCACTGCTGCTGAATATTTTTAATAAAGCTGCGCAGCTCTGAACGAAGTTGGCCATGTACGGCGGAAAATGGCTCATCGAGCAGTAGTAACTCCGGTTTAGGAGCCAGAGCACGCACCAGCGCCACACGCTGTGCTTCACCACCGGAGAGGTGTGCCGGATGTTTATGCAACAGTTGACTAATCTGAAATGTTGTTTCCAGTGTCTGCATCCATTCGGCACTCTGCTTCCGATTCTTTTTTGGAATGCCAAACAGAATATTCTCTTTCACCGTCAACCACGGAAACAGGGCATAATCCTGAAACACGAATCCAACTTTCCGCTGCTCGGGTTTCAGATTTGTTTGGTCATCAAAGAGTACCCGTCCGGCAATAACAACGCGCCCTTCATCAGGCTGTTCAAGACCTGCAATCAGGCGCAGCAGGGTTGTTTTACCCGAACCACTCGGGCCAAACAGCACGGTGATTTCACGGCCTGCACGCCAGGTGGCATCCATGGAGAAGTCAGGCATCTGCTTTTTAACGCTGACGATAATCATAATGTACCCAAACGGCTCAATCGCCGGTTGTAGTGATAAACAACAGAGAGAACGATGAATGAAAAGGCGAGCAGCACCAGTGCCATCGCATTGGCATCGGCATACTCAAGATTTTCCACATGTTCATAAATGGCAATCGAAGCCACGCGTGTCTCACCCGGAATACTGCCACCGACCATCAATACAACACCGAACTCACCGACCGTATGGGCAAAAGAGAGTACAGCGCCAGTGATCACACCAACGCGTGCACCGGGCAGAAGCACCCGGAAAAAACTCTGCCAGGCATTCAGGCCGAGTGTACGGGAGGCTTCGATCATGCGCTTGTCCAGCGCCTCAAAGGCGTTCTGCATCGGCTGCACGGCAAAGGGCAGGCTATAGAGGATGGAGGCCAGCACCATGCCTTCAAATGAAAAAGCGAACGTTGTGCCGAACAGATCGTGATACCACTGACCGACCGTTGAACGGCTGCCGATGGAGACCAGCACAAAATAACCGAGAACCGTTGGTGGCAACACCAGCGGCAGGGCAAAAACAGCCTCCATCACACCGCGTCCGCGCATGCGGGTAAAGGCAAGAAAACGGGCGATGGGTGTGGCAATCACCAGTAGCAACAGCATCGTCACCAGTGCCAGTTCAAATGAGAGCCAGAGTGGTTGCCAGTTCATTGTGGAATCCCGTAACTGTATCTGTTCAATACAGTGCGAGCGGCTGGTGATGAGAGAAATGCAGCAAACTGCTCTGCAGATTTCGGTGCCCCTTTCAATACAACAGCCTGCTGAATGATGGGCTGATAACCGGAGGTGAGAGGCATGCTTTTACCACCTGCGCCGACAATACTGGAGGCAGGCAGAATGGCCAGCTGTGCATTGCCTGAATGGGCAAACATCACTGCCTGCGCCACGCTCTCACCAAAAATAAGTTTAGATTGAACCTGCTCAGTCAAACCCGCTGCATCCAAAGCCTGCATGGCTGCCACCCCATAGGGAGCAGTTTTGGGATTAGCGACTGCAATGCGCTCTACCCGTTTATTGAGAGCTGTCGCCAGACCACCCTCTAAATCAAGTGTCTCATCAGGCGTCCACAACACCAGTGAACCTGTAACATAGTTGAAACGACTGTTCGTCTTGATCAATCCTTCTGACTCCAGCAGGGCAGGCCTTCTGGCATCGGCTGCAAAAAAGAGATGAAACGGCGCACCCTGAATTATCTGGGCATAGAGCTTGCCGGTTGAGCCGGATACCACGCGTACACTGTTGCCTGTCTGCTGCTCAAACGCCTCGGCAATTTCACGCATGGGACGATGAAAATTTGCAGCAACTGCAACGATAAGACTCTCTCCGGCCATGGCTTTAGCCGAGGCCGGCATAGCAACCAGTATCGGAGCCAGCATCAGGGTCAGAATAAGTCGGATACGCATCGGATTATTTAATAAAGGAGACTTCGGTTGCTTTAATCAGGGCTGTCACCTGATCACCGAGCTTCAGATTCATGGCATCAACACTGGTGGTGGTAATCACACCGGAAATCTGGTTTTCACCCACCTGTATCACCACCTCGCAGACCACCTCGCTGCGTTTTATTTCGATAATCTCGCCAAACAGTTTATTGCGTCCGGATAGCTGCATCTCAACTCTCCTCGGCTTTAAAAGGACATTTTTTCTGTTCTCCATACTGCGACTCGAAACCTTTGCGCACATCCTTCATCAGTCCGTCCGTGATATTCTCAATACCCTGCTGACTGGCATAGAGCTCCATCATCTGTTTTGCCATAGGCCGAATCTCATCCGGAATTTTCTCCAACAGCTCCAGCGCTTCATCACTCCACTGCATTGATGCCTCCTCAACCATAGTCTCACTCATGATCTTGACCCGAATCTGCTTCTGAATGGAATTTTCCACCTTGCTCCCAACTGCTACTCGCTCTGTTCATGGCCTCGAGTCCAACTCGCTTAGCTCCCATCTCCCGAGCACAGCGCTCTACCTCTTTAATCACCATGCCACGCACAAAATCGGGAATACGCTGGATGCGTGAAAGTGCTTCATCCTCCCAATCCATCTCCATGCTCTGTTTGGCGGAGCCTTCACCCCACTCGGCATATTTGGCATCAATCAATGCATTATCGATCTCACTGGCTCCTTTGCGGTTGGCAAAGGACTCGATGCGTTCCCGGGTAAGCTGGCGCATGTATCCTTCCGGTATGCTAGTGAGACGCTGTTCAGCCTCTTCACTCCAGACAGGGTTCTCACCACCACTGTTTTTCTCAGCCGATTCAGCGCCGCCCATCATGGCAGACATGTCCGGCATACCACCACCAGACTGCATTGCATCCATCATGGACTGCCTTGCTTCGGCCAGACCTGCCTCGCAGACCTCCAGAGTGATTTCAGCACAGCCTTCGCGATTGGCATACGCCTCGACCCTCGTGCTGCTGGCATCCCGCATAAATCCTTCCGGAACACGTTCGATGCGCTCGATGGCTTCATCACACCAGTTCGTTTTAACTTCTGCGGGCTGAACATCTGCCGCCGGCGCTACCACCTCAGTCTCATCATCACCCATCACCCGGCGCACAAAATCAGCCGTGATTGATTTGCGTTTTTCAGTCAACGCCAGTTTTTCGGCTCTCAGTTTAATATGACCACGCGTTGTTTCATCTGCGACGGTTTCCAACACCTCTGTTGCTTCTTTGCCCCAGAAAACGGTGCGCTCATCAAAAGTCTGCTCAGCACCCTGTTGTGCTGCCGCCTCTTTTTCGGCGGCTTTTTCGGCCTTTTTCTGTTTCCGTTTGGCCGCCGCCTGAGTCAGCAGGCCCATCGCCTCCATCGCGTCAGCAGGCAACAGATCACCAATCGCTTCATCGACAATGCGGGTACTGATCACGGTATGCCCATGATCCTGCGCATAACGGATAATGGCCATGCGTGCCATGCTTCTCACATGCGCAGGAACCGAATCCATGCGTGCCTCGCCCTCTTCGGTCCAGGCCATCGTCTCCTCGGCAACCTGCTCTGCTCTGGGTCTGAATTCGCGTGTGGTAATCAGCAGGTGGCAGGGGGCAAGCCTGAGAAGGTTTTCGGTATTGTTGCCGATATCCATCTCTTCATCGGCATGTACACCAATCTTGCCAAGCACCAGTAGTGACGGATTACGTTTTTTGATATGTCTGAGAATCACTTCATAAGGCTTACCCGACAGTAGTTTGGTTGTGATTTTTACATCATCTTCATCGGCAATCTTCTCACTCACTGCCAGATGCGCCTTGTAAATTTTGGCTAGGCCCGAGTCGATAATATCCTCGTGTAATTTCTCCTGCTCCTTGAACTTGAACACCTCACCGGCTTCATCGGAGAGCACTTTGGCGATGCTGTTGAATGCTACATAATGGAAATAGGGATCGAAAGCAGACACCACTTCGACATCCACATTGAATTTTTTGCCCAACAGCATGGCTGTCTTGAGCCCGGCATAACCCTGAGCCGAACCATCCACAGCCACCATGATCGGGCCATCACCGATATTGCGTTTGGGATCTTTCACCACCAGAACATCGCGGCTGGTGCGGCGTACAATACGCTCACAAACGCTTCCAATGGTGCTGCTGCGAACTGCCCCAAGGCCGAGCGCGCCCATAACCACAAGGTCGTAATCACTGGATTCAATGTCATCAAGCAGGGCGCGGTAGTTTTTACCCTCTACTGACTTACGCTTGAGCTGCATGCCTAGCTCTTCCGCCTTCTCATCGACAACATCGAGAAAAGAGTCGGTGATAATCTCCAGGCCATGGGTAATCAGCGTGTCATGTGTTTCACGCTGTTTCTCCAGCTCACTTTCCCGGCGATACTGTTCAGGCAGACCGCCCTCCATCTGCTTGAAACGCAGATCATGCAGTTTGGCCGCATAGGCATGGCTTCCGGTAATCTCAGAACCGAATGCCTGAGCCAGAGAGAGGCCGATCTCCACACCACGATCCGAATGGGCGGAATTATCCACCGCCATAAGAATATGGCGATAATCAAAACTGATATCTGCCGCCTCATCATGTTCACTGCGCAACTGTTGAACCTGCATCTACATCTCCTCTCTACGAAACTCTATTTCCCGCTTCTCTGCGGCCTTCACCATCCAGATACCCAATCGTTGTCCGACAATGGCGACAATTAAAAACAGGGGTGCAAACTTCAGCGACACGCCTGCTGTAATTCGGATAAATGCAATCATCGGAATCGGTGCCAGAATGCAGCCGAAGTTGCACCACGAATAGCGCTCTGCATGTGCACGCAATCTGCCCAACGGCATATTGAGAACCATGACAAACAGCGAAATATCCAGCACAAACCAGAATGTCGGATCAGCAACCAACGCCTGCATTACGCTCTCAATTAAACCGTATGTAAGAGACTATCAGCACCAGGACAACGATCATGTTGACGATCAATCCTGAAGCGATGAAATAATCCCATTTTGTTTTTGGCCTGTACCATTTCTCTTTCATCATCTCTTCCGTCATTTAACTAACCCCCGATCTGAACCATTGAGCGCTTCCGCCCATTAGTTTCAAAATTATAAATACCAACTTCAGGTTTCATGAGTACCGCATCACGCAGACACTGTTCAAGCTCTGCATCACTGCATCCAGTCCGCAACACAGAGCGAAGATCAATTTCATCATCTGCAGGCAGGCAGGGACGGATTTTTCCATCGGCAGTCAGGCGGAGACGGTTGCAGCCATCGCAGAAACGATTGGACATCGGCGAGATAAAACCGACTTCACCCACCCCTTTGGCACTCAATCCTCTATCAGCATATCGATCAGAGAGTGGAATATAACGCGCAGCAGCATGTCCATCATTGGCTGAAGAGATATCTACAAGTCGCTCTTTTACACCCGGCATACTCAACATCTCTTCCACCGGCACATGGGACTCTGACCAGGAGTTGCCATCACAGAGCGGCATAAATTCAATAAAACGCATCTGAACACCTGTCTCAGCTGCAAAATCGATCAGGTCAGCAATCTCATCCTCATTGACACCGCGCATCACCACGGCATTCACCTTGATGGGTGAAAAACCGGCCTCTACGGCTGCACGAATTCCATTGAGAGCCGTCTCCAGCTTTCCGCCTCCGGTCAGCGTTTTAAATCGTTCCGGCTGAATCGTGTCCAGGCTGATATTGATACGAGAAAGCCCTGCATCAGCCAGTGACTGCGCATGTTTCCCCAGCAGTACCGCATTGGTGCTGAGCGCCAGATCATCAATGCCCGGAATCTCTTTAAGCATCTGAATGAGTGTCGTTATACCACGACGGACCAGCGGTTCACCACCGGTCAGGCGCACTTTATTCACACCCAGGCCAGCAGCGATGCGTACAATGCGGACAATCTCCTCAAAGGAGAGAACCTCGGCATGAGCCAGTGGGCAGAATGAATCATCACCCGGACGGCAGTATGTACATTTAAGGTTACAGCGATCAGTCACCGAAATACGCAGGTAGTTCATATGACGATCAAAGCGATCAATCAGAGGGGAAGATCCTGATGGCGCCTTATCAAAGAAACGGATTGGACTCAGATCGTTTTGCATGTTGCATCCTCCCCGGTTTCAACACGTGCGCAGGGCCTATTGTCTCCCTGACACTTCTCAATGGTATGTTTCAGCACCACCCTGATGGCTTCAAAATTTTCAGCGACAGCCTTGGGGCTACCCGGAAAATTGATAATCAGAGTGCCCCCACGAATGCCCGCCACACCGCGTGTAAGCATCGCATAGGGTGTTTTATTCATGCCCGCTGCACGCATCGCTTCGGGCAGACCGGGAAGCTCTTTCTCCAGCAGCGGCTGGGTGGCTTCAGGTGTATTGTCACGGGGACTAATACCTGTCCCGCCTGTAGTGAGAACCAGATCAACATTCAGGGAATCTGCATAATGACGGATTCTCTCCTGAATCAACTCAACATCATCAGCGACAATATCGGCACATTCGACAATGCCCGGCAGGCTTGCTGCCAGCCCTTTCAATACCTCGCCGCTTTCATCACTGCGTGTTCCTTTTGAGGACGAATCACTGATCGTCAATACTGCTGCCTGAATCATCTTCCACCTCCATACTCTGATAGCTGTCTGCCTGTTCAATGATAAGGCTATGCGTATTTGCATAACGCCCACTAAATAGCATATTAGATTTCTCTTCGGCCAGTAACTGCAATTCCTGCATCAACTCTCCATAGCGATACAGAAAATCATGCCCCTCGGCAGTCAGGCAGCTTCCACCGCCACAATCACCACCCGTACGACGCTCCAACAACTTGAATCCCAATCGACCCTCCATGGCTGTCAGTGACGACCAGGCTTTTCGATAGGGCTGCCCAAGCTCTTTTGCTGCACGGTTGATTGAACCATAACGGCAAATGGCCTCCAGCAGACGTCGTCTACCTTCTCCAAATACCGGCTGATCATTATCTTCCAGCCAGACTTTCATTCGAACTTTCATACTTAACTCAGAAATAAAATAGGGGCCGACAAGCGGCCCCTATAACTCTCTATTACTGTGTAAAAGTGAAGCTGGCTTTAGAATCGCCGCTTACTTTCACAGTTGCTGTCTGCTTACCCAAAGTCGGGTGATAGGCTACAACTTCATACTCACCATCAGGTACTTCAGTAATTTTGAAAGCACCATCATTACCGGTTACTTCATAGTAAGGTGTCTTGGCAGCAAAGACCCAGCCATGCATAAAGTCATGTGCATCACACTCCAGCTTCATCCACGTACCACGACGCATTTTAATTTTGTCGTTATAGACAAAACCTTTGTCAGGCTGACTCACATTAAACATGGTACGTTTTGCACGACCAATGATTTCATAGGTATGGATATTGTGCAGAACCGGATCACTGTTCAGAGCCTCAAAAGCTGCACCATTCTTCACAACCTGAAGATAAGGCAGGAACTCACACCCTTTCTGATTTGATTTCGCATTTGTAGCGGTATCCGAAAACTTTTTAGGACCATCAATCTTGGCAATATAGACAACCGCCTGAGAAAGTTTACCGCCCTTTACACGTACCCATTCAACATTACGTGTTCCTGTTCCGCATATTTCCGGATTCTTGGTGATCGCATACTTGCCAACAGGTGGAACATCCCCCTTAAAATTCACGGTTCCACTGATTGAACCGGCCATAGCAGGCGTTGCCATCAAACCAACTGCAGCAGCCATGCCCAGTAATACAGATTTATTCACTTTCATCCTATCCTCCATGTATGACCCTCAAAAGGCCTGTGTTAAATATTATTCTGCTATCGATCTAGCAAGAGCTGTACCACTGCCTTTTCGATAGTAAGTCTATCATGTTTTCAAAGCTGACGATCATTTGAACAACCAGCTCAAGCGTTATAATACCAACGAATTCTTATGCTGACAGGTGAAGAATAAACACCTCTACTGGTAAAAATAACACGTTAGCATCTTAGCTGATCCTCTCTTCTTCCACCTTCCATTCCGTACAGAAGCTGAACGATTCATTCAGGCCGCGGTACTGTAAATTTCACGCAGGGCATCAACTGCCGCACGATGATTGTCGGTTCGATTCTCATCATGGAGTACTGCAACCAGATCCGATGTAGCCACATCCGGTTCAAAATTACGCAACACCCTTCCCACTTCGACACACTGATCACCACCATCCATAAAAGTGGCTTCAACCACATTTGTTACAGCACGTTTGTCACCAATTCCGGCCAATGATTTTGCACAGGCATACTTGATGCCGGTTTGAATTTCACTGTTCAGATGCCTGCACAAGGCATCTACCACCTCATCCCCGGAAAAGCCGGACATCACTTCAACGGCAGCCAGACGTATAAGCTGATCTTCATCTATCAGATGCTCCAGAATTCCATCTCTGGCACTGTCAGAGCCGAGCTTTCCAAGTGCATGGATAGATTCAAAGCGAAGATTCCGGTCAGCATCAGACAGCAGAGGCAGTAGCTCATCAACGGCCCTTGGGTCACCCAGCTCTCCAAGAGAACGTATGGCTTCCCGTCTTAAATCCTGAGATTCATTCTCATCCAGACATGATAGCAGAGCATCTGTGACCACCTCGCTTCTGCAGCCAACCAGAGCCCTTGCAGCAAACATGCGCACATCCTGATGAGGTGCAATGGCCATGCGTTTACCTTTTCTTTTTCTTTCATCAGAGAGCTTGATATTATCATCTGCAATAGTGACGTACTGCTGCAACTCATCAGGCACAGGGAAATCTGCATTTAGATTTTCAACAAAGGCAAGCGCTGCAGTGTTATCATTTTCAATCGCGTCGAGTGTAGACCCCGTCCACTCCTCCTCTTCCTGCTCCTGAGAAGCCACTTCCTGAGACTCGTCCGGCGATGCTGTTGCCTCATCATCTGAAGCCGCTAAAACTTCAGCCTCATCTGCTTCACTCCCGGCATCAACACTGTTTTCAGCTGTTGCTTCGGTCTCAACAGATTCAGATTCAACAGATTCCGACTCAACAGCGTCTGAATCAGCAGCTTCGGGCTCAACAGCCTCCACTACTTCAGGTTCTGCCAGCAATTCGCCTCTCAGGGCTGCCAACAGTATCTCCTGCGCCTCTGGCGAGTTGATCTCTTTCAGAGCCATCATTGCCGCACCCCGTACAGCCTGCTGATCGTCTCCCACAGCCGTTCTGAAAGCAGTCAAAACATCATCATTTACCATGCTTAACAGTGCCGCGGGAATTGAAGCCCGGACAAATTCATTCCTGTTACTACCCAACAGAGCATCCAGCAGCGGCTCACGAGCTGATTCATCAGATATGACCCCAATTGCCTCAATTGCAGCAATGCGAACATTATACTTGCCCTCAGTGATCAGTGAGAGAAGCTTCTCTACCGACTCGGCATCTTTCATCTCCCCCAACACTTTGCAGGCAGCTTTAATCACATCAGGAGCCTCATCATTCAACAGCGGCCTGATTTTTTCGGTGGCCCGCTCACCACCCAGCTGAGCTGAAAGCCTGACAGCCTCAGCACGCACCTCGGCATCCTGATCCTTAAGCAGCATCAACAGGGGTACGAGATAAGCTCCATTATTGCTTGCTGCCAGCGATCTGGCGGCATAGAGACGCACATCAGCATCCTCATCCAGCAGCGCATCTGCAAGTGCATCACGGGCAATGTCTGAATCAACACCTCCCAGCGCCATGGCAGCTCGACGGCGGCTACGCGAATTTTCATGCTCTTTCAAACGCTTCACAATCGCCTGAACGCCCTTTTCACCACAGAAACAGATGGATGCGGATATTCTCGCCTCATCATCAATGGCATTTTCATCATCCAGCATAATGACCATAGGCTCAACAGCACGCTCATCACCGATGCGCCCCAAACCATCAACAGCCTTCATATTAATATCCCATGAGAATTCCCAGCCATCTTCATCCTGTGTATCGATATCCATGGTCAACGCATGAATCAGTGCATCCACAGCATCCTCTCCACCCAGACGCCCGATGGCATCGGCTGCATTAATCCGAAGATCCGGATCATCGGCCTTATTAAGCCCCTCAATGAGCAGTGGAAGCGACTCCTGATCACCAATCAGGCCCAGGGCCTCGATGGCATCCATGGCAACATCTACATCCATATCCATGGCGTGATCCATCAGTGATGGCACCGCCTCTTTATCACCAATCAACCCCAGTGCCTGTGCCGAAGCACAACGAACCACTTCATCTCCCGTATTCAAAGCTTTGATAATTGCATCTACTGCCTGTTGTTTCATTGTCATGCCATCACCCCTTAAAAAATATTTATCTATCTGAATCAAAACTTCCTAATCAAGCAGTGATTCAGCACCATCAAAAATAAAATTATAGCTGTTCAGGTTGCCCCGAATTTTTCTCACTGCAAGGAAAAAAGTGCACGGTTCACATCTATAAGCTGCATCTTTTTTCGCTGTAATCAGGAAAATCAGAGTAAGTTAAATCTTTGTAAAAAAAAAGGGGGTGCCGGGATGGCACCCCCCCTTAATTTCACCAGTCAGACGATCAGCTGGTCTTCGAGTCTACAATGCCTCGACGTACGAAGCTGAAGGACCACATATCCTTCTTGTAAGAGGACTCACCGATCTTCGCCACATTACAGATTGCCATCTTGAACAACCAGTTGCCACTGATGGCATCAGGTACACCCGATGTCAGAGCATTAGCTTGTGAACGTGGATCGTTGAAGTCCGTGAAGACAACCCCTTTCTTGATGTCAGGTGTCACAACAGCAATCGCTGTAATGGCCCCCTTGGTCAATTCAACATGACCATTTTTCATCAAGTCGGAGAATTGATAGTCCGAACCCTTCACACCGAGGATGGTATCTTTCAATACCGGTACCCGGTTTGACCATAGAACGACTCTGTCGCCAGATTCAATACCACGCTTCTTCGCATCAACGGCATTGATCTCACAGAAGTTCTCAGGCCAACGCTGCATGATATATGGACGGCGGAAGTCATCGAACTTGGACTGCCAGATTTCATTCTGACGCCCATTTGCCATCCATAGCTCATCACCGCGAGGCTTGAACCACTCCCACTGATCACCGGTAATAGACCAAGGGAACTTCTGTACATTTATCTTACCCGTCTGGGTATTAAAGCCCGTGGTCTTCTTGCCCAGGATATTTGCACCCTGAACCAGATCGGTGATGCTGCTGATGTAGTTGGCAGGATCCTGGCTATCGCCATTATTCTTGCCAATACGGTCAGCCAGTGTGGTGTCATGCAGACGCTTGGAACCGAATAGCTTGCCTTTGACATAGAAGGTTGGTCCCTGGATACCATCGGTGCCCAGTTCGCGCATCTTCTGATGCAATGTCTTGCCTTCGGCCTTCGCAGCTACCAACACCATGTTGTAAGCCTTACGACCCTTTCTGGAGAAACGTGCTGTCTCTTCAGCCACTTCGTTAGAGTTTTTCCAATCGAAGTCACCCTTACCAGCCAGACCCATTCGTTTGGCCAGCTGAGCAATGATCCACCAGTCAGGTTTCGCATCACCAGGTGCATCCATGAACTTGGAGTAGAGACGCAGACGACGCTCACCCTGAGCTCGCATGAAGTCCTCTTCACCCCAGGTTGCAGCCGGGAAGATGATATCGGAGTAACGGGTGCCAATCGGATCACGCAGGTAGATATCCTGATTGATCACGACCATGCCACCGGAGTCCGCACGGGCTCTCAGTGTTTTGATGATGTCAGCCTTATTGAAGGAGTCGATCTGATGCGGGTTACGCGTAATCAACTCTTCAAAACGAGCCTGCATCGACTGAGTACCAGTCATGGCTGTTGTCCAGGTAGTACCGATCACATGAGCAAAACGTGCGTGTCCGGAACGTACCCAAACATCCACATTAAGCTTCAAACGACGGCGACCTGGAACCTTCTGCGGCGACTTGTTGGTCGGGAAACGCCCGCCACTTTGTCCGCCACGCTGATGACCACCCATACGGCCAATCATCTGGCCAGGACGTCCACCGGCACCAACGAGGTAACCCAGCTGGGCACATGCGTTGGTAGCGAGCGTATTGGCTGCCCAGTAAGCACCTTTCTCGATCGCGATAGAGGCCTTAACGCGTGAACCATCCTTTTTAGGTTTGGCCAGCATTTCAGCAGCTTTCTTGATCTTCTTCGCAGAACAACCGGACATCTTGGAAGCAGTCTTGAGATCGAATTCCTTCTGGGAAAGAATCCACTTCTTCCAGTCATCGAGGCCTTTGGCCTGGAACTTGCCCCAGGTTGTGCGCCACTGCCAGTTGGTATTACGTGTACCCTGACCAAAGCCGGAAGAGACTTCCCACTTGTTGTTGGCCCACTTTTTCAGCCACGCTTTATCTTCCCAGCCATTTTCAACGATGATCTTCATGATTGCGCCGGTAACAACAGCATCGGTACCTGGAACAATATCCAGCCACAGACCGCCATTGGCCTCTGCAAACGCGACACCGGTTGAACGGCGAGGCATCATAATGATGCACTTCTGACCACCTTCAATGGCAGGCTTGATGAACTGGGTGAAGATGATGGTCTTTGTCTCCCATGGGTCGGTACCCATGATAAACAGAGTTTCAGCATCACCCCAGTCATCGTATGCAGGACCGAAGTTATCGAGACCAGCATCACGGAAGCCCGGTGTTGAGGAGTAGTGTCCAGGGTTATCATGATCAGAGAACGCAGGTGAATTGATATGCCGGAAAAAGAACTTCCGAATGGCATATGTGTTCTCGACGTACTGATAGCTGTAGGACTTCATGGCACAAGCTGTCGGGCCATGTTTCTCCAGTACATATTTGTACACATCAGCTGCTACATCCAGAGCCAGATCCCAGCTGACCGGTAGAAGTGAACCATTGATACGCATCAACGGAGTCTTCAGACGATCGTGGGTAGGTGTCTTTGGATTGTAGACTTTCTGCGCAATACAACCACCACGGATGGACGAATCGCCCTTGTTAACGTAGTCAGTATCACGATCCGGAAGGATCATAATATTGTGCAGTTTGTCTTTATGCATCACCTGATTGTACTGGTTAGGTGCAGGCCATGCTTCAAGAGGCGCACATGGGAAATCGATACCCAGAGCGTTCTGTGAAGCCTTCATGCCACCGTCCGGACCATGCACTGGCCAGCGGTAGACTTTATAAGCGCAACCAACAATACAGTAGTCACATGCTGTGGTCAGCACATCCGCATTCTTGGGTGGAAGAGGAACTTTGTCCTCAGGAATGTAATATGGATTAGCCATTTATCGTTCCTCCCTTAAGATTTTAGGTTGTCTGCGCGGCCGAACAGAAGACCCATAATGCCGATGGCATAGATGTCTCCCTTCTTATCCACTTCCAGAACAACCTGTGGCAGTGCTTCATACGCCTGTCCTGATGCAACCATACCGTGCTTGGTCAAATCAAATGTGGACAGATGGAATGGGCATTGCCCTACTGTTACATATTTTTTGTTATAGGTGCCTTCAAGATCACCACCCTGATGCGAGCAGGTTGTAGAGAAGGCAACAACGTCCTTACTCCGGCCTACGCCGCCACCACAATGGGTACCGGTCTTAACCAGCATCTGGGTTGAATAATCGCCTTTATCAGGATAGTTGAATCCAACAGGCTTGCCTGTTTTCAACCGCTTGATATTACCGATCTTCTTGCGCGGATAGCGTGCTACCTGTGCCTTAACCTTCTTGGCATTGGACGTCCCAGGAAACATCGTGATCATCACAGTCGAAGCTGCTGCCGCACCTGAGCCCAGTAGAAATGTCCGGCGTGAAACCATACATTTACTTCCACTGCAGCTCTTCTTCTCCTGAGGCTGAATTTCAATTTCTTTAATGTCAGTCATTTTATTCCTCCTCACTTGCCAGCAACACTAATGCTAACAAAGGCCGCTTTCTTGCCATTTGGATAATGGTAGAAAGGTACTTTTGCACTAGGTGGCAGGACTGTATATTTATCGTTTGCAAGCGGTGCATACGATGGAAGTGTCGGATTACTCTGAACAAGATCATTACGAACCTGAACCTTGCTGGTCAATGATTCGAGGAATGCAACTAGGTCACCCTTCTCACCATCGCTCAGGCCAAGTTTCTTCAGAATCTTGGTCTTGTTACCAGCAGTCTTGGTAAAGTGGTTCTCACCACCACCGTTGTTGTAGAAATCTACAACTTCTTCCAGTGTATACGCCGTTCCATTATGGAAATATGGCGGTGTAAAGGTCAGGTAACGCAGTGTTGGCGTACGCCATTTACCCTTCATAGCTGGATCCTTACCACGATAGTAAGCGCCCGGATCATCTTTCAATGTACGGTAATCCTTCTCTTTTGTTCCCTTAGCGAAGATTTCAAAGCGGAAAGAAATCTGTTGCATACCGCTCTCTGTAAATTCAGGCGGAGCACCTACACCGATGTTGTAGTATTTCTCATCAGTGAAGAAGTGGCCGTTATGGCACTCAATACAGTTTGCTTTGCCGTTGAAGAGACCCATGCCACGTTTAGCAGCCTTGGTCATCGCCTTCTTGTCGCCACGCATATACTGATCGAACGGTGTGTTCGGATCATTCAGCGTACGCTCGAAAGCAGCAACTGCACGTGCAAAGTCCTGAATCTGAGGTAGCGGACGGCCAAAGACCTGTTTAAACCGCTTCACATACTCGGGAATCATCTCCAGACGTGCTTCCATCACATCGCGCTCACCGTTACCGGCAACGCCGCCATTGGCTGCACTGAATACCTGAGACTCGAGCGATGGCGTAGAGCCAGCCCAGAAAAGCTTCTTGTAGAAGCCGGTATTCACCACCGTCTGGCAGTTACGCCAATGTACGGTACCCGGATAGCCACGGCAGATCGAATCACCGAATGCCCAGCCATCTTTCGGATTGTGACAAGTTGCACATGATACAGATGCATCTCCGCCCAAACGTGGGTCGAAGTAGAGCAACATGCCCAACTCTGCCTTTTCAGGCGTTGTAATATTATCAGCAGGATTGGAAAGTTTAGACATATCCAATGCTGCAATCGGAGCATCATCATCGGGATCACCAACACCCAGGCTCTTAGCCTGAGCTGCCAAAGGCATAGTCAACCCGAAGGCGATCAGCAACGAAAATAGTAGTTTAGTATATTTCATTTTTCTCACCTCCCTTAATTTTTCGTGTTATGCCAATTTGGAATGGCTTTATACGGTTGCATCATGTTCATGATCTCTTTCTTCGATACAACATACTTAGAGCCGGTCAGCTTATCGCCGGACAAAGAGAGCAGGAATGCTTTCAGATTGCCCTTCTCAGACTTGGTCAAACCAAGCTTCTTAAGCGCACGATCCTTGTTTGGATCAATGCCGCCGCCGTTGTTGTAGAAATTAATCACGTCATCCAGTGATGCCAGCATACCATTATGCATGTACGGCGCAGTATCACGCAGCTCACGCAAGGTTGGTGTCATGAATGAACGATAGTCAGAACCATCAGCCATCTTGGAAACAGAGTGTGCACCTACATCAAAACGCAGGTTATGCTGATTCTGTACACCAAGGAACTTGTTGGATGCTTTCATAGTCACATGACGTAGCGGGTCTTTGAAAATCTTTGGATTTTCAGCAACGCCCAGGATGTGAGCCTTACCATCAGAGAACATGGAACCATTATGGCAGGCAATGCAGTTAGCCTTACCTTTAAACAGTTTCATACCCTTCTTGGCAGATTTACTCAGTTTACCCTGATCAAACGGGACATTTTTGGACTGCAGCGATTTCAGGAATTCCGGAATCAGCTTACGCACTGCTCCATTGGATGGCTCACTAAAACCAACATCCTTGAACATCTTCACATAGTCAGGCTGCTGTTTGAGCCTCTCCTGCATGATACGCATGTCCATGTTGAGAACGATAGTCTCAACAATTTCGTTACGGGTTACATCGTTCAGGTTGGTGCCTATGCGACCATCCCAGAACCACGGAATACCGGCCTTCTTCTTCTGCGCTGTATTGATCAGCGTTGGTGCATTACGGAAATGCTTGGTGCCTGGATAAGCTTTACCCAGATCTACACCTTCTGCAAAACCTTTTCCTGCAATATGACAGGATGCACAACTAATTGCCGCATCACCGGATAATTTCGGATCGTAAAAGAGCCGTTTACCCAATGCTGCTTTTTTCTTATCGTACTTGATTGTTGGCAACGGTCCGATATCGGGGGCCGCCCATGCAGTAGCTGTTGTGCCCACTACAAATGCCAGCATCAGAGGTACCCAAAACAGTTTTTTCATGTTTTCCTCCACTGGTTTTTTTTTCATCATCATCTTCCTCCCCGATAACTGAGTCTCCAATCTATCAAGACCCAAAAAAATAAGGCCCGTCGCATAAGCGACGAGCCTTGTTAACATTTTAGAATTTCACGTTCAGGTTCAACTGGGTACGAGACCAGCCAGCCCTGCTAATTGAGTCACCCACTAAAGCAGATGCGCCCAATGCCGGTGCCGGCGTTGTTTTCGCCTGCAGATAGTAATAACGCAGATCAGCAGATACATTACTTGCTATCTTGTAATCCAACTGGACACGATAGCCCGTAAAGTTAACCGGAGCTGTGTTTCCTGACGGGAAATTATCCTGAGTAACCGCGCCATCCAAAGGAGTAGAATGCGCTCCAATGTCATAGTAATAGAGACGCAGACCTAGGCCATTACCAATACTGGAAAACTTGTATCTGGCCTGAATAGTGTAGCCTGTATTTTCACTTCCGTTACCGTCACCTTGGAAAAATTCTCCGCCTAAACGCCAGTTTGAACCTTTCACCTGCAGTCCAGCTGTGAAGGCACCATCTGATACGAAGTCCCCGAGGACAGCATTTGTTGCCTGTGCACCGCCAATGCCTACTGTATATTTAAGACCAGACAATTTAGTGGAATATACGCCCTGATAGGTAAACAGGTTAACATCGCTAACAGCACCTGCTCCACCCTGCCAGTTTCCTTCAGAGAGCTGGAAATAACCAGCGTTAAGAGTGAAGCCACTATTCTTATAGGTTACAGCCACACCTTCCGGCTGATAATCTGCATCCCAGAACACTTCGGTCTGCTCCCAGAAATTAACACCGTTCTTGCCGCCCCAGACAGTTAAGCCGCTATCGTTCTTGTATTTAATATAGGCTCTGTCCAGACCAAAAGCCGTGCTTCCAGAACTGCCAGCAAGTCCAAATGTTTTATGCGGCGAATGCCGGTTATCGGACTGGGTTCTTAGACGGAAGCCCAAAGACCAGTTCTCATCTGCCTGGTATGTACCGTTGAGACGTAGACGCAAACGCAAACGATCTCTGGTTTGACTTGGTGCAGCTGAATTCTCCCTTTTATCATACTCGGTACGAAACCGTACTGTTCCACCGATTTTTAATTTGCCATCGTCACCGACTGCAACGCCTGCCTGAGCAGCTGAAGGAGCCATAGCCATACCGCCAAAGGCAATCGCAATAGCACCCATAGTTGATAGTAATATCTTATTCATATTTTTTTCACTCCCCCTGTAATAATCCAGAGTTTATTTGATTGTGACTTAAGTCACTGATCAGACTCTTTTAGCATAGGATGTGCCAATGTTGAATTCCTACTTTTCTCTTATATTTCAATATCTTAGCAAAAATATCCATTTCATCATTTCATTCAATAAAACATTAATATTTATGAATCGTTAAATTTTGTTCATGAAATTTTGTTCATGAAATTTTGACCATGAAATGATCAAGATCAACCACACGCCGGTGCGGCTTCCAGACAAGCACGATGGAGAGGGATCAATACGAACCTGAAATCTGAGACAACCCACATTGATGGATGATGTTTAAATGGAAGATGTGACTTTGACTACTGCATCTGCAAACAACAAAGAGCACTGCCGACAGTGGTTGCCAAAAGGGATTAAAACTATCGACGTAACAATCACCTAATCATCACAATTTCAAAAAAACTTTGCAGATGGAAATAAAAAAAGGCCGCACGAGGCGACCTTTTTTCACTGCATTTAATAAAGAGGTGTGGATTACTCGGGGAGGAGGGCCCCACACCCTTCTATCATTAGCAAACTATGCTCCCCTTCTTACTACCCCTGTTTTCCACGCTGGCTACGTACCAGCACAAGTCCCAGAGCGAAGGTGATAAAGAAAACGCCCGCTGGCAAACCGAATGTCCTGACCGGATCATCCTTCGGCGGTAGAAGCAGCCAGTACCAGGAGGTAAGCGTATGCTTGGAGCCTGCTTCACCATTACTGCCATCCCAGTTTGCAAAAGAGACGGGTATGTATTCACCCTCTGTGAAGTTCAGATCACCAGATTCGCCACCGGTTCGTGACCGTTTCATGATCACTTTCCACTGACCATTCTTCCATGCGCCATCGGCAACAAGGTCACCACCTTCACGATGTTTCAGCTTCTCATTCGGACCTGTTGCATCGAGCAGAACGGACATGGCCGGTCTGACGGGTTCAACAGCACCGGCATTCCAGTACCAGATGGTGGTTGGACGTTTTCCATCGCCATGACGGAATAGTGGTTTGGTTACAATGCCCTTGCTGTTGTACGACTCAAGCTTCGGAAACTGAATGGCAAACGCATCCGGATGCATCTTCAGCTTGGCATCCTGAATTCCCTCGGAGACCTTCTCTCCAGGACGTGAATCGGTGCGATCATCCACAGTCAGCAGGAATGCGATTTCATCCTTGTTATAGAGAGCCTGCACAGTTACAGCGTCGTTAAGCGGTGTGAACAGACGACCCTCCTTGATAATGTTTGGTACCATCATCAAGGTTGTCGCATCAACACCCTGCCACGCAGCATCATTGATATCCGTGGGCAGATCACCCTCAACCTTGATACCACGAATCAGTGATTTACTGGTCAACTGAACGCTGCTTTCACGTAGAGAGTAGGCATAGTTGGATACATGCCAGCGATCTTCCGCACTCATGGTTGTGGCATGTTCAGGCATTGGTGTGCCCGGAATGCCCACAGACAATCTGGTGTAGATATTGGCAATCGTCGCATCCTTGGCTTCCGGTGTGTCACCGGCAACTTCGGTTGCGCGCCACGCATATGGTTTGGTCAGATCACGAGGCCAGATACGGTTGTTCCAGTCATCCATCAGCTTCTTGCCGGAGGTGATATTACCTCGTCCTTCAAGACCATGGCACTTGGCACAAACCTTCTCGAAAATCGGCTTGCCCTTGGCCAGCGAATCCTCAGAAAAGTTCACCTTACCCTTGACTTCCAGCTCCTCCGTAACTTTGACAGGCTCTCCGGTAAAAGCACCCGTATCCATATCAAAGGCTTCATCCGGAGCATCTTCAGGTGCCCATGCACCAAAGGTATCAAAGCTCTTGATAAGAGGAATCATACTGTTGATCTGCGCATCGGAGAGCAGTGGCTTCCATGCAGGCATGCCCGTGCCATTCAAACCATGCTTGATGGTGTTAAAGATATCCTCATCACGCGGCAGCTTCTTGCCCGGTGAAGTTTTATATTTAAACAGCCCGGTCGTGAAATCACGTGGTTTCGGATACATGCGATTGGCAGCAACACCGTCACCGGCACCGTTATCACCATGACAATGAGCACAGCGATCCAGATAGAGCTCCTTGCCCATCAGGTTGTTTCTTCTTGTTTTCACCTTCTCTTTCATGCCGGTGACCACTGAAGATACTTTCGTATCCCAGATACGCGGCACCTGACCAACATAGTCGTAGATGAACATCATCACGTCCCAGACTTCAGCCTCAGAGATGATCTCGTGCCAGACCGGCATGGCTGAATTCCAAGGCGTACCCTCTTTTGGCAGACCCGGTCCGCCAGTGGTGATGCGCCAGAAGACAAATGCTTCCTGTAGCTGGGCAATCATACCCACATCCTGGAAGTTAATAGGCATAGGGTTGAAACCCTTTCCATACAGCCCCTGACCGAACATCAGATCACCATGGCAGTAGAAGCAGTTCTGATAGAACACCTTACGACCGGCATCCACACTAGAGTCATATTTCTTCCAGGCGGCATCCTCATCAGTTGCCATTGTTTTTATCACATCTTCACGCACCGGATTCTCCAGCTTGGTCAGATCAAAAGTTTTATTGTAGACCTTGAGAGTGGTCGGTGGTGCCGGATGCACCTGCCTGAGTTCAATCGGCGACTCAAATGATGGTTTTACTGAACCATAAACAGTGAAGCCGACAATGGCTGGAATCGCAATGAGGAACCCCCAT
>JBEQLD010000169.1:0-1863 GCA_040326115.1 Mariprofundaceae bacterium | reverse complement strand
GCAGGGTATAGGAAGCCAGCACCATGTGGCTGGTTCTGCGTCCGTGCCAGCCTGCTTTTTTACGTTTTGT
Organism: Mariprofundaceae bacterium; assembly: GCA_040326115.1. Taxonomy (GTDB): domain Bacteria; phylum Pseudomonadota; class Zetaproteobacteria; order Mariprofundales; family Mariprofundaceae; genus WSZY01. The sequence continues at coordinate 1,793 of JBEQLD010000169.1, read as the reverse complement.
AAGTAGCAGAACAAGTACAGCGAATGAGAAGAGCGCCAGCAGAACCTTATGATTAAACAGCGCAAAATGTTGAAATTCCACCCACTGCCAGGTTAGGCCGGTAAGAATTCCAATGGCCAGAAGTGAAGTGGCCCAACGCACCTGCGCAAAGAGGTGCGTCTCAATTTCATACAGTGATGGCATGGCATGAATCACCGAGCCGATCTTTTTTAATTTGAGTGAGCGATCCAGTATCAGATGCATCACGGCGTGAATGGCCGCCAGTGTCAGGATCGCATAGGCAAGCAGTGAGATCAGCAGATGCCCTGATTCCAGCAGCGAGGAGGTATGTATCCACTGATTACTGTTGGTTTCCGGTAGCAGCGGAATCAGAAGCAGGGGTAGCGCTGTGGCCGGAAGAAGAAAGAGCCCTAGCCCCCGGATACCATGTTTCCACAGACCAATCAGATACATGCTCTGAACCAGAAGCGTGGCAATCACAACGGCAGCTGTCAGAGAGAATTGGATACCCTGATCAGTGACGGGCTCAAGTTTGAAGCATCCCCAGAGAGTCAGTGAAATGGATGCCAGTAGAATGATTTCAATGACAGGTTTTTTATTGGCTCTCTCTGCAATGGTACCTTTCCAGACATCACTCCACACCAGATAGGCAGATATCAGTGTTAGTAGACCGGCAGCCGGAAAGAGATAAATAGATGGCATGGCAGGTTTATATCCGATGCATGTGCGTTGCGCAATGCCAGACGCTCTATTTCGTTACAGATCGATGGATAGATTGACCTCGCTTGATGAAGGCGCACAATCATGCCTTATGCGAGTTGCGATTTTATTGCTGGCTGCAGGAAGCGGCAAACGTTTTGGTGGCGAGACACCAAAGCAGTATCTACCGATTGCCGGGAAGCCGCTTCTGCTGCACGCCCTGGAAAGTCTGGCTCAGGAATCGCGTATCAGCGCAGTTCAGGCAGTGATTGCTGAAGGCGATGATTTTTATGCAGAGATTATCAAAGATTGCCGGTTTCCATTTGATCTGCTTCCGCCTGTAACAGGTGGCGCTGAGCGCTCCATATCCATGCAGCGTGGTCTGGCAGCGCTACCGGACGATATCGATATGGTGGGTGTTCATGATGCAGCCCGGCCACTGCCTTCAAAACAGCTGCTTCAGGATGTTCTGGATGTCGCCGAAGAGCATGGCGCAGCCGTTCCGGGTCTGCCGGTTCATGACACAATCAAACGGGTGAATGAAAAAGGACGCGTGCTGGATACACCTGACCGAACTCTGTTGAGGGCGGTTCAGACACCTCAGGTGGCACGTCGCGACTGGTTTAATGAAGCCCTTGAGAAAGAACATACCCGTCTGCATCTGCATACCGATGATGCATCGGTACTGGAAGCAGCAGGTTTTCCGGTCTATATCAGTCAGGGTGATTCCATGAACCGGAAGATTACCACTTCATCAGATATGGATTGGTTACGGAACCATCTGGAAGGGGGAGAGTGATGAGTATGCGTGTTGGGCAGGGATTTGATGTACATGCGTTTTGTGACAATAGAAAGTTGATGTTGGGCGGGGTTGAAGTTCCTCATGAACAGGGCCTGGCCGGTCACTCTGATGCCGATGTGCTTATCCATGCCATTTGTGATGCACTGCTTGGGGCGGCGGGGCTTGGGGATATCGGTCATCACTTTCCGGATGATGATCCGCAATATGCCGGAATTGATAGTTTGAAATTGCTTGCCGATGTGATGAAGAGTCTCTCCGGGCATGGCTGGTCGGTAACCAATCTGGATGCAAC
>JBEQLD010000168.1:0-1896 GCA_040326115.1 Mariprofundaceae bacterium | reverse complement strand
AGATGAGTCTGATGTCGATGGGGCTGAAGATAACAACTCCGAAGTCGATACCATTGACGAATCTGCGGATGGTACAGGCAATCTGGAATGATCGACCGTAAGGCCTTTCGGACAGAGTTTGATGCGATGCAGGCAGCACTTGCCCGTCGTGGCAGTGATGCGGTCTCTTCTGATTCCGCCTGGGGACGGGCAGGGGCACTGGATGTGCGCCAGCGTGAACTGAAGGGAGAGCTGGAAGCGCTTCAGTCTGATCGCAACCGAGTATCTAAACTGATTGGCCAGAAGAAGGGCGCTGGTGAAGATGCCTCTGAAGAGATGGCCATGATGGGCGAGGTCTCCCGCAAGGTGAAAGAGCTGGATGCGGTTGCCAAAGAGGCAGAAGCCGAATTTTCCGATGCTCTGCTTGAGATTCCCAATATTCCTCATGATTCAGTTCCTGCCGGTGATAGTGAAGATGATAACGTGGAGCTGCGTAAATGGGGTGAGCCCAGAAGTGATGAAGTTCCTGCACATTGGGATATTGGCGAAGCTTTGGGGATTATCGATTTTGAGGCGGGAGCTACCCTTGCCGGGAGTCGTTTCTCAGTACTGCGGGGTATGGGTGCCAGACTTGAACGTGCATTGATGCAGTTCATGCTCGACCTGCATGCAGATCAGCATGGTTATGAAGAGGTCTGGGTTCCTGCCATTGCCAATCGCAAAACCATGACCGGAACGGGTCAGCTTCCCAAGTTTGAGGATGATCTTTACAAACTTGAAGGTGAAGAGCTGTTTCTGATCCCGACCGCTGAAGTGCCGGTCACCAATCTCTATCAGGATCAGATTCTTGATGCTGACTCACTACCGATCAAACACTGCGCCTATACCCCATGTTTTCGCCGTGAAGCCGGTTCTGCCGGTCGTGATGTGCGGGGCATGATTCGCCAGCATCAGTTTGATAAGGTTGAACTGGTTCAGTTGGTACAGCCTGCAGATGCATTGAACGCACTGGATGGCCTGACAGCCCATGCAGAGGCGGTTCTTCAAGCGCTGGAGCTTCCCTATCGTGTGGTTGATCTATGTGCAGGAGACATCGGTTTCTCTGCACAGAAGACGTTTGACCTTGAAGTGTGGTTGCCAAGTCAGGAAGTTTATCGCGAAATATCTTCCTGCTCCTCCTTCGGACAGTTTCAAGGTAGGCGTGCCAACATCCGGGTTCGTGGTGAAGATGGAAAGCCTATGGCTGTAGCAACAGTGAACGGTTCAGGCCTTGCCATTGGCCGTACACTGGTGGCTCTTCTGGAGAATGGTTGGCAGCAGGATGGCTCAGTGAAGATACCTGCAGCGCTGCAACCCTATCTTGGTGGGCGGACGATGATTGCAAATGGTTAACGAATAGTTATATTACGCCGCGCTTGATCGGTCGCATCCAGATCGCATCTGATTGAGTAAGTTTGGAAGGGTGACAGAGCTGGCCGAACGTACCGGTCTTGAAAACCGGCGTAGGGAAACCTACCGTGGGTTCGAATCCCACCCCTTCCGCCATACATAAAAAGGGATGCCTGAATGGGCATCCCTTCTTTTTCGGAGAGATGGCTGAGCGGCTGAAAGCGCGCCCCTGCTAAGGGTGTATAGGCTTAAACCTATCGAGGGTTCGAATCCCTCTCTCTCCGCCACTCGAATTTTACAGGCGGCAGACTGCAGATAATTACCGACGTTTAAACTCTGCACCCTGCACTCTGCACTTTACACTGTTTTGCTGGAGAGATGGCCGAGCGGTTGAAGGCGGTAGCCTCGAAAGCTATTGTTCGCATCGCGGACCGGGGGTTCGAATCCCTCTCTCTCCGCCACTCGACGCATAATTTTCTCAAATTGGAGAAAATTATTTGCTCGTGGCAGGCCATGTTTCGATAGGTG
>JBEQLD010000167.1:0-1936 GCA_040326115.1 Mariprofundaceae bacterium | reverse complement strand
AGGACTCCCAGTCAAAGCCCATGGCTGAACTGTTGTAACCGATATCCCTGATCGCGCTACGTACGACATCCTGATAATCAATCACTGCGGATGTGGTGATCTCGCCGGCAATAAGAGCCAGACCGGTGGTCACCATGGTTTCACATGCTACACGTGCATATTTGTCCTGCTCGAGAATCGCATCAAGAACGCTATCGGAGATACGGTCCGCGACCTTATCCGGATGCCCTTCAGAAACTGATTCACTGGTAAAAACAAAATCACGGTTCATACAAACCCCTCATATAAATTCAAACAAAGATAGATAAACAGCGGCGCAGCCTAATCTCTGGAACAGTTTTATCAAATTAAAGAAAATAATGGTGCATATATCACTGAGTCAACAGGACTACAGACCTAACGACGCAGCAGTAGCAGCGACCCAATCAATGCAGATGACGCAGCAGCCACCCATGTGTTGTTGATAGCAAAATCATCCCAGCCAATACCTGCCAGAATACCTCCACCTGCCAGCAGTAGCAGACCGACAAACTGTAGCCAGCCGGACTGTCCCGATTCCTGTGCAACAATCTGTCCATGCTGGTCGGCCAGCATCTTTTTAATCTCGCCCGGCAACACGACCCAGGCATCAACACCCGCCTTCAGATCTTTGGCCGCCTGTTCAATTCTGGCTTTAGGACCGAGATGTTCGGCCACCCACTTACCCACCAGCGGCTTGGCCAGTGCCCAGACATTGACCTCCGGCTCCAGCTCACGTGCCACCCCTTCAATCACCACCATGGTCTTCTGAAGCAGCAGCAGTTCCGGCTGGGTCTCCATCTTGAAACGCTCGGTCACAGCGAACAGATAGAAGAGCAGTTCAGCCAATGAGATATCTTTCAGTGGCCGGTTAAAGATCGGTTCGGCAATCTCGCGCATTGCATCTTCAAATGCCGACATATTGGTATCAGCCGGAACATAACCGGCCTCCAGATGCACTTCGGCGGCACGTTTGTAGTCCTGCTTGAGAAATGCCAGCAGCATATCGGCAATATAACAGCGGCTGCGCATATCAAGCCGACCGACAATGCCGAAATCAACCAGCATAATATCGCCATTCTCGGCTACAAAGATATTGCCCGGATGCAGGTCGGCATGGAAATAGCCATCCACAAATGCCATGTAGAAAAAGAGTGTCGCAGTGCGTTCACACAACTGCATCAGATCATGCCCGGCGGCAGCCAGCTTCTCACGCTCATCAATCGGAATACCATAGATACGCTCGGTAACCAGCACTTCAGTCGTGGTGTAATCCCACATCACCTTCGGCACACCAACGCCATCCACCTCTGACAAATTATCGGCAAAACGACTGGCATGAGCCGCCTCGGATCGCAAATTCAGTTCGCCCATGATGGTGCCGGCAAACTCCTCCACTACTCGCGGTGCTTTCAGCCGTTCATATTCAGGGAAATATCGATCAAACAGACCAGCCAGCAGACGCAGAATCGAGAGGTCTGCCTCAATGGTTTTCTGGATGCGGGGTCTGCGAACTTTCACCGCCACAGGCTCACCACTATGCAGCTTGGCAAAATGAACCTGGGCAATTGATGCTGCCGCCACGGGCTCCCGGTCAAACTCGGCAAAGATGCCGCCTTCACCCGTCAGCGGTTTTTTATAGGCGCGGCTCAATACCGCTTCAATAAACTCAATCTTCTCCGGCGGGACATTGTCCTGAAGCTGTTTCAGTTCAAGTGCCACATCCATCGGCAACAGATCGACTCGAGTCGAGAGCATCTGTCCGAACTTGATAAAGGTGGGGCCGAGCCGCTCAAGTACCTGTCTGATCTGAACACCCAGATCTTTAGGCAACTCATCCCCGGTAAAGAGACGGATCATCCATGCATAAGGCCTGAACAGACGCAGGCGAACAGCCATCGCCGCCATGCCATGCGTG
>JBEQLD010000166.1:0-2027 GCA_040326115.1 Mariprofundaceae bacterium | reverse complement strand
TACCATAGAGGTGAGGGCGTCCCGGAACCTCTTTACGGCCAAGTACCTTCACCCAGCCACGCTCCTGCAGTCCGCCAAGCACTGAGCTGGAGACTCTCATGCCTCGCAGCGCTTCAATCTCCGCACGTGTAGTGGGTTGGCGATAAGCAATAATCGCGAGTGTTTCGAGCATGGAACGGGAGAGTCTGGCGGGACGTGTCTGCCAGAGTTTGGAGACGGTTTCAGCATACTCCGTTGAGGTTTGAAACTGCCAGCCACCGGCGATCTGAACCAGCTGGATGCCACGATCTTTGTAGTGGGCTTCCAGTGTGATGAGTGTTTCGCGCAGTTTTGATGACTCCTCCTCATCAACCAGAGTTCTCAGCTTTTGAAGTGTTAAAGGTTCATCACTGGCCAGAAGCAGTGCTTCAACTCTGTTGATCAGGCTCATGCTGCAGCCTCCTTGTCATCGCTTCTGTTCTCTTGAACTGAATCTTCATCAATGGATTCTTTTGCAAGCAGCGTGATGGATTCATAACATTCGCTTTGGATCACGGTAATCAGCTGTTGGCGCCACAGCTCCAGGATAGCGAGAATAGTGGTGACCAGTGCTTCACGACCCGGCTGTTTTATCAGCAGCTCATCAAGTTGCACACTGCCAGCACGAATCCCTTCCATCACCATCTGCATCTGTTCGCGGACACTCATCGTCTCCATGAACACCTGATGCCGGACCTCTCCACCAACACGTTTCAGCACATTTCTGAATGCCAGAAGCAGGGCATCAAGATCGGGTTCGGCCAGTGGCCGTTCCACCATCTTGGCTTCGGGAAAAATAGAGCGCCTGAACAGATCACGGCGATGACGTGGGCGGGCATCAAGCTCTTCAGCCAGTACACGGTACTGTTCATAAGCAATCAGCTGGGCAACCAGCTCTTCGCGTGGATCAATCGGATTTCCTTCATCATCAATTTCAGGACGAGGAAGAAGCATTCTGCTTTTCAGTTGCATCAAGGTGCTGGCCATCACCAGGTAATCACCTGAGGTGTCCAGGTCCATCACCTCGCTGTTCTTGATGATCTCCAGGTATTGAGATGTGATTGAGGCAATCGGGATATCAAAGATTTCCATCTTCTGACTGCGGATCAGGTGCAGCAGAATATCCAACGGCCCTTCAAAGGCATCAAGCTGAACAGGTGGAAGATCGGGCATGGTGGTCTTTAGTTCAGTCGTCGAGTCTATTTTATGCATTGAATCCGATTCAGTCGTCTCAATGGCTGCCACAGGTTCATTGGCATCCTGAACAGGCTGCTCTTCCGCCATGGCCTGCATCAGACGCGGTAGCCCATCTTCAGTGATTTACGAACCTTATCCATGGTGCGGGATGCCTCATGACGCGCCTTCTCATTACCGTGACGTACAATATCGCGCACATCATCCATATGACTGGCAATCTCGATACGGCGCTCCCGGATCGGTTGCAGCTCCTCTTCAAGGTGCTTCAACAGAATCTTTTTACAATCAAGGCAGCCAATGGCTGCGGTGGTGCAACCCTGCTGAACTTCGGCGCGCTCTTCCTCATCCGAGTAGATCTTGTGGAAATCCCAGACCGGGCACTTCTCCGGTGTGCCGGGATCATCACGACGAACACGGGCCGGATCGGTCGGCATGGTCTTCACCTTCTTCTCGGTGACTTTCCACTCCTCACTAATCTCGATGGTATTGCCGTAAGACTTGCTCATCTTGCGTCCATCCAGACCGGGAAGCTTTGCTGCAGGCATGAGAAGTTCTTTTGGCTCCGGAAACAGGGGAGGGATATCCTTTCGATAGAGATGGTTGAAGCGGCGGGCGACTTCTCTAGTCAACTCCACATGCGGCACCTGATCTTCACCCACAGGCACGGCATCAGCACGGTAGATCAGGATGTCTGCAGCCTGCAGCAGCGGGTAGCCAAGGAAGCCGTAGGTTCCAAGGTCTTTCTCTTTGAGCTGTTCAATCTGATCTTTGTAGGTCGGCACGCGTTCAAGCCATGAGAGTGGTGTCATAAA
>JBEQLD010000165.1:0-2090 GCA_040326115.1 Mariprofundaceae bacterium | reverse complement strand
TCATACGGTTCGCGAGTGGATCGTGTTAACCCGTTTCCATCTTCACCGTTGCCTTTCTAATGAGGTGAAGGAGAAGCTGGTTGAGCATTTCCCCGGCTCTGTGTTGAAAACACCGATTCGTGAGATTGTGGCACTGGCGGCATGCCCGAGTTACGGGCAAACCATTTTTGAATTTGATAAGCGCAGTAAAGGTGCCGATGACTACCGCGCTCTTGCTCAGGACATTCTGAAAGAGAGGACATTGCCATGAAGAAGAAGGTCAGTAAGAGGAGAGGAGCGCCTACAGCATTAGGGCATGATCCGCTGGCATGGATTGATTCCGAAGAAAACATTGAAGAGGCTCAGGTTCAGCTTGATGAAGTGCTGGATGATGCTGAGAAGGCTGTTTCAGCTGAAAATTCAGCAGAACAGGAGGCCGAAGAGCCTGAGGAGAAAGCAGCAGAGCAGGACGCTTCTGTAGCTGAAAAGGAAACTTCTGATGAAGTTGAGACCGCCTCTCAGGATGAACCAGCAGATGAGAGCGGGCCTCAAACAGTTTTGCTGGAAGAGAGCCTGGGTATTGCCCAGGTTGAAGGTTTTCACAAAACACTGTTATCTACCTTGAACAGTGCCACTGAAGTTGAAATTGATGTGGTTGGGCTTCAGCAAATCGATGCGGCTGGCGTGCAGTTGCTTTATGCATTTGTTCTTGATGCAGGCAAACGGGATATAAGTGTCTCCTGGAAATCCACATCTGAAGCACTCGCAAGATCCGCTGAGCAGTTGGGCCTTTCAGATCAGTTGGGGCTATAATAATGATGGCTGGAACTCAGGATAAACAACGTGAATTTGCGTTTTCAGGGCGGGACTTTAATGAGCTGCGTCAGTTAACCAAAGAGTTTACCGGCATTGATCTGAATGATGGTAAAGAGGATATGGTGTATGGGCGTTTGACCAAGCGGTTAAGAGCGCTGGGCCTGGGTGGCTTCAAAGATTATATCAAGTTGTTAAAACAGGATCCCGATGGTGACGAGATGTTGAGCTTCACCAACTCCATGACCACCAATCTGACAGCTTTTTTTCGCGAGTCCCATCACTTTGATCATCTGAAAAATACTGTATTGCCTCACCTGATGCAGACAAACAGAGGTAGCCGGCGGATTCGTATCTGGTCGGCTGGCTGTTCAACTGGAGAAGAGCCCTACTCTATAGCGATGACAGTTGCAGAAACCCTTCCTCCAGGCTGGGATGTGAAGATTCTTGCCACGGATATGGATAGTAATGTGTTGGCTACAGGCTCTGCCGGTGTCTATTGCGAGTCCCGTCTGGCCGGGATTGAAGAACGTAAATTGAAAAAGTGGTTCACCAAAGGAACCGGCGACAATAAAGGCATGGTTCGGGCTAAACCTGAACTGCGTGATATGATCAGTTTCAAGAGACTTAATTTGATGCATGAGTGGCCGCTTAAGGGGCCGCTGGATGTCATTTTCTGCCGTAATGTCATCATCTATTTTGATCCTGAGACCAAAGCCAAACTTATCGATCGCTATTTTGACCTTCTGGCTGATCATGGCACTCTGTTTGTAGGACACTCGGAAACCCTTTTTGGTGTTACTGACAGGGCAAAGCTTGTTGGGAAGACTATTTATGAAAAAAAATAATCTTCAGGGCCGATTTCCAGGATTTGAGCATATCAATACCTACTATGACGGCATGCATGGCTGTGAGGCAGCCAAGATCCTGCCAGGTGAGTATTACGTGACCTCTGCGAATGAATGTGTGGTGACTGTTCTTGGCTCATGTGTTTCTGCCTGTGTGCGCGACAAGGTGTTCGGCATTGGTGGCATGAATCACTTTATGCTGCCAGTGACGCATTCGGATACTCCGAAGTGGGGCAATAGTACGGTGAATGTTGCCACCCGCTATGGCGACTATGCCATGGAACATCTGATGAACGACATCATCAGTCATGGTGGTCTAAAAAAGAATTTTGAAGTTAAGCTGTTTGGCGGCGGTCTTATAAACCAGGGGCAGTCAGATATTGGTGGAAAAAACATCAGTTTTGTCAGGCAGTTTCTCAGAGATGAAGGGATCTCCGTGGTGGCAGAGGA
>JBEQLD010000164.1:0-2117 GCA_040326115.1 Mariprofundaceae bacterium | reverse complement strand
CATGCTGAGAGTAAAAGCGTGAAACATAAATATACAAACAGGTTGGTAGACGAAAGCAGTCCCTATCTTTTGCAACATGCGCATAACCCGGTTGACTGGTATCCGTGGGGAGAAGAGGCCTTTGCCAAGGCGAAGCGGGAAGACAAACCCATTTTCCTCTCTATCGGCTACTCAACCTGTCACTGGTGCCATGTGATGGAGGAGGATGTCTTCTCCGATCCGGAGGCAGCAGCATTGATCAACCGGATATTTGTGCCGATCAAGGTGGATCGTGAGGAGCGTCCGGATATTGATCAGGTTTATATGACCGTCAGCCAGATTATGACCGGTAGTGGCGGCTGGCCTCTGAATGTTTTTATGACAGCCGATAAACAGCCGTTTTATGTCGCGACCTATATTCCCAAGCTGCCCAGCTTCGGACGTCCCGGCGTGATGCAGTTGCTGCCGAGAATTGAGCACGCCTGGAAAAATGACAGGAAGGGTATTACCGAGTCGGCCCAAAGTATTACCAGGGCGCTGCAGTCGGCCAATGATGGCACTTCTGCAAAGCCGGGAGAGATTAGCCCGGCCATTTTTAAAGATACGTTTACTCAGTTGAGCCAACTCTATGATGCCAGGCATGGCGGTTTTGGCAGGGATCGAAAGTTTCCGCGTCCGCATAATATGCGTTATCTGCTGCGTCACTGGAAACGTACCGGTGATGCCAGCGCTTTGAAGATGGTTGAAGAGACGCTTTTGGCTATGCGCAAGGGCGGGATTTATGACCAGGTCGGCTTCGGCTTTCACCGTTATGCCACAGACGAAGCCTGGAAATTGCCTCATTTTGAAAAAATGTTGTATGACCAGGCATTGATTGCCATGGCTTATCTCGAAACCTATGCCGCTACAGGCAAGCAAACCTATGCCGACACTGCCCGTGAAATTTTTACTTACGTTTTGCGTGATATGACTTCACCGGAAGGGCTCTTCTATTCGGCCGAGGATGCCGATAGTGAAGGAGAGGAGGGGCTGTTTTACCTCTGGACGGCTGATGAACTGGAACAGGCGCTGGGTAAAACAGATGCCGCTCTTATCGGGCAGGTGTTCAATGTTGAACGCAGTGGCAATTTCAAGGATGAGGCCAGTGGTAAAAAGAGTGGCCGGAACATTTTCTATCGTGAGATGGATTGGGAGAGGTTGGCTAAAAATGCCGGACTAAAGCGAGAAGAGCTTAACAGTCGTATTGAGTCAGCACGGCAGCGTCTCTTTACACTGCGGGAAGGGCGTATTCATCCATTCAAGGATGAAAAAGCACTCGTAGACTGGAATGGCCTGATGATTGCCGCTCTGGCAATGGGCGGGCGACTGCTTGATGAACCGGCTTACACACAAGCTGCTGACAGGGCGGCAAAGCTCATTCTTGATAAGATGAGGCTAAAGAATGGTCGATTGCTGCACCGCTGGAATCGGGGTGATGCGGGCATTGCGGGCACTCTGGATGATTATGCCTTTTTTGTCTGGGGTTTGATGGAGCTCTATCAGGCCGGGCTGGACAGCTCTGTTTTGAATGCTGCACTTGAACTTAACAGCATTATGATGAAAGAGTTTGAGGATCCTGATCAGGGAGGTTTCTTTCTGACCGCCGAGGGTGCGGAGAGCCTGCTGATTCGACCTAAAGAGATTTATGATGGTGCCATTCCTTCCGGGAATTCGGTTGCCCTGCTGAATATGCTGCGTCTGGCCCGGTTGACCGGGGAGAGTTCACTTGAAAAGAGGGCACAATCGACTGCTGAAGCTTTTTACGGCGTGATCAAAAAAGGACCTTTTGGTTATACCCAGTTTATTTCAGGCCTGGATTTCGCACTCTCCGAGGGTTATGAAATTGTCATCGTCGGTGATCCCGATGCAGAAGATACCCGGGCAATGCTCAAAAGCCTGAACCGTCAGTTTCAGCCCAACGCAGTTGTCATTCTGCGGACTCAGAAGAAGGACGGTGATGCCATCACCGAGCTGGCTCCGTTTACACGTTTCCACACCTCTATTGATGGCAAGGCAACGGCTTATGTTTGTCAGAATTTCAGCTGCAACCGCCCAACAACGGATATCGGGGAGATGCTGAAGCTGTTGAGTCCGGACGC
>JBEQLD010000163.1:0-2209 GCA_040326115.1 Mariprofundaceae bacterium | reverse complement strand
GGATAATGTCAGAAATGACCGCCCCATGTTTGGTATTGTGCGGGTTGTACAGCCTGTTGATGTGAGTCCTCAGAATGTGACTTATATGTCAACTTACCCGGTAAATGGCGCCGAGTTCACCACTCCACCAACCTGGGTTAGCAGCGTGCCTGGCGGTGGAGCCAATCAGTTGGATGGCTATTATGGAGCCTCTAAATGCACCAGCAAGGCTATTTTGGTTTATGGCATGCTGCTCTACGACTATGTAAATGAGGATAACTATACACCCGATAATTTTGATACGGATCAGGATTATGTAGATAACAGCTCTGCAGGAACAAACAACCTGATCCTGCCACGCTCAAGCAGCCGTGATGTATACATGAAGGTGTTTGAATCCATTCTGGTCAATCCGGTGAATGATAAGTTAATGGGTGACCATGTCTCACCCGGGCGTGATTTTCGAATGGACAGCCTGGAGAGGGCACGTGCGTACATGATTGCAGCAAGCGGAGCTGATGGCGTTAAGACCACGATGGCTGCGAGCAATGTATCGGACGCCTATGTGTGGGAATACTGGATGCGTACGGCTGCCAAAGAGACTGCAGCTAATCGGGCAGCCATAGTCGCTGATCTGATTGCCGAGTATGACCCGATTGACGAGGAATTTACTGATACATCCGCTGGTAAAAGACGAGCTGTTTTTGATGGTACGGTCTGGCCATCGATGGCAACCAAGGATCAGTACCATGCATTCTTTCCCAATGGTTATGAGCGAGGCTGGATGATTGCCTTTGATGCGCTTGATCTGGACGCAACGGAGTGGAACAGTCTTCCGGGGAGTGCAGCAAGCGCAATTAACGGTGATAATATTTCTGTTGCATGGCCAACCAAAACTGGTGGTTCAACGACCTATGCAGCCTTTAAAGTACCAAGTGAAACCATCAATGAAGACTATTATGACGGAACTATTCCTTACTCTATTGGGGGGATTGGGGTTACAGACAGTGATCCCGTCACTAAGGATATCCCCAATATGTTCCTGAAAACCTGGGAAGATCTGCCTGCACTCTCCTTTGCCGGTGGCGTGCTGGATATGCATGGACATGCCAATATCTCCGGCATGCTCTATACGCCCGATTCAGGTGAGATTGAAGCCAAACAAGGTAAAATCGCGCCAAATCAGTACGTGAACGGAGCCATGCTGATTGGTAACGGTATCTATCTGCAGGATGGTGGTACAGGTGATTACAGTATGATTGCTGTTACATTCAATGGGGATACGTTTGATCAGCTTCGTGCTGCTGCACAGGTAACCATAGAAAAACCAAGTGAGATTCGGGATCTGATGGGGCAGTGATGTTTCGACTGTTATTAACGCTCTCTTTAGCACTCTATGCTGTATCTTCCTATGCGGGAGAGATCTACAAGTGGAAAGATGATGCGGGCATTGTTCACTTTACGGACAATATGAACACGGTTCCGGCAAAATACCGAAATGAGAAGCCCCTGATTATGAAAGATGCTTCTCCTGTTGTGAAAAGCGCAGTAAAACGGCCACTTTCCCGATCAAAATCCAAGGGTGATGTGCTCTGGATAAATAAGTGTGCTGCCTGTCATCACTTAGGAAAAGGGCAGGTAAATGGTCTGAAAGGTCTCGGTTACCTTGCTGTTAACTCTGTCACAAAATTTCCGTCACTTATTGATGAGATACTTCCGGATTTGAAATACGCTACAGTGGGAAGAACTTCAGATATGGAAGCGGTAGAATTATCTGAAGATGAACTGCGTGCTGTAGCTCAATATATTATTAATTCAAAAAAGTAGTTATATAACTTTCTGTTAGACTTTTGCCATATCCATGTGGGCGAGTCAGAATATGCTGGTGATATCCCACTTAATATCTAAAGAGAGCATTCGAGAGCTTGCTAATAAGCATGGCTTTGAGCTTTGCGCTTTTACAAAGCCTCTTATTGCATCAAATCATCAAACTCAACTGGATCAGTGGAGTGGGGCGGGCATGCATGGTGAGATGTCCTATATGGCTGAAGAGAGTCGTGTAGAGCGTCGCAAATCCCCTGAGAGCATGCTTGATAGCATCAAAACGGTGATTACCGTTGCCATGAAGCATCAATCAGCGCCATATTCACTTGAAGAGTCGCTGGCGGTCGAGAGTAGAGGCGTAATTGCCACCTATGCACATGGTGATGATTATCACGATGTGATGAAA
>JBEQLD010000162.1:0-2210 GCA_040326115.1 Mariprofundaceae bacterium | reverse complement strand
CCCTCTGGTTCGATGAGCTTGAAGATCTAACAACAAGTGATGCCACCCGGCTCTGCTTCCTACTGGATCTTGGCATGAGTCTGAGTGATGCACTAAGCCGTTACAGTGAGGTTTGCCTCCACCACGGAACGGCAAGAGACTATGCTCAAGAGCTTATTGAAGAGACAACCGAAATACCAGAAAACCTCCGTTACTACATCGACTATAAAGCTATCGCACGGGACATGTGTATCAACGGTGACATTGTAAAAATCGAGCATGATCTAATCATCACCAATGCTAATGAGTTTTAATATGCCTGGACATAATGTCTACTGCTCTATTGATGGCGGCTCATCTCTTACAGGTATTTCTTGAACGTGCTTGCAGTCACTGTCACCGACAGCGCAAACAAGGTGGCAAAGGGCAGCACCACAAAGGATGGATGCAAGCTGAAGGGTAGTGCCAGATAGACAATCCATGAGAGCACCATGAGGGGTAGAACCGCCTTCTTCGCATAATGGTAGACGAAGGAACTCTCACGCCCTCCTCCCCAACGACGCAAATCCCGCTGAACCAAGCCATCCACCATCGCCACCAAACTGAATAACAAAAATACCGGCATTGCCAGGATGAGGATTGCCAGTCGAACTGAAAACACCTGGGTTATCTGCATGGCAGCAATTATGAACTCAGCAATGGGCCGGTAGATGCTGTGAAGCATGGGTCGAACACCCTGTTCGTTTAGTGACGATGATAGAGAGATCCACTGGATAAAATCTACTAGCCCTGTAAATTCGAACAGGTAGTGATAGGTCTTGTCAGCCACCTGCTTGGCAAAGCGGGCTGAGTCAGAAGTTACAATACTTTTCCGAAAATCCGCATCCAAATAATGGATTTCTTTGGCAAGCATTGTACGGCTATGGTCGATCCCTTCATCCGGCCACCAGAGCATCATGCCTGCCCACTCGATGATGATCGAAAACAGCAGAGATAAGATCAGCCATTGGATAGCTTGTGCAATTGAGGTCAGTCCCTTTGAGATGATGCCTTGCTGTACCGCTGGTCGTCTGGGGTCGTTGGTTGTTTCAGCCATTGGAGTTTTCTGGTGTGGTTATTGTGGGTACATCGGCCACTCCATGCCACCAGGTCTCTGGAACACGGAACCAGTTATCATTGCTGATGTAGGTTCGCTCCATTTCATTGGCAATATCGGACAGGCTTTCAGGCATGGCCGGATCATTGCGTGGATCTGGAAGGGGCATGCGTAGCTTCCAGAGCTGGCCGCCTTCCAGTAGCGCAAAGGCCTGGCCTTTGGGTAGGGTTACCAATTCTGCGGAGGTGAGCATGGGGACTTCTGAGACGCTGATACGATCTTCATTACGGGATTTGAAGTCCACACCAGAATCAGGATCAGATGAGTCATCCACGCCGGAGACACTCATCAGGGTAAAGACTTCGACCTTTGGTAGTTGATCGGTGAGCATCTCTGCTGTGGCAAGCTCTTTGACCCGCAACATGATCATGGTGTTGAAGTTACCAGCCACCTGCCCTGCTTTGGCTTGGTTGCCGAGGCGGGCCTCTACATCTGACCAGGTTTGGGTGTAGGCGGTGACCTGGAAACCGGCACCGCCTGCTTTGTTCAGTAGGGGGATGAACTCTTCTCCGATCAACTCATTGAATTCATCGGCATGCATGGAGATTGTGGGCGGGGTATTTTTGTTTGTTGGCAGTAGGTTGTTGGGATCATCCTGCACACCGTGTTTGTAGATGTGGCCTGCCACCGAAACCAGATCTGCAAACATGGAGTTTCCGACGGCACTGGCAACGGTGGTGTCGGTCAGGGCATCGAGGCCCACGTAGACGATTCCTTTGCGGCGAATGACATCCATCCATTCAAAGATAGGACGGGAGTCTGATTCATCCAGGTAGTCTGGTGAGATCAGTTCGGCAATCTTGCCTGTGGTCAGTTTTTCCATCAGTGGGCCGACGGAGCTTACGATCTTATCGAAGTAGGTTTTGTCATATTTGAAGGCAGAGACCAATCCATCCAGTACGGGATCGTAGAGATCCTGTTCCTGCAGGTGGCGCATCAGTGCAATGGCCTCCATATTGCGGCCACGGAGTGAAGGTGTCAGGTTGCGCTCTTTGATGTTTGCAGCAATGTCGGCAACCTTTTCTTGCCAGTCTTCAGCTCCGTGTTGTTCCAGATGTTTCTTGGCGTACTCCAT
>JBEQLD010000161.1:0-2214 GCA_040326115.1 Mariprofundaceae bacterium | reverse complement strand
AAAAAGTGCCTTTGGCGTTGTATTCAACTCAGCCGCCTGTACATATAAAACCATCGCCTGTGACCATTTCCCAGCCTGCTCAGCAGCATTGGCCTTTCGGGTATAATGCCTTAGCAACCGTAAACGCACCGGCTCAACCTTTCTTTTTAAAAGTTTACGTGCTTTAGGATAATCTTCCCGCGTTTTATCCATGGCGAGGATACGTTCCCGGGCAGTCATAATTCTGCCCTTCTTATAATCACTTAATGCGGCTTCATAGGTATTTAAAAAGCTGAAAGCAGAACTCTTACCAGCCTGTTTTGGAGAAATAAAATCTCCGGCACACCCGGAAACCAAAAAAAGAACAGCCACAAGCAACCAGGAGAGCCTGGTCACATTGAAACTGATCACATTAAAACTGGTCACATTAAAGCTCCTCAACATCACCAATAATCTGGCGCACATCAGATGGTAGAGTCAGATCGAATGCCAGGGCAACGGCATGGGCAATATTTCTTCTGACAGCCATTACTGAGCTGCCAACCCTGCCACACCGAATAGGCTGACTCACGCCTTTCACTTCCTGCTCGCCCATATCATCAAAAGTAAATTCATCACCAAGGTATTTAAAGGTGTTATTGGAGAGCACCACTTCACCACCTTCACCAAGGCCGCCCATTCTGGAAGCAACATTCACCGTATCTCCAATCACGGTATACTCCAGACGCTCGGCAGCACCAATATTGCCGACAATCGCCTCGCCCCGATTCAATCCGACTCTAAATTCAATCGGCTCACCATTATCCCGCAACACACCGAGCTTACTGCAGGCGGCAACCATCGCAAGCCCAGCCATAACCGCATGCCGGACATGATCAACATCTTCATTCGGATGGTTAAACACTGCCATGACTGCATCACCAATATATTTATCAACATGGCCGCCGTAATAGTCGATAATGCGATGAAACACCTCAAAGTGCTTATTTAGAACCTCCACGATCACTTCTGTTTCAGTTGTCTCGGAAAAGGCTGTGAAGCCAACCATATCAGCAAACAGAACGGTAACGTCCTGACGGCGATTTTCAGCACTGGCAAGGCCACCTTCAAACACGTCAGCAACCAGCTTCGGATTCAGATAACGGCCAAACACATCTTTGATCTCTTCCTTATGAGCCAGCTCCTCTACCATCACATTGAACTGTGAAGTTGCATCACTGATTTCATCATTTCCGCTAACAGGCAGGCGGACGCTGTAATCACCATAAGCCACATGCTTGGCGGCATCAGCCAGCATCTCAAGCGGGTGGCTCATTCTGCCTGCAATCCAGTAGACCAGCACACTTGACATCAACACCACCAACGCAGCAGCCAACGCCATGCGACCAACGAGTTTGCTTGCCAGATCTTCCCATGCCTGTTCGGAAAAGTGTACCGCAACCGAACCTACAACAGTGCCTGCATACTCAACCTTTTTAACATACCACAGCCGGTCAGTTGGCAGGCGCACCGCCTGCATATCCTCGACCATACGGTTCAGAATAATATCATCATGTTTTTCAATCAGGCCAAAGTGTTTATCATCACCACCGGCATACTGAATATGTACCCCAAGCACATCGGGAACTTTTTTCAAAAAACCTTTTTCACCCTGAATAATCAGCTCAACTTCGGCAGAGCTTCGCACCAGCATCGGGATTTTCAACTCATCTCCCAGACGATCAACCATCACAGCTGCCTGAGTCTCCTGATGTCGAAGCCATGCATCACGTTCCATATCAAGAATTACCAGTGACAGAACCAGGACAGCCAACATCACTGTGAAACCTACCAGCATGGTCCAGCGCCAACGAATGGGAAAACGTGGTGGCAACTCTGTAGGAGTCTCCATTTCAAGCGTATCCACTTGGGATAATGAATCGTTTTGCGACAGCATTGGGCTACTATATCTGATCTATAGAGCAGGACAATGAGAAGTAGGAGATCAGCCCGCTCATCTATTGTAATTTAGTGAGAACTGCTTACTGAGTATGACAGGACAATATAGTGATCCAGACTTGATCTAAACTCACTCGCCGCCGACAACACAGGCTCGCCCTGCGTGCTTGGCCTTATAAAGACGCTCATCAGCAGTGGCCAGCAACCAGTCAATCGTTTCGCTGACTGATGCCGGTGCACTCTCTTTATCAAAAGCTGAAACTCCTGCCGAAAAAGCAATCGGGATTGATTCGCCTG
>JBEQLD010000160.1:0-2241 GCA_040326115.1 Mariprofundaceae bacterium | reverse complement strand
CGGAGAATGATCTTCGCTCAGTTCCTCGCTCTCATGTGCAAGGTCCAGTACGCTGTGAGAGACTTGAATCTCGCGTCCTTTGCGCTTGCCGCGCTGGCCTTGATGTCTGTGTAGTTTGGAACGGTAGCGCTTGAGCTGCCTGTTGAGTTTGTCCACTACACCATCAATGGAGGCGTACATATCTTCTGTCTCATGACCACCGTGGATGTTAATCCCGTTCGCCTGCATGTTTACTTCACAGCGCTGGCGGAACTTCTCAACCGATAACACCACATGTACATCGACCACATGGTCAAAGGAGTGTTTCAGATGCTGAAGTTTGTCATGAACATAGTTTTTCAGTGGATCTGTCAGTTCCACATGACGCCCTGTAATGGATACTTGCATATTTAATACCTCCGTATTTCCTACTTCTTGCGGATACCGCATCCTTGCGACTCCTACCGGGTATTTCTCCCGGAATGATGATCACATCGTGATCAATTTCTTTGTATGGCGCCTATAGTGCCATCTCCGCCTTTTCCTTTTTCTGGGCCAGACGGGCCTTGCCATCGCGCCTGCGTTTGCTGCTTGGTGGCAGGCCAACCTGCTCACGATATTTTGCAACAGTGCGACGGGCAATTTCAATACCTTCGGCCTGCAGTCGATCTGCAATGGCCTGATCAGAGACCGGTTTACCAAGTGGCTCGGATTCAATGAGTGCTTTTACACGCTGCTGCACACGGTAAACGGAAATAGTGCCACCACCCCGGGTCGGCAAGCCAGCAGAAAAGAACCTTCGCATCTCAATCATACCGAGCGGTGTTTCGGCATATTTACCATTGGTGACCCGGGAGATGGTTGATTCATGCAGTCCAACCTCTTCCGCCACATCCTGAAGCGTGAGCGGTTTTAGGCCCAGTGTGCCATGCTCAAGAAATGCACGTTGCCGCTTAGCCAGACACATGCCCACCTTCATCAGTGTTTCACTTCGCTGGTTCAGCGCATAGAGCAGCCATTTTGCTTCCTGCAACGCATTGTCCATAAATTCACTGTCTGAGCCTTTCCACTCATGATCATCCCATTGATTGCTGATACAGAGGGTGCGTCGGGTAGAGCTGGGAACTTCCACCTCGATATCCCTGTTGGATCTGCGGAAAATAATTTCAGGGCGCACATAGATATTGGTATCACCGCGCAGCCCATGGCCGGGATAAGGGTCGAGCCTGCGCATGCGTGCACGGGTCTGGTCCAGCTCTTCAAAGCTGCAGCCGAGAAGTTTTACCAGTACATCATCGGGCTCAAACAGGGAGTCCGAGAAGTGGAGCAGCATACGGCGCACCATTTTGGAGGCATCATCGTTATCGTTAAGTTGCAGCAGCAGACATTCGGTAAGATCACGGGCGCCGATACCGGCAGGCTCAAGCTCCTGCACAACGGCCTCCAGCGTAATAACAACCTCTTCGGGCTTGGCATCCATCATGGATGCAATCTCTTCCGGCGCTGTTCGGAAATATCCGTCATCTTCCAGTGAATCGATAATGACATGGGCGATGGCATGTTCATGGTCGCTCATGGGCTGCTTATCAATCTGTTCATGCAGGGATTCGCTCAGGCTCTGTTCATCTCGCCACTGCTGATCCCGATCCGGCAGGGAAGCGTCTCTGCTTGCAGCGTTGTACATCGATTCCCAACGATCATCACCCTGCTCGCGCCAATCCTGATCATCATTGGCGTCTGTGGTGGAAGTGTGTTCGCTGGCTTCAGTGGTTGGACTTTCTGTTTCCTGCTCCTGCTCAAGCAGCGGGTTGGATTCCAGGCACTCTTCCAGATAGGTCTCCAGCTCAAGGGAGTTCATCGCCAGAACCTTCAGGCTCTGGGTTAGCTGCGGTGTCAGCGCAAGCCGTTGGCCAAGTTTCTGGACCAGTCTGGTTTGTACGTGTGCTCCGGCCATTTAGTGAGTTGCACCGCCGGGTGAAAAGAGGGTCAGCAATATGATGCTGATATTAGAAACAGATTTAAACATCCGTACCCAATTTATATACCAGTTTTACTTTTTCCACAAGTCAGCTGTTGTCATTTTCGTTGTTTTTAAAAGGAGCGAGCAACCGGGCCAGTTCACCGGATTCATGCATCTCCATGATAATATCACAGCCACCCATAAATTCAGCTTTGACGTAAAGCTGCGGAATGGTTGGCCAGTCCGAATAGACTTTAATGCCTTCACGAACCGATGGATCCAGCAACACGTTTACAGCTGCG
>JBEQLD010000015.1:0-25395 GCA_040326115.1 Mariprofundaceae bacterium | reverse complement strand
CTGAAGAGAATATGCGGCAGGGAGCCGCTAATTACCTGCAATGGATGAAGGTTGAACGAGGGCTCAGGGATCGTCTCAAATGGCTGGTAAATGCCGAAAGCAGCAGTGATATCGCACTGTTGAAAAACACTTCAGAAGGTCTCTCATTGATCGCCTACGGTATGGATTGGCAACCGGGTGATAACATTGTCTCTACCAATCAGGAGTTTCCTTCCAATCGAATCGTCTGGGAATCTCTGAAATCAAAAGGTGTTGAGTTAAGGCTTGCCGATATTTCCGGTGATGATCCTGAAGGTGAGTTAATTAAACTTGTCGATAAAAACACGCGACTTATTACGGTAAGTTCCGTCCAGTTCGCTACCGGTATCAGGATGCATCTGAAGCGACTTGGCGAGTTTTGCAGAGAGAGGGATATCTTTTTCTGTATTGATGCCATTCAGAGCCTTGGAGCGGTTCAGTTTGATGTACAGGATGTTTATGCGGATGCCGTGGTTGCCGATGCACATAAATGGTTGTTTGGCCCTGAGGGGATTGCACTGTTTTATATCAGTCCGCAGTGGCGGGAGAAGTTGGCACTGCACCAGTTTGGCTGGCATATGGTCGAACGGGCAGGGGATTTCGATGCTGTTCAGTGGCAACCGGCAAAATCAGCCAGAAGATTTGAGCCCGGAAGCCCGAATATGCTGGGTATTCATGCACTCAATGCAAGCCTCTCTCTTTTTGAAGAGATTGGCATGGATGAGGTTGAGAAGCAGTTGCTTGAACGCAGCAGACTGCTTATGGATCAGATTTCAGAGCATCGTGAGCTTGAACTCATTACACCTGCCACCTCCGGCAGATATGCCGGCATTGTGACTTTTCGACATAGAGATTTGGATAACAATGCTCATGCAGCCCTTTATCGGAAGCTGATGGCCTCAGGGATTATTTGTGCCCATCGTGCAGGTGGCATCCGCTTCTCTCCTCACTACTACACCGATAGCAGTCGCTTTGAGCATCTATGGAAAGAGATATTCAGCTAAGGATGTTCTGAAAAACTCAGAGGTTCCCCTAATTGGATATAGCATATTTATGCGATTGCAGTCTTTGGTTTAATCCCATTTAATTTGCCTTCATGGATGAGCACGGGTTAGGTAGACTGACTTAATATTGAGAGGGTTCATCTTAACCTGGAGGCAGCGTGAAAAAATCCAACAGCAATATGTCATCTTCGGATATGTATAAAGCTGCTGGGTCTGCACTCAGGGTAGAACAGACAGATTTTTTTCTTCAACAGAGTGTGGCGGGTATGCTTGGAGCTATTCCATTTGCATTGATTGTTGCCTATCTGTTTCTGGACAGTGCACCACACCTCTATTTGGGAGGCTGGGTGGTTGCGGTCTATGCCATGCTTGCACTGCGAATAGGGCTGAGTCGTAAATGGCTTGCCGAAACAGGTGATTCTCAACGCTGTGAAGAGATACGAAATTCTCTATTGATCATTTGGGGTCTCTCCGGGTTTGTATGGGCGGCAGGGCCTTTCCTTTTCATGCCGGTAGATGATCTTACGAATCAGTTTTTTATTCTGACAGTCCTGTCATTGGGCGCGATCGGTACGCTTGCTGTGGTGGGAAGCTATCTGGCTGCCTATCTTCTGTTTCTATACCCTGTTATGGGGTTTCAGTTTATATGGTTTGCCTGGCAGGCAGATCAGATCCATATGATTATCGCAGGGCTGATTTTTCTACTTCTTCTGATTCTAACAATTTCGGCAAAAGGACTTCAGGCCAATTATCTTAAACATCTGAATCTAAGACATGAAACCAGCGAATTGCTTACAAATATGAGCTCTTTTAGAGATGCGTTGGAGCATGCTACCGATTCCATTGCAATATTCTCGCGGGGAGGCCTGTTGGAATATTCCAACCCTGCGCTGGGGGAGCTATCAGGATATAAACAGGAAGAGCTGTTAGGGAAACATTGGAAAGAGATCTATTCGGATATCGACCAGGCTTTGGACTTTTTCAAAAGTGATGATTCAACGATTGGTCAGCCATGGCAGGGAAAGCTGCATCTTCGGCATAAACAGGGCAAAGAGATCACGACCACAGGCAGCTTTTCACCCGTGCTGGATCGTGAAACAGGCTTGGTGTCCCAGTGTATTGTGATTCAGCGGGATGTTGAGGCGGAGGAGTTTATTCGTCAGCGGATGGAAAAGTTGCAGAGAGCCGAGTCTCTGTCGGTCATGGCAGGTGGTATTGCCCACGATTTTAACAACCTGCTGACATCCATTATGGGAAGTTCAGCACTGGTGGCCATGTCGACCGGGCCTAATCATGAAGCAAATACCCACTGTGAGCGAATCAATGAAGCGTGTCAGAAGGCAGCGGAGCTTTGCAATCAGATGATTGCCTATTCCGGCCAGGGTAAGTACAACGTTAAATCCCTGGATATAGCTGAAATGCTTAAGGGTATGCGTGGTGGGCTGCATGCCAATTTACATTCAAAACTGCATGGCCATGGAAAGGTTTTTTATCAGGTTGGTGATTCCCTGCCTGCTATTGAAGCAGATGAAGGTCAGATTCGACAGGTGATTACTAACCTTGTTATCAATGCAAGTGAGGCTATGGAGTCCAGGAAAGAGGGCGGTTCTATTAATATAAACGCTTATCAGGCACAGCTTTCCAAAAATATGCTGGAGAAGATGTATGCAGCTGACGATGCAAAAGAGGGTTGTTTTGTCTGTCTTGAGATCATCGATAATGGTGAAGGCATGGATAAAAATACACTGGATCGAGTCTTTGATCCTTTTTTCACAACGCGCTTTATGGGTCGCGGACTCGGATTACCCGCGGTAATGGGCGTGGTGTTCGGGCATGCCGGGGCACTCAATATTAATAGTCAGATTGACAGTGGCACGGTTATTCAGGTCTATTTTCCATGCTCGGATTCTCAGGGTGATCTGTTCCATGCAGATGTAGAGGACCATACGGCTTCCATTATTGCCTGGAGCGGCATGGGAACCGTACTCATTGTTGATGATGACAAGGCAATTCTGACGGTGGCATCCAACATGATTGAGAGGATGGGATTTCAGGTTCTTTGTGCCGATGGCGGAGCAGAAGCCATGGATTTATATGATCAGCACCGGGAGCAGATTTCATTTGTTTTGCTGGACTGGAGTATGCCGGAGATGGATGGTGAGGCAGTTGCTAAAGCACTTCGCCAGCTTCAGCCGGATATAAAAATTCTGCTCAGTTCCGGCTACAGTGAGGAGATGATAATGCAGAACTTTGCCACTACGGATGTGACTGGTTTTGTTCAAAAGCCCTACTCCTTTGAGCAGCTTAAATACAAACTTCGGGATGTGATAAGCGCTTGATACTTTGCAGTTGCCAGTCAGGGCGGTAGTCTGCCCCGCCCTCATGTAATGGGGAGTCCGGAGGATTGGCAAGATGATTGAACGCACACGTTGTGGTGATTTTCGCAAAGAACAGGTTGGTGAACAGGTTCAGTTAAATGGCTGGGTGCAGACCAACCGTGATCATGGTGGTGTGATCTTTTTGGATGTGCGTGATCGTTATGGTCTGGTTCAAATCGTTGTGCATCCTGACACCCCTGAAATTCATGCACTTGCCCACTCTCTTCGCCAGCAGGATGTGGTTCAAGTTGTCGGAGAGGTTATTCCCCGTGATGCACAAGCGATTAACCCGAAGCTTCCAACGGGTGAAATTGAAGTAAAAGCATCTGAAATTATCGTACAGAATCGCTCTGAAACACCGCCGTTCCTGATCGAAGATGATTGTAATACAGGTGAGCAGCATCGTCTTGAATACCGCTATCTTGATCTGCGTCGCCCGGAGATGCAGTCCAACATGATGCTTCGTCACAAGGTAACTCATGCGGCACGCAACTTTCTTGATCAGCAGGACTTTCTGGAAGTTGAAACACCAATTCTGAATAAATCCACACCGGAAGGTGCACGTGATTATCTCGTTCCTTCACGAGTTTACCCCGGCTCTTTTTATGCGCTTCCGCAGAGCCCACAGATATTCAAACAGCTTTTGATGGTGGCGGGCATGGATCGCTATTACCAGATTGCCCGCTGTTTCAGGGATGAGGATCTTCGTGCAGATCGCCAGCCTGAATTTACACAGGTGGATATTGAGATGTCCTTTGCCAGCCAGGATGAGATTATGGCCGTTGCTGAAGGACTTATTTCAGCGATGTTTGAGAAGGGGATGGGCGTTAAACTGGATATACCGTTCTCTCGAATTACCTATCATGAAGCGATTGCAAAGTATGGTCTTGATCGTCCTGATATGCGTTTTGATCTGGAACATGTAGACCTTACAGAGATCATGAAACAGGTAGAGTTCAAGGTGTTCCGTGAACCTGCTGAGAAAGGTGGGTTGGTGAAAGTTCTGCGCATTCCGGGTGGCGCTCAGCTCTCACGTAAACAGATTGATGGCTATACCGATTACGTCGGTATTTACGGCGCCAAAGGCCTTGCCTGGATCAAGGTGAATGACAGATCCGACATCCCGAACGGATTGCAGTCTCCGATTGTGAAATTCCTTCCTGAAGATGTGTTGAAGCAGTTGCTTGATGCCTGTGGTGCAGAGGATGGCGATATTCTTTTCTTTGGTGCAGGTGATGCCAAGGTGGTGAATGATGCTTTGGGTCATCTTCGTGTGAAGATCGGCCTTGATCTTGGTCTTGCTAAAGATGGAGATCACAGCTTTGTCTGGGTGGTTGATTTCCCGATGTTTGAGTGGAACCCTGATGAGAAACGTCTGGATGCACTGCATCATCCCTTCACCTCTCCCTATCCGGAAGATCTTGCGATGATCGAGTCCAGCCCGACTGAGATGCGATCTCAGGCTTATGATCTGGTCTGGAACGGCACAGAGATCGGTGGCGGTTCGATTCGTATCCATGATCAGGAGACGCAGCAGAAGGTATTTACTGCTCTGGGGATTTCCGAAGAAGAGGCAGAAGCGAAATTCGGCTTCCTGCTTGATGCATTGAAGTATGGAGCACCACCTCATGGCGGTCTGGCATTTGGTCTTGATCGGGTACTTTCTCTGATGGTTGGCGCGGAGTCGATTCGTGATGTGATTGCATTTCCGAAGACTCAGAAGGCAGCTGATCCCATGAGTGACGCGCCATCCGAGGTGCCCGATGATCAGTGGAAAGAGCTTGGCTTAAGGAAGCGTAGAACAGCTGTTTGACAATTCGTAACTTCGAGCAGATTCTTAGTCGTATGGGTGCTTTTTTATGAAATACCTGATCGTTGTCGTATTCACGGCCTTACTCTGCTCATGTGCAGTCAAAGCTCCTGTTCAGGAGATGTCTGAGGCTCGCTCTGCAATTGAAAGGGCTCAGCAACTGGATCTAAAAAGTCCGAAGGCAGATAAGGCGCTCAAGAGTGCCGAGCAGAGCCTGAAAGAGGCTGCTGCTGCGATTGACGGGAAGCGTTATGAGGTTGCCCGTCGAAAGGCAGTTGAAGCGAAAAGAAACGCACAGCTTGCCGCAAAAATTAAGTAAGTTATCTCCTGATAAATATAATTTAGATAGTTCAACACGAGGTTGATTATGGCTTTTGATAAAATTTCTATCCCGGAAACGGGCAATAAAATTACAATGGGTGACGATGGAAATCTGAATGTTCCTGATCAGCCGATTGTGACCTTTATTGAGGGCGATGGAACAGGCCGTGATATCTGGCGTGCTTCCCAGCGTGTTCTGGATGCTGCAGTTGAGAAAGCATACGGGGGCAAACGCAAGATTGCCTGGATGGAAGTATTTGCCGGCGAAAAATCATGGAACATGTATGGTAAAAATGATGACGCCTGGTTGCCTCAGGAGACCCTGGATGCATTTAATGAATACCTTATCGGTATCAAAGGCCCTCTGACCACACCGATTGGTGGCGGCATCTCATCTCTGAACGTAGCCCTTCGCCAGAAGCTTGATCTCTATACCTGCCTGCGTCCGGTTAAATATTTCGATGGTGTCCCTTCACCTGTGAAGCGTCCGGAAGATGTGGATATGGTGATTTTCCGTGAGAACTCCGAAGATATCTATGCAGGTATCGAATGGGCTCAAGGCTCGGATGAAGTGAAAAAGGTGATCAAGTTCCTGCAGGAAGAGATGGGTGTTGATAAAATCCGTTTTCCTGAAACTTCCGGCATTGGTGTGAAACCTGTTTCTCAGGAAGGGACTGAGCGTCTGGTTCGTGCAGCGATTCAGTTTGCGATTGATGATGGACGTAAGTCGGTAACCCTTGTGCATAAGGGCAATATCATGAAGTTCACCGAGGGTGGTTTCCGTAACTGGGGTTATGAGCTTGCCAAGAAGGAGTTTGGTGCGGTTGAGATTGATGGTGGTCCATGGTGTAAGCTGCCCAATGGTATTGTGATCAAGGATGCGATTGCAGATATCGCACTGCAGCAGGTGCTGACCCGTGCAACCGAATTTGATGTAATTGCCACGCTGAATCTCAATGGAGATTACTTGTCAGATGCATTGGCTGCTCAAGTGGGTGGTATTGGTATCGCACCGGGTGCAAATATCAATTACGACACTGGGCACGCCATTTTCGAAGCGACTCACGGCACTGCGCCCAAGTATGCCGATAAAGATATGGTGAATCCTTCATCAGTTGTTCTTTCCGGTGAGATGATGCTGCGTTATATGGGTTGGACAGAAGCCGCTGATCTGATTCTCAATGGTATCAATGGTTCGATTGCTGCCAAGACAGTGACTTACGATTTTGAACGCCTGATGGATGGTGCGACCAAGCTTTCAACTTCCGGTTTTGGTGATGCAGTGATTAATCATATGGATGATGAAGCCGTTTCTGACCAGGAGACCGATCAATATGATGAGATGGCTGCCAAGTTTAAGGAGCTGTTTGAAGCAGGAGCAGAGAAGTCTGCCGAGTTTGCTCAGATTGCCATGGAGAAGGCCCGCGAGCAGTTGACTGCAGCAGGCAAAGTGAGTGAAGAGCAGGGACAGAAGCTGAAAGGCTTCCTGGAAAAAGATTTTGGCCAGATGGCTGACACGGTTCGCGATGAGGCAAAGGTGAAGCTGAATCCTTCACGATTGAGTACAGGTGCGTTGGCGTCTCTTTCATCACTGATGGAGTTGGCAGGCTCCGCACTGACCAGCGCTGCATCGAAAGCGCAGGAGTCACTCTCCTGTCGTTCCGGTGAAATTACAGCTGCAGGCACACTGACCTGTGTGGCGTGCAAACATGAGATGCACTTCAAGAAAACAGGTCGTATTCCGCCATGTCCGAAGTGCCACAAGACAGAGTTTAAAAAGAGTTATTAATTATAATTGAAGTAAAGTAAAAGCGGGGCATTTGCCCCGCTTTTTTTATTTGTGGATAAGCTCTTTTAAATGGTTGAAACGCCATAGGCTATAGCTGAAATGGCTGCTGCGATGGGGAGCGTCAGTACCCAGGCAAGAACAATACCCCTTACGATAGACCAGTTGGTTTTTCCATTGATGGTTCCGATACCAAAAATGGAGCCACAGGAGACATGGGTGGTTGAAACAGGCACACCCCATTTTGATGCAAAAAGAACCATGACAGCAGTGACGATATTAGCTGCGAATCCCTGCCCATGATTGATGGAAGTAATATCTTCAGACATTGTCTTGGCAATTTTCCGGGATTGGAAGATACCTCCCAGAGCCATGGCAATGGCTGCGATAAAAGTGATCCAGTGCAGATCGAGTGCACCTGCCGCCATGGCCACGCCAACGATTTTGGGTGTGTCATGCAG
The DNA here is from genome assembly GCA_040326115.1 of Mariprofundaceae bacterium. GTDB lineage: Bacteria > Pseudomonadota > Zetaproteobacteria > Mariprofundales > Mariprofundaceae > WSZY01. The sequence continues at coordinate 17,617 of JBEQLD010000015.1, read as the reverse complement.
GCCACGGGCAAAGCTGACGGCGCCTGCACTAAGCACATGCATCACATCAATGGTGCGTTGAATGCCAAAGCCCAGCATACGACCCTGATATAGCTCAATGGATTTCACATCACAGTTTTCCTGCTCATCGATTACAATGTCCAGCGTAGAGAGTACGACCGATGGGGCAATGCCTTCCGGAACGGCCACATCCAACCGCCTCTCTCCGATGCAGAGGCAACTATGTTTGTTAATGCGAAGCCTTTTTCGAATTGTGGTGAGGATAAGATAGAGAGTGGCTGCAACAGCAACGGCAATCAGAGGACTTAAAGCCAGGGGGATAATGTAGGTCTGGCCAAGGGCGTCCAGGTTAAGGTCGTTGCCGGAAGCGACAAAGCCCGCACCCACAAGCCCGCCAATAAGACTATGCGTGGTTGATATGGGGATGCCCGCTTTTGCAGCAACAAAGACGGTGAGAGCAGCGCCAATCATGACTGATAACATAAATTCAGGAGCGGTGATCAGCGCATCCGGGACAAGTCCTTTGCCACTGAATACCCTGGCCAGTTCGGTGGCAAAAAATGCTGCCGTGAGCGAGCCGGCCAGTGTGGTGATGGTTGCCCAGATAAGGGAGTTTCGATGACTGAGTGTGTTGCTGCCTAAAAGTGTGGCGACACCTTTGAAATTGTCATTTGCGCCATTGGCATAAGCCAGAAAAAGCATGCTGGCAAAAATAAGCAGTAACCACTCCATGTAGTCTCCTCCAATAAAGGCGTAAACAGATTATAGTCTGAAAAGGGCTTTAATTCTTACAAGCCGGAATCTCTATTGTTAGCGCTGACTTTCAGAAAATATCAGAGATATATTTAACGGGTGATTATGAATTAGTGGGAATAGTCCGGTTTTTCAGTTTGGTATTTAGTAGCTCTGGCAACATACATTTTAATGACGTCATCTTTTAGGTCCGGGTATCTGTTTCGTAGCCACTGATCAACTTTTTCCACGCAGTAGTCACCACACTTATGAGGGCGGAGATAATTTTTTGCGTTATTGCAGTGCCCATCGTGGGAAAGGTATATACAATCTTCCTCTATTTTTGTTGATTCGGGCAGCTCTACTATCTTAACCATGAAGCTATTATAGACGCTTTTCAAACAAGCGAAATAGCATGAACATGCTATTTTAAGAGAGGTTATAGAGTCTCGTTTTGGATCGAAAACGGATGTTCAGGGGCGGTTGTCAGATGCCTTCACCGCTGGAGACCGAACCATCTGCAAAGACAGCGGTAGTCAGGTATTTCTCGCCACCATCCGGAAAAATGGCAACAATTTCACCCGGTTTTCCAGCTTCAGCCAGCTCTTCTGCAATCTTCAGGGCGGCAGCCAGAGCGCAGCCACATGACTGGCCTGAGAGAATACCCTCTTCAGATGCCAGACGCTTGGTCAGGTCATACGCTTCATCAGTAGTGATACCGATTTTTCGATCATGAACCGATGCGTCATAGATGCCCGGAACGATACTTGATTCGATATGTTTCAGCCCTTCAATACCGTGGAAGGGGGAGTCCGGTTCTGCGGCGATGATCTGAATATCCGGATTTTTCTTTTTCAGAAACCGGCCTGTACCGACCAGCGTTCCGGATGTACCGAGGGATGCAATGAAATGGGTCACTTTTCTATCGGTATCACGCCATATTTCCGGGCCGGTAGTCTCTTCATGTGATTTCGGGTTGGCTGGATTGTTGTACTGATCCGGTTTGAAATAACGTTCAGGCTCTGATTCGTAGATTCGACGCGCTTCAATAATGGCGCCATCGGAACCTTCCAGAGGATCGGAGAAGATCAGCTCTGCACCAAAGGCGCGGCAGATTCGTTTGCGCTCATCGGATACGTTGCCGGGCAATACAAGACGTAGCTTAAAGTCCAAGGCAGCCCCGATCATTGCCAATGCAATGCCCGTATTGCCCGATGTGGAGTCCAGAATGGTTTTGTCTTTGGTCAATTTACCGGATTTCAGGCCTTCCTGAATCATGCGAAGGGCAGGACGATCCTTAACTGAACCACCCGGATTAAAGCGCTCCAGTTTTGCCAGAATACGAATGTTTTCCGGCAGGTGCGCAGTGATGCGACGCAGTTCAGCAAGGGGCGTGTTGCCGATGAGATCAAGAATTGCTGGCAAAAGAGATATCCTCAAATTTGGTTTATAAACTGCGGCCCATTCTGGTCTGTTTAAACGTGGCTGCCAAGTTGTTCTGTCAGTCGTTCCGGGATGGTTGATATTTCATGCTCTTGAAATGGCCAGATCAGACCTTCACTGCCAAGAAGGTATTTGCACAGCAGTTCAGGGTTACAACCCGCTTCCCGCAGACTCTTCAGGGTGATGACTCTGTTGCGTTTGGCCAGTCGCCTGCCATCGCTGTCTGAAATCAGAGCATGATGAATATATGTCGGCGAGGGGAGATTCAACAGAGCCTGCAGGAGTCTGTGAATCGCAGTACTGGGCAGTAGATCTTCTCCCCTGATGATATGCGTGATGTCCTGATCAGCATCATCAACTACCACGGTGAGGTGATAGCTAAAGTCGATATCTTTTCTGCCAATCACCATATCCCCCAACGATGATAGGGTGACCGGGTGGTGACGTCCGCTCTGATCACACCATGTCAGCGATTCGCCGACCATCTCCATGGCTTTGGCAGTGTTCAGTCGCCAGGCAAACCGTTCATGTTCCATTCTTGATCTGGATTGATGCCTGTCGATCTCTCTGCAGATGCCGGGGTAGGGGTCGATGATATCCTCTGCGTGAGGAGCAATGCCCATACGTTCAATCTCCTGCTGGATATGTTTACGGGTGCAGAAACATGGATAGATCACCCCCAGTGATTGTAACTTTTCCAGAGCACTTCGATAGAGACCATGACGATCGCTTTGTTTGATGGTTTCTCCATGAAACGAAATCCCCAGCCATTCCAGATCATCCGTGATCTGTTGGTAAAACTCAGGTTTGCAACGGGTGTAATCAATATCTTCGATACGAAGCAACAGGTCAGCATGGTGTTTTTCAGCCCACTTCTGGCAGATCAGGGCTGAATATGCATTGCCAACATGCAGTAGCCCTGTCGGGCTGGGAGCGAAGCGGGTTTTAAGTTTCAAGCTCTCTGTCCGAAGTGTTAAGAAAGCTCTGGATAGGTCTGGATGAAGTGGATTGTACCCCAGGGCACTCTCTCTGCCTAAGGCATTCATCTTGTGATCCAGAATGTTCAAAATCAAGGCGTGAAGTGCACGTAATAGCAAGGCTATTGCGAAGATTTGCAACGATTAGTTTGGACATTCTGGACACAAGAAACGATTTCATGACTTATTTAGAGCTTTCTTAGTCGTTTGCTTTAGCTGTTTTCTGTGTGATGACCATGCTGTTGTCAGATGCAGGTGGCAGAATAAGCGCCTGCCCTTCCTGAATGCGTTCAGGTCTTAAGAGCATTGAAATTTCATCACCGGCTTCTAAGCGAAGATCATCATGAGGGATCAACATTTCATCTTTGCGTAAAACCGCCAGCGGCTGGATCCCATGGGGGATTCTTACATCCACCATTTTATGCCCGATCAGTTCCGAATCTTCCGATATGGTTCTGGTTTCGTGCATCAGTCGTTTTCTGATCGCCTGATCATGCCAATAGGTAAAGGTGTAGGGCTTGGCAAAGAGGCGTCGGGCCTGAATCTGCCGGATCATACTGGCATGTTTCAGTTCATCTCCCTCCTGCAGGGCGACATAAACGTCCTGAACGTGGAAGTTATTTTTTGCCAGGTTGGCAATAAGAAGATTGTGATCCGATGATCCTGTCATGGCGAGCACTGCACTGACCTCTTCGGTATGCAGAATCTCCATATAGATCGGATCAAGTGCGTTACCGCAGACCGCCTGAAAGTTCGCACGTTTGAGGTTGTTCACTACATCCGAATTCAGATCAAGGAAGCGGACCTCGCGATTATTGGCAAGTACGCGACCAAGTTCAGCACCCATTTGTCCGCCACCAACAATCAATACAGATCGCTCATCTCTGCCAGTGACTCCCAGCCATCGAGACATTGGAGAGGCCAGAAAGCTGTAAACAAACACAGAGGCGATAATGATGATATAAACAAGAGCGAGAAGAACCTCAGCCTCTTTGTGCCCTGCTTCAACCAGAATGAGAACAAAGAGAGAGGTGATACCGGCAGCAACCACTCCGCGTGGTGCCATGCTGCCAAGAAACCAGATCTGAGCTGGCTTCAGCTCTGTTTCGATCGCAGAGAGCCATGCAGTTAGCGGGCGGGCAATCAGTGCCAGTATGGAAAAGACAATCAAACCCTCCCATAGATGTGCCTGTACGATGCCAAGATCCAGATTGGCTGCCAGCAGGACAAACAGAACCGAAATCAGCAGAATAGAGAGGCTTCCCTTGAAATGGCGAAGCCGCTGGATATCCGGCAAGTCCATCCGTTGCATGGTTGCGCCAGCAACGAGTGCAGCCAGAAGTCCTGCCTGTGAACTGATTCCATCTGCCAGCAGGAAGAGTCCCCAGACAGCAGCAAGCGTAAATACTGTACGCAGTTCAATATCTTCAACCATATTACTTTTAAGTGCGCGTGTTAAAAGCCAACCGCCAATCAGACCAATGCCAGCACCTGTTGTGAATTTAAATACAACTGCCTGCATGGTGATCCATGTGCTCTGATCGGGTGTCAAAGCAACCTGAAGCATTGCAATGGCAAGAATGGCGCCGACAGCATCCACAAGCATCGCTTCACTGCTCAGAATATGGGAAATTTCCCGGTCCAGTCGTACCTGACGGATAATCGGTGTGATGACCGTCGGGCCACCGACGGCAACCAGGGCACCAAACAGCAGCGCAAGCGGCCAGCTGATGCCTGTCAACGCTTGTGCTGCAGCTCCGCCAATAATAATGGTGAGCAGAGGCCCGAAAACAAGCAGCCTTCCTACAACCCAGCCATGTTCCTTCAGGGATTTAAGATTCAGGCTCAGACCACCCTCAAAGAGGATCACAGCAAGACCAAGTTCAATCAGGGTGTGCAGGGCCGGTTCAACAGTTTCTGCATGCAGTATATGAAAGCCATAAGGGCCGAGCGCCATGCCAGCCAGAAGCCATAGAAAGATGGGAGGAAACTTCATTTTTGATGATGCTATTTGGCTGGCAACAGCTACAAGTACAGCAATGACAAAAACAGTTGTCGGGTGATTGGTGATTTCCATTCAGGCTGAGATGTTGCTCTCTATATACATAAGGCACAGCTTAGCTCTATTTGCGACAGGGCGGCAAGCTGTAATACACAGATGAAAAAACAGTCTATATATTGTTGACAGAGGAGCCTGATTACGTATGGTTCGCCGCTCATTTAAGGCATGGATTATATGACTTATATGATCCAAGGAGTGAAAAAGAGTGGCAAATCATGCATCCGCACTAAAACGTGCACGTCAGGACGATAAGATCCGTGTTCTACATCGTTCTCAGAAATCAGCTATGCGTACAGCAATCAAAGCAGTTCACACTGCCGTTGCAGCTGGCGATAAAGCAGCAGCTAATGAAGCACTGAAGGGAGCTATTTCCCAGCTTGATCGTGCTGGCCGCAGACATATGATTCACCCTAAGCAGGCATCTCGCCGTGTGTCGCGTCTGAACACCTGCGTTAAGGCAATGGCCTGATTTAAGTAACGTATTAATAAAAAGCCCGCCTGTCTCTGGACATGGCGGGCTTTTTTTTTGGTCGTCATCTATTTTGTTATTATAAAGATAGATTTTCTGCTTGGTTTCCACACTTCAGTCCTTAGGATGCTCGCATGTCATCAGATTCCAGATTCATTATTCTCCAGGGTGCATCCGCACTTTCCGGTTTTCGTAAGCAGAAGCTGCTTGATGCAGCCAGAAAAAAGAATATTGCACTCCACGCTATAGATGCTCATTTTGTCTATGTAGCTGAAGTTGGTGTGGACTGGGCAGATGCTGAAACAGACAGGCTTGCAACGATTCTTGGCGATGATCCGAAAAACTATCAGGCCAATGCTTCGGCAGAGCTGTTTCTGGTAACACCACGAGTGGGCACTATTTCACCATGGTCATCCAAGGCGACCGATATAGCAGGACTTTGCGGAGTGAAATCACTACTTCGTCTTGAGCGTGCGGTAGCATATTCAGTAAAAGGCGCTACGGCCGATAATCATGCCGGGATTGGATCACTGATATCTGATCGTATGACCGAGTCAGTCCTGGCGAGCACCGATGAGCTTGAAACACTTTTTTCCCATCAGAAGCCGGCGCCACTTGCCACTGTCGACATCATAAATGGAGGCCACAAAGCGCTTGAAGATGCCAATATCCAGCTTGGCCTGGCCCTTTCAGATGATGAGATTGATTATCTTTTTGAAAATTTCATAAAGCTTGAACGCAACCCGTCCGATGCTGAATTGATGATGTTTGCCCAGGCCAATTCCGAGCACTGTCGGCATAAGATATTTAATGCGGATTGGGTGATTGATGGTAAAGCGATGGGGCGCTCACTCTTTTCTATGATTCGCCATACTCATAAGACCAGTCCTGAAGGTACGCTGGTTGCATATAGTGATAATTCTTCTGTTATTGAGGGTTCGAGCTCACAACGTTTTTATCCGGATAGTGATGGTACTTATTCCGCTCATAATGATGAGACCCATATTCTGATGAAGGTGGAGACTCATAATCACCCAACCGCCATCTCTCCATTTGCAGGAGCAGCCACCGGTTCCGGTGGCGAAATTCGAGATGAGGGCGCTACCGGCATTGGTTCCAAACCGAAAGCCGGCCTGTGCGGATTCTCTGTGTCTAATCTGAAGATTCCGGGCTTTGAACAGCCTTGGGAAGTTGATCATGGTAAGCCGGAACGTATTGCATCCGCCCTTGATATCATGACCGAGGGCCCGATTGGTGCGGCAGCATTCAATAATGAGTTCGGGCGCCCGAACATCAGTGGCTACTTTAGAACATTTGAGCAGAAAGTTGGTGATGAGCTTCGCGGTTATCACAAGCCGATCATGCTGGCTGGTGGTGTGGGTAATATTGATGCACGCCATGTTCACAAGCAGGAAGTGCCTGCCGGATCGCTGATTATTCAGCTTGGTGGCCCTGCGATGCTGATTGGTCTCGGCGGAGGTGCGGCATCGAGTATGGATACCGGTGCGAATGCCGAGTCACTTGATTTTGATTCTGTTCAACGCGGAAATCCTGAGATGGAGCGTCGTTGCCAGGAGGTTCTTGATCGCTGCTGGCAGATGGGTGATGCCAATCCGATTCTGTTTATTCACGATATTGGTGCGGGTGGTCTCTCCAATGCGGTTCCTGAGTTGATTCATGATGCCGGCCGTGGTGGCTGGTTTGACCTTCGCAAAGTACACAATATGGAATCGGGCATGAGCCCGATGCAGATCTGGTGTAATGAGGCGCAGGAGCGTTATGTATTGGCTATCGCCCCTGAAGATCGCGATGCCTTCGCCGCTATTTGTGAAAGAGAGCGCTGCCTTTTTGCCGTGCTGGGTGAAGCGACCGACAATGGTCATCTAACTGTAAATGATCCTGAGTTTTCAAACAAACCTGTTGACCTGCCATTGGAAGTGTTGCTCGGAAAAGCACCAAAAATGACCCGTGATGTAACACATGCTGATCCTGTGGTTGAAGCGTTGGATCTGAGCGCTATCGATGCGCGCGAAGCGGCTCTACGTATATTGCGGTTGCCAGCGGTTGCCAGTAAAGAGTTTCTGATCACCATTGGTGATCGTTCGGTTACAGGTCTGGTTGTCCGGGATCAGATGGTGGGCCCGTGGCAGGTTCCAGTTGCTGATGCGGCAGTCACTTCAACCGATTTTGACGGTTATACCGGTGAGGCTATGAGTCTCGGTGAGCGTGCGCCGATTGCGCTGCTTGATGCAGCAGCTTCCGGCCGTATGGCTGTGGGCGAAGCTTTGACCAACGTTGCTGCCGCTTCCATCGAGAAGCTGGGTGATGTGAAGCTCTCAGCAAACTGGATGGCAGCATGTGGCCATGAAGGTGAAGATGCGCGTCTTTATGATGCGGTGACAGCTGTGGGTATGGAGCTCTGTCCTGAATTGGGAATCTCCATTCCTGTGGGTAAAGACTCTCTATCCATGAAGAGTGTCTGGCAGCGCCGTGATGAGAATGGGAATGATCAGAAGGTGGAGATGGTATCGCCGCTTTCACTGATTGTGTCTGCCTTTTCTCCTGTAAATGATACTCGCAAAACTCTTACGCCTGAACTGCGCAGTGATATGGGTGAAACTGATCTAATCCTGATTGATCTGGGTGTTGGTAAACATCGACTGGGCGGTTCTGCACTGGCTCAGGTTTATGGTAAGACAGCTGAATCCGTACCGGACCTTGATAGTCCTGCCCTGTTCAAATCTTTCTTCCAGGCTATTCAAAGGTTGAATGGTGAAGGGTTCCTGCTTGCCTATCATGATCGTTCTGATGGCGGATTGTTTGCAACTGTTGCAGAGATGGCCTTTGCAGGCCGTACGGGCGTTTCAGTACATCTTGATGCGCTGGGAACAGATGAACCGGGAATTCTGTTTTCTGAAGAGCTGGGTGCGGTCATTCAGGTTCGAAGAGCAGACCGGGAAAAAGTTGTGGCACATCTGGCCGGTGAAGGTCTTGGGCATATCAGCCATATCGTTGGCGAACTGAATGATCATCAGCGCCTCTCATTCCATTGTCAGGATAGAGCGGTCATTGATGAGGATCTGCTCGAACTTCAGCAGATATGGAGTGAGACCAGCTACCGCATGCAGCTGCTTCGCGATAATCCTGAATGTGCTAAAGAGTCATATGATGCGATTGCAAACAGAGATGATCGCGGGCTTTATGCAGAACTTACATTTGATCCAGCAGAAGATATTGTTGCACCGCTCTTGGCTGCGCCGAGCCTGAATAAGAGTCGTCCGAAGATGGCGGTACTTCGAGAGCAGGGAGTGAATGGTCAGATTGAGATGGCGGCAGCATTTGATCGTGCCGGTTTTGAAGCGATTGATGTGCATATGTCAGACATTATTGAAGGGCGTCACACTCTGGATGAGTTTAAAGGTGTTGTGGCCTGTGGTGGTTTCTCTTTCGGTGATGTTCTTGGAGCTGGCCGTGGCTGGGCTAACTCGATCCTCTTTAATGAACGTGCGCGCGATCAGTTTGAGTCGTTCTTTCAGAGGGATGATTCAATTGCGCTGGGTGTCTGTAATGGCTGCCAGATGATGAGTGGCTTGAAAGAGATCATTCCGGGTGCTGAGGCATGGCCGAAGTTTGTACGCAACAGATCCGAACAGTTTGAAGCTCGCCTGTTGATGGTGGAAGTGCTTGAATCTCCATCGCTGTTTTTGACCGGTATGGAAGGCTCTAGGTTACCGCTTGTGGTATCACATGGAGAGGGACGTGCTTCATTTGAAGGTAGTGCTGATCAGAGCGGGGTGCACGCCGCACTACGCTATATCGGTGCTGATGGGAATGCTGCAGAGAGCTATCCACACAATCCGAATGGATCACCGGATGGTTTGACAGGTTTCACAACCGATGATGGCCGTTTCACCATTATGATGCCTCATCCTGAGCGGATATTCAGAACCGTGCAGAACTCCTGGAGTCCAGATGCATGGGTTGGGGATCTGTGGAGTGAAGACGCGCCATGGCTACGTATGTTCCGTAATGCCAGAAAGAAACTGGGATAACTGCTTGAAAAAGTAAAGTTAGACTAGCTTCTAACCTGTTGTAAAATATAGGCTTTTTTAGCTTGGTGTTCCATATTAAATATGTGTTGTCTGTTCATGCATGAATGGGTGGCAAATGAGAGGCTGTTTTGTTACCTTCCGAATCCATTGTGAATAGCTCAAATACACGTTTCGTTTTTGTTACCGGTGGGGTTGTCTCCTCGCTTGGCAAAGGTATCGCCGCCGCCTCTCTGGCAGCCCTTTTTGAAGCTCGTGGCCTGAAGGTTACGATGCAGAAACTCGACCCTTATATCAATGTAGACCCGGGGACTATGAGTCCTTATCAGCATGGTGAAGTTTTTGTAACCGATGATGGTGCAGAGACTGATCTTGATCTTGGTCACTATGAACGGTTTACCCATGCTCAGATGAGCAAACGTTCCAACTTTACTACCGGCAGGATTTATGAGTCTGTGATTCGTAGGGAGCGTCGGGGCGATTATTTAGGGGCGACAGTTCAGGTTATCCCTCATATTACCGATGCGATTAAAGAGGCTGTTCTGAGCCTGCGCTCAGATGATGTGGATATTGCGCTGGTAGAGATTGGCGGAACTGCCGGTGATATTGAGTCTCTCCCGTTTTTAGAGGCGATCAGGCAGTTGCGTTTTGATCTGGGCTCTAAAAACACCGCATTTATTCACCTGACACTGGTTCCTTATATCAAATCGGCGGGTGAAATTAAGTCCAAACCGACACAGCATTCCGTACAGAAACTGCGTGAGATCGGTATTCAGCCTGATGTTCTGCTTTGTCGCAGTGAATATCCGATTCCGCAGAGTCAGAAGGATAAGATTGCCCTGTTTTGTAACGTGGCTAAACGTTCGGTTATTGAGGCATTGGATTTGGACACTATTTATGGCGTTCCGCTAGCTCTGCGTGATGGAGGCCTTGGTTCTGTTGTGCTTGAGCAATTTGGCATGCCGGATCCCGAACCTGATCTTTCTGAGTGGGAAGATGTTTGCCATAAAATTCGCAGGCCGAAAAAAGAGGTTCGTATTGCCATGGTTGGCAAGTATGTGGAACTCGTGGATGCTTATAAGTCAGTTAACGAATCGTTGTTTCATGGTGGTATGGAGCACGGTGTACGTATCAAGATCGATTACATTGATGCGGAATCCCTGAATAAGGGTGATCTGGATGCTCTGAAAGGAGTGCATGGTATTCTTGTGCCGGGTGGATTTGGTGAGCGTGGTACCGAAGGGAAGATGAATGCGATTCGTTATGCCCGTGAGAATAAAATCCCTTATCTTGGAATCTGTCTGGGTATGCAATTGGCTGTTATCGAGTTTGCCCGCAATGTGGCAGGTCTCGAAAATGCGACCAGTAGTGAATTTAATGAACATGCCGAACATCCTGTGATTGCTCTGATGACCGAGTGGGAACAGGAGGGGCAGCGTATTCTCAGAAGTGGCGCTGATGATCTTGGCGGCACCATGCGTCTGGGTGGTTACCCTTGTAAAATTATCGAGGGGACCAAAGCCTCTGAGGCATATGGTGAAGCTGAAGTTAGAGAGCGCCATCGCCACCGTTATGAGTTTAATGATACTTACCGTCAGCAGTTGATGGATGTGGGGCTCGTTGTATCGGGCACGTTGCCGGATGATTCACTGGTTGAGATGGTAGAGGTGGCAGACCATCCATGGTTTGTTGCATGTCAGTTCCATCCTGAATTTCTTTCCCGCCCCTATAAGCCGCATCCACTTTTTGCAGGTTTTGTCGGAGCTAGCAAAGCCCATTCCGATCAGTCTGAGGGAGAGCCTCAAGAGGCGATTCTGGAACAGGAATCATGACATCGATGCATCACATTTCGGTAGGTGACTTTCAGATCGGTAACGATCTTCCGTTTGTTCTGTTTGCAGGGCCATGTGTCATTGAGGGTGAGTCGTTCACATTGGAAGTAGCAGCAAAGCTTCAGGATATTGCTGCAAGATGTGATGTGCCATTTGTTTTCAAATCCAGCTTTGATAAAGCAAACCGTACCAGTGTGGACGGTTTTCGAGGCCCGGGCATGGAAGAGGGTCTGCGTATTTTGCAGCGTGTAAAAGATGAGGTGGGTGTACCTGTCATTACTGATGTGCATACGCCTGAGCAGGCTGCAGAGGTGGCTAAGGTTGCAGATATTCTGCAGACACCTGCATTTCTCTGCCGACAGACAGATTTTATTAAGGCCGTGGCTGAAACCGGAAAACCGGTCAATATCAAGAAAGGTCAGTTTCTGGCGCCGTGGGATATGCCGCATGTGCTGGAGAAGGCCAGAGCAACCGGAAATCGGGATATCATGCTTTGTGATCGCGGTACCAGCTTTGGTTATAACAATCTTGTTTCAGATTTCCGCTCACTGCTGGTGATGGCTGAGACTGGTGCACCGGTCGTGTTTGATGCGACTCACTCGGTTCAGCAGCCCGGTGGTCTTGGTGGTGCAACAGGTGGTAATCGTGAGTTTGTACCCGGACTTTCAAGGGCAGCTGTTGCTATCGGCGTAGCTGCGCTCTTCATGGAGGTGCATCCGGAACCGGATGAAGCACTCTCCGATGGACCAAATTCATTGCGACTTGATGAGCTGGAAAAGCTCCTGAATCAGTTGAGTAGACTGGATAAAATAGCCAAATCGCTGTAACCTGTTAAAATTCAATAAATTATTAAGTGTAAGTAGTCATTAGGAGTACTAGAAAAGTGAGTGAAATTGTAAGTGTACATGGTCGTGAAATTTTTGATTCCCGTGGGAACCCGACTGTGGAAGTTGACGTAAGATTGGAATCAGGCGCGTTTGGTCGTGCTGCAGTACCGAGTGGCGCATCAACCGGCCAGCGTGAAGCTGTTGAGCTGCGTGATGGTGGAAACCGTCTGGGTGGCAAGGGTGTCAGAAAAGCCGTAGCCAATGTAAATAAGGATATTGCGTCTGTTGTTGTAGGCATGGATGCTGCGGATCAGCGTGGTCTGGACCATGCATTGATCGAGCTTGATGGTACGCCAAACAAGAGTCGTTTGGGCGCCAATGCCATTTTGGGTGTCTCTATGGCTGTAGCCAAAGCTGAGGCGGCAGAGGATGAAGTATCCCTGTTTGAACATCTGGGTGGTGAAGATGCCACGTTGATGCCGGTTCCCTGCATGAATGTGATCAATGGTGGTTCGCACGCAGATAACAGTATCGATTTTCAGGAGTATATGATTGTTCCTGCCGGTGCATCCAGTTTTGCTGAGGCATTGGATATGGGCGCTGAGGTGTTTCATGCACTGAAGTCTGTGCTGCAGGCTGGTGGGCATGTGACAGCTGTGGGTGATGAAGGCGGTTTTGCGCCGAATCTTGGTTCTAACGAAGAGGGGATCACTGTTATTCTTGAAGCGATTGAGCAGGCTGGCCTGAAAGCTGGCAGCGATATTGTATTGGCCAGTGATATGGCTGCATCTGAGTTTTATAAAGATGGTCAGTATGTTCTGGCGGGTGAAGGCAATCGCACTCTTGATGCAGAGGGTATGGTGGATCTGATTGATTCACTGTGTGAACAGTATCCGCTTGTTTCTGTTGAAGATGGACTGGATGAGAATGACTGGGATGGTTGGAAACTGCTGACTGAGCGTCTTGGCGATAGAGTTCAGTTGGTGGGTGATGATCTGTTTGTGACCAACCCTGCAATTCTGAAAGAGGGCATTGATAAAGATATTGCCAATGCGCTGCTGGTGAAAGTGAACCAGATTGGCACATTGAGTGAGACCGTTGCAGCGGTAACCATGGCACATGACGCGGGTTATAACTGCATGATGAGTCATCGTTCCGGTGAAACTGAAGATGCAACCATTGCAGATCTTGCCGTAGCATTCTCCTGTGGACAGATCAAAACCGGTTCCGCATCACGTTCAGATCGTATGGCCAAGTATAATCAGCTTCTTCGCATTGAAGAGGAACTTGGAAGCCGTGCCCGTTACGCCGGTCATGACGCATTCCGCAGAGGCTAAATCCTGAAGGGTAAAAGCGCTGGTACAACCGCCGGGAAAGTACGGCGCTGGCTTTTTTTTGGTCTGGCGCTTCTGGTACTCTCTTGGATGGTCTGGGATATGATCTTTTCTGACCATGGATACCGTGTTTATCAGTCCGAAAAAGAGAGTCTCGAAGAGATGAGAGATGACCTTGAAGCGCTGAAGGCGGAACGGGAGAAGTTGGCGAAGGAGATATTACGGTTGCGTAATGATCCGAGAGCGCTTGAAGAGCTGGTTCATCGTGAGCTTGGTTATGTTTATCCAGATGAGTATATGCTGATTATGCCGGATAGTAAGAACAGTACAGCTGGAACAGATGTGGAGGGCAGAAAGTGAGTGAAGTAGTAACCCGTTTTGCACCATCTCCTACCGGCATGTTGCATCTGGGTAATGTGCGAACTGCACTGCTCAACTGGCTTTTTGCTCGTAAGAATAGTGGCCGTTTTCTGCTTCGATTCGAAGATACAGATCGTGACCGCTCCGAGCAGCAGTTTATCGATGCTATCAGTCAGGATCTGAAATGGTTGGGTCTGGATTGGGATGGCGATGTCCTGTTTCAGTCTGCTCACCATGAAAAACACAGCCAGGCACTTGAGAAATTGGCGGAGCAGGGCAATGCCTATCGCTGCTTTTGCTCCGAAAGCCAGCTGAATCTGGATCGAAAACTGGCAACGTCCCGTGGTCTTCCACCACGCTATACCGGCCGATGCAAAACACTCTCTATTGATGAATCTGCGCAGCGAGCTGAATCAGAACCTTTTGTATGGCGATTGGCGATTCACGGGGATGAGGGTGAGGTGATCGTTCGGGACAGCCTGCGTAATGATGTCCACTTTGCCTGCACTGATCTTGATGACCCTGTCGTTGTCCGTTCCGATGGCACATTTACATTTCTGCTGCCCAATGCCGTTGATGATGCGCTGGATGGCATCACACATACCATGCGTGGTGATGACCACCTGACAAACAGTGCTTATCAGGTCTGGCTGCTCACGAGACTTGGTCATGTTGCGCCAACCTATTTTCATCATGGTCTTCTGCTTGGAGAAGATGGTGCCAAACTATCCAAACGTACTGGCAGCCATAGTGTTGAGGAGATGCGAGAGTCAGGTCTGTTTCCTGAAGCACTGATTCAGGCTATGGCGAGGCTTGGCCATCCGAACATTCCTGAAGAGGTTCATGCGGTTGCTGAACTGGCTGAATATTTTAACGCCGGGCATATTTCGACCTCCTCAGTTCGCTGGTCTGATGAGCAGATGTGGCGTTGGCATACCCGTTTCCTCCATACCCTTGATCCAGCCCGTCTTGCTCCGCTTGTAAGCCCTTTCTTTCCTGCTTTGGATGGTGATCGTCTGCTTTCATTTGCAGCATTGGTTGAAGGGAATCTGAGCAGAGTTGAAGATGTAAATGAGTATGTTCGTATTGTTGATGGTTCTACAGCGTTGAGTGATGAAGATATGCTGTTGATTCATGAAGCAGGAGCAGATTTTTTTAGCACTGCTTTGAGGATATGGAGAGAGCCTGATAACGGTGGCTGGAAAACCTGGGTGAATGCGGTAAAAGAGCAGACTGGCCGAAAAGGAAAGCAGCTGTTTCTGCCTCTACGCGTGGCTTTGACAGGTATGCAGCATGGACCAGAGATGAGTCATGTTATCTCCTTCCTCGGTGCTGATGGCGTGACTGCACGTCTTGAAGATGTTTTGAAACGGATGGGATCATGAGTTTAAAGGTTCATAATAGTCTGACTCGCAGGAAAGAGCTCTTTACACCTTTGGTTGATGGCAAGGCCGGCATGTATGTCTGTGGTGTGACGGTTTACGATCACTGTCATGTTGGTCATGCCCGGGTCATGGTTGTATTTGATGTGATTTATCGTTGGATGACACAGCTCGGTTATGATGTGAATTATGTTCGTAACTTTACCGATGTGGATGATAAAATTATCAAGCGGGCTAATGAAGCCGGTGTAGATCCCAAAGCGCTTACGGATGAGATGATTGATGCATTTCATCAGGATATGGATGCGTTGAACTGTCTGCGCCCAACCCATGAGCCTCGTGTCACTATGCATATGGATGAGATGATTCAGATGATCACCCAACTTGTTGAGAAGGGTTTTGCCTATGTTTCGACCAGTGGTGATGTGCTCTATTCGGTTCGCAAATTTGATGGTTACGGGCAGCTCTCCGGTAAAAACATTGATGATCTTGAATCGGGTTCCCGTGTTGAAGTGGACAGTAGCAAGCGTGATCCACTTGATTTTGTATTGTGGAAGCAGGCCAAACCGGGTGAACCGGCATGGGAATCACCATGGGGAGAGGGTCGTCCCGGCTGGCATATTGAGTGTTCTGCCATGAGTTGCGCCCATCTTGGTGAGACTTTTGATATTCATGGTGGCGGCATGGATCTGAAATTCCCGCATCATGAGAATGAGATAGCTCAGGCAAGAGCTGCCAATGGCGGTGGTTTTGCCCGCTACTGGCTGCATAACGGCTTTGTAAACATCAATGAAGAGAAGATGTCCAAATCATTGGGGAACTTTTTTACAATCTGTGAAGTGTTGAACAGGTATGATCCGGAAGTACTGCGGATGTTTATTCTGGGGACTCACTACCGCTCTCCACTTGATTTTTCAGATAGCGCACTGGATGTCGCAAAAGCGGGCCTTGATCGACTGTATGAGACCAAGCGCAGATTGCTTCAATCAGATTTTGAGCCAGAATCTTCTGAAGTTGTTTTTCCTGAGTCATTCGGTGATGCCATGGATGACGATTTTAATACGCCTGAAGCGCTTGCAGAGCTTTTCCAGGTCTGCAAAGAGGTGAATCGAAATCTTGATTCAGGTGAGAGTGTAAGCAGGCAGGTTGCTGAATTGACAGCCATGACATCTCTTCTCGGAATTATGCAAAAGGATGCAGATGCATGGTTTCATGGCGGCGCCCGGAGTGATGACATTGATACAGCGTGGGTAGAGGCGCTGATAGTTGAACGGAACGAAGCCAGAAAAGGCCGTGATTTTGCACGATCAGATGAGATCAGGGATGAGCTTGCAGGCAAGGGCATTGTTCTGGAAGATGGGGCAGATGGAACAACTTGGAAAAAGGCTGGTTGAGTTAGATGGGTAAAGAGAGCTCCAACAGGGTTGCCATTATTCTCGCAGGTGGTTCAGGCACGCGCCTGTGGCCACTTTCCCGTCAACAGCTACCGAAGCAGTTTCTGAATCTTAAGGGTGAAGAGACCTTGCTGGATGGAACCATTTCACGCCTCTCTCCTCTGGTGTCCAAAGATGATGTATGGGTTATTACCAGTGAGGCACATGCAACCGGTGAGGCATTTAATGCCTTAAAAGATTTGAATACCATCCTGGAACCGGTTGCCCGCAATACCGCACCTGCAGTAGCAGTTGCTGCTGCACTATTGATGGATATTTCAGAAGGTGATCCGGTGATGCTGGTCCTGCCTGCTGATCATCTGATACAGAACCAGGAAAACTTTCATCAATGCCTGCAGATCGCTGTTGAAGCTGCAGAAGATGATCAGTTAGTCACATTTGGCATAGAGCCGACACGGCCGGATACCGGGTTTGGATATATTCAGGCCGATTCGAGCGAGAGCAATAACGTTTATCCTGTTATACGTTTTACAGAAAAGCCCGATTTGGCAACAGCTGAATCTTTTCTCTATGAAGGTGGATATTACTGGAACTCAGGTATGTTTGTCTGGAAGGCTAAGGCGATATTGGAGAACCTGTCGGAATTTCTTCCGTCATCGAGTGAACCCCTCGCCAAGATTAAGGCGGCCTGGGACAGTCCTAATCAGCAGGCAACGCTTAGTGAGTGGTTCGTTAAGCTGCCCAAAATCAGTATCG
>JBEQLD010000159.1:0-2261 GCA_040326115.1 Mariprofundaceae bacterium | reverse complement strand
GTCGCATACTATTTTGGTTGTATTAACGTTGTACTCGAATGAAGATGGTGTTTTACAATCTGCTTCCAGAGAGCCATCCATCATCACTGATGAGAAGCCGGACTGGATAGAGCGCAGACATACTGCTGGCTCTGAACCGTGATCCTGATGCATCACGACCGGGATATGTGGATACTGCTCAATCGCAGCAGAGATCATGTGACGCAGGAATGATTCACCAGCGTAACCACGTGCACCAGCAGAACCCTGCATGATGACTGGAGAGTTAGTCTTATCAGCAGCCTGCATGATTGCATGCACCTGCTCCATGTTGTTTACGTTAAATGCTGGCATGCCGTAGCTGTTCTCAGCTGCATGATCCAGTAGTTGTCGTAATGAAATTAACGCCATTTGTTCCTCCTAAGTTATTCTTTATTTAAATCATTCATTCACATTCTGGTGATGGTTAACAGTTTGATCAACCCGTCATCAAAAATGTGTATTTACTAAATCAGTCTTCAACCTCGACGATTTTCATCGTATTGGTTGCACCGGCACGTCCCATAGGTGTACCTAGTGTCATTACAATCAGATCACCGGTTTTCACAAGATCATCACGTTTCATCATTGCAATCACTTCGCGTGTTGCACGAGGGGCATCCGTATCCGATGTGTATGTGTCATTGATCTTTTTCGGTATTACGTTGCGAAACAGGGAGACACGGCCAAGCGTGCTGTCCATAGGTGTCAGCGCATAGATCGGCACATCACCCAGGTGACGGGACATATAGAGTGTGGTGTTACCACTCTGTGTGAATGCAGCAATCGCCTTGATCGGCATCATGTGAGCCGTTTCAATCGCCTGACGTGCAATGCACTCATCCATGGAGTGGGGCGGGAAACGCGGATCACGTGTGGTCGAAGAGGGCAGTACTTTCTGCTTCTCGGTCTCGATACAGGTGCGATGCATTGCCAGCACAGCTTCAAGTGGATATTTACCTGCTGCAGACTCGCCTGAAAGCATCACTGCATCAGTACCATCAAGTACAGCATTGGCTACATCATTCACTTCCGCACGAGTCGGGATCGGGTTGTCACACATTGACTCCATCATCTGAGTGGCAACGATCACCGGACAGTTGAATTTTGGAGCAAGGCGCAGCATGCGCTTCTGGATCGGGGGTACGGCAGCATCACCGACTTCCACACCCAGATCACCACGGGCAACCATCACGGCATCGGATGATTCCATGATAGATTTAAGGTTGTCAGGCTCAACAGCTTCAGCACGTTCAACCTTGGCAACAAGGCCGGCTTTGCTTCCTTCAGCTTCAACCAGTGAGCGGGCGTAATCCATGTCCGCACCATGACGAGGGAAGGAGATGGCAATGTAGTCCACACCAATAGCGCAGGCTGTTTTGATATCTTCTTTATCTTTCTCTGTCAGAGCAGCAGCAGAGAGGCCGCCACCGGCACGGTTGATGCCTTTATTATTGGAAAGCACGCCGCCAACGATCACTGTACAGTGAATTTCCTGACCTTTAACTTCATCAACATCCATCACGATCAGGCCGTCGTTAAGAAGCAGGCGGGCACCGGATTCAACATCACCGATAAGCTCTTTGTAGGTCAGGCCTACGCGCTCGTCATCACCTGCATCCAGATCGAGATCGCCATCAATGATGTACTTCTGACCGGACTCGAGGAATGTCTTACCCGTTTTGTATTTACCGATACGGATTTTAGGTCCCTGCATATCTGCAAGGATACCCACGATTACACCGTGTTTCTTGGCTGCAACACGTGTATTTTCTGCACGAGTGCGATGCTCTTCAGGTGTGCCGTGAGAGAAGTTCAGGCGAACAACGTTGACGCCTGCGCCAATCAGCTTGTCCAACACCTCAGGGGATTCTGAGGCGGGGCCGAGCGTTGCTACAATTTTAGTTCTGCGAATAGGAGTAGTCACTTAAGCGGCACGTCCTTCAAGCATCTCTACGGCAGGAAGTTTCTTGCCTTCGAGGAATTCAAGGAAAGCACCGCCACCGGTAGAGATGTAGGATACTTTGTCCGAGATGTTGTATTTATCTACAGCTGCCAGCGTATCGCCGCCACCTGCGATTGAGAATGCATCAGATTCAGCAATGGCCAGAGCAATCGCCTTGGTGCCTTCACCGAATTGATCAAATTCAAATACGCCAACAGGGCCATTCCATACGATGGTGCCGGCATTCTTGATGATTTCAGCCAGTTCAGCCGCTGAATCAGGACCGATATCAAAGATC
>JBEQLD010000158.1:0-2310 GCA_040326115.1 Mariprofundaceae bacterium | reverse complement strand
GGATAAAGTTCATTTCCGCATCGATCTTCGCCGTAAGATGCCGGCAGGAATTCTGCTGAAAGCTCTTGGTCTTTCGCAGCAGGAGATTCTTGACCGTTATTATGCGCGTCGTACCTACCGCATTCATAAAAAGGGATTTCAGGTCCGCTTTGATGCAGAGCAGTTCCTGGGCAGTCGTGCAGCAACAGATATTAAAGTAGGCAGTAAGAAGATTGTCGCAGAAGGCAAAAAGATTTCCAAGCTTGCGATCAAGAAGCTGACAGAAGCCAAGACTGAATGGCTTGATGTACCAGTAGAAAACCTGATTGGTGAAGTGATTGCTGAACCGATTATGATCGAAGGTGGAGAGATTCTTCTCGACCATAACCAGGAGCTGACTGAAGAGAGTATCTCTGCCATTCAGGGCGCAGGCATCAAAGAATTTGATTGCCTGTTCATCGATAGCTTCCGTCGTGGCCCTTGGCTGGCAGACACACTGCGTCTGGATGTTGTTCAGTCCAGAGAAGAGGCGCGGGTAGAAATCTACCGCATGATGCGTCCTGGTGAGCCACCAACAGTTGAGACTGCAAAAGCACTGTTTGAGTCCATGTTCTTTGATGCATCACGTTATGACCTCTCCAATGTAGGTCGCATGAAGCTGAACAGCCGTTTGAATATCTCAAACAGTGATGTTCCTTTGGATCAGGGAACCCTGAGAAATGAAGATATCCTGCTGTCCCTTGATACGTTGCTGAAGCTTCGCGATGGCATCGGTGAAGTGGATGATATTGACCATCTGGGCAATCGTCGTCTTCGTTCCGTTGGTGAGTTACTGGAAAACCAGATCCGTATCGGTTTGATCCGTATGGAACGTGCGATTCGTGAGCGTTTGAGCTCCGGTGATCTGACCGAAATGATGCCTTCCGATGTTGTGAATGCAAAACCATTGATTGCTTCCGTGAAAGAGTTCTTTGGCTCTTCACAGCTATCGCAGTTTATGGATCAGACCAATCCTCTCTCAGAAATTACGCATAAGCGTCGTCTCTCTGCGCTGGGCCCCGGTGGTCTTTCACGTGAACGTGCAGGCTTCGAAGTTCGCGATGTTCATCCAACTCATTATGGACGTCTCTGCCCGATTGAGACACCTGAAGGTCCGAATATCGGTCTGATTAACTCTCTCTCCTGTTTTGCTAAGGTGAATGATTTCGGCTTTATTGAAACGCCTTACCGTAAGGTTGTAGATGGTAAACTGACCAGAGATATTGTATATCTTTCAGCCATTGATGAAGCGGGCCATGTAATCGCACAGGCCAATGCGAAAGTGGATGATAAAAACAACTTTGTAGCTGATGTTGTTCAGTGTCGTCAGGACGGTGAATTTATCATGCCGGCTCCGGTTGATATTGATTTTATGGATATCTCACCATCACAGCTTGTTTCGGTTTCAGCCGGTCTGATTCCGTTCCTTGAGCATGATGATGCAAACAGAGCACTGATGGGCTCCAACATGATGCGTCAGGCTGTTCCTCTGCTTCGTGCCGAGAAGCCGCTTGTAGGTACAGGTATGGAAGCTGAAGTGGCTCGTGACTCCGGCGTGACCGTTGTTGCCCGTCGTGGTGGTGAAATTGAGAGTGTAGATGGTAGCCGTATTGTTGTTCGCGTGAATGATAATGAGCAGTCAGCCGGTGAACCGGGTGTCGATATTTATCGTCTGTTTAAATACCGCAGATCCAACCAGAACACATGTTTTAACCAGCGCCCGATCATCAAGGCCGGTGACATGGTCACGAAGGGAGAGATCATTGCTGATGGTCCTTCAACCGATCTGGGTGAATTGGCTCTGGGACGTAACGTGCTAGTGGCATTGATGCCATGGCGTGGTTACAACTTTGAGGATGCGATTGTTATCTCCGAGAAGCTTGTGAAAGATGATGTTTATACCTCAATTCATATTGAAGAGTTCGAGTGTGTTGCGCGTCAGACCAAGCTTGGTGATGAAGAGATCACTCGGGATATCCCGAATGTAGGTGAAGAAGCACTGCGTCATCTGGATGATTCAGGTATCGCTTATGTTGGTGCGGAAGTAAAAGCCGGCGATATCCTTGCGGGTAAGATCACTCCGAAGGGTGAGACCCAGCTCTCTCCGGAAGAGAAATTGCTGCGTGCCATCTTTGGTGAAAAAGCATCGGATGTTCGTGATTCATCTCTGCGTATTAAGCCGGGTGATGAAGGCGTAGTTGTTGATGTTCAGGTATTCACTCGTCGTGGCGATGAGAAGGATGACCGTGCCAAGTCCATCGAAGAGATGGATGTAGAGCAGCTCTACGCGGA
>JBEQLD010000157.1:0-2407 GCA_040326115.1 Mariprofundaceae bacterium | reverse complement strand
GCCTATTGCCATGAGCATGGAAGAGTGCTGGAACAGAAGCTGGATGGTGATCAGTTAACTTTAACAGTCCGTATGTCTCCCAAGCATACATCAAAGGTGCTCTGATCACGCAGTAGTCGGGTGATTTCTCCGCCTTTTCAAAAAAACTCTTCAATCTACAATAACAGTATGAACTGTTCGATATCTTCTTTTGCAGTGGTTTTGGGAGTGTTTTTCTCTCTCATGGCCGTTGACTTGGCATATGCCGGTTGTCCTAAGGATGCAGCGGTTGAGCGCATGGTTGAATCAGTAGACATTGATTCAGACGAGGCTAAACCGGAAAGGATTGAAACCGGTGAAACAGAGGGGCTAAAAGAAGAGCCGGTTTCTGTTGCCGGAAAAAAACCAGATACAATACAAAAAAACAGCTCCAAACCAGCTGAACTGGGTATTGAACAACTGGTTGTGCGGTTGAAAAAGACAAAGGCGATTGGCCTCTTTACCAAGTTGGCGATTCGTTCCGATGTGTTTGATTTTAAAGAGGCAGTTGAGTCCTATCGAAAGAGAGAGGAGTTTGAAGAGAATTCAGAGCAGCTTAGAGATCGCTTTAATGGGCTATTGTTAAAAATTCTGGCATTGTTGGATAGTGATCCGGTGCTTTCCAAAGACATACATCTTGCCCGGGATACGATCTGGAAAAGCCTTGTGGAGGTGAAATCGTGAAAATTATATTTGCATTTATGGCACTGTTTCTTATGCCGATACAGGCTCAGGCCGTGACATTGGCGGAGGATATCGCAACGACCATCATGCTGCGTGGGCACCCTTGTGGAGGCTCTGCAGTTTCCCAGATTCAACAGCAGAGCGACGGGGCAGGGAACCGAACGATTCGTGCTACATGTCCTAACGGCAATCGTTATCAGGTGAATGTCAGCAGTGATGGGCGGGTGAGTGTAAGACGTCTGAACTGAAAATTCAGTTAGGGATGCTCTGAGGAACTCAGAGTATCCGTGCGACCTATGGACGGGTTGCTAATATCAAACACGCAAGTGCTTGATATTAGGAGCAAAGGAAAATGACACTTTTTTCTTTGCGTTCTGAATAATGTACAGGATTTACTTATTCAGAGATTTCTTGGTTACTTCGTGAAACATTTCACGTTTGGTTGTTCGAGAGGGCATTAGGTTGTCCTCTCTATTTTAATTGGAGGGTAGTATATGAAGTTATTTTCAACACTTATGGCATTTCTGTTTTTGATGGTTTCGGGTCTGGCACCTGCTGCGATGGCGGATTCCGATAAAGATGACAGGAAGAAATAATGTCCAATGTCCGCTTTTGGCCGAAAGCGGACATTCAGAATCAGCGCAATATGATGTAGTACACATGTAGTACATAGTATGTACTTTAGGGGATAATAAAAAAGACCAGAATAAATCTGGTCTTTTTATCACTTGTTAAGAAAGTACATTCTTTTAGCTATAAAGTCCGTAATGCCTCCCTCTTTTTTTGTCTGTTCAGCTATTAAAAATAATTCAGATGGAGAGCCGTGTAACAATCATCTTCTCTTCGGTCATCTCCAGCATGGCGGATCGAATGCCTTCCCGACCAAGCCCTGAGTCTTTGCTTCCGCCATAGGGCATGTGATCGATTCGATAGGTTGGAAAATCGTTAATAATAATTCCACCCACCTCCAGCTGTTCAACTGCCAACTGAATATTGCGGATGTCATGACTGAAAATGGCTGCCTGCAGGCCAAAGTCTGATCTATTGATGCGCCTGATGGCTTCATCGCAACTGCTAACGGGGGAGAGGGTGATTACCGGGCCGAAAACCTCCTTGCAACTGATTTGCATGGAATCTTTTACATGCGTTAAAAGCGTAGGTTCGATCACCTGACCTCGTCCCAGCTCGAGTCGATTACCACCACATTCAACTTTTGCACCATTGGCCTGGGCCTCATGAATCCATCTCAGAACCCGTTCGGCACTCTTTGCAGTAATCAAAGGCCCGGTGATGACATCTATGGATTGCGGGTTTCCTGATTTAATTTTTTTAGTCTCTTTAATCAATAGTTTCAAAAACTGCTCGTAGATGTTTTTATGTGCATAGATACGTTGAACTGCGATACAGGATTGTCCTGCATGGGCAAAGCCACCCATGGCAAGCTGCTGGGCGGCAAATTCAAGATCAGCAGTTTCATCAACAAAAGTTCCGGAATTACCACCCAGTTCAAGCGTGATGCGTTGCTTTCCTGCCAGCTGTTTAAGGCCCCATCCGATTTTGGCACTGCCTGTAAAGCTGATCATTTTTATATCGTCACTCTGAAGCAGTATGGGAACATCCTGGTGCCTCATAGGCAGCACATTAAGGCTGCTGCCGGGAAAACCCGCTTCGCTGATAATGCGTGCTAAAATCAGGGCAGTGATAG
>JBEQLD010000156.1:0-2423 GCA_040326115.1 Mariprofundaceae bacterium | reverse complement strand
GAAAAGCGGGAAGAGCAGACCTGCGGCGACCGGGATACCGAGTGAGTTGTAGATAAAGGCGCTAACAGATTTTGTTTGATGTTTCGAATGGTAGCGCGAGAGATAGTGACAGCACGAACCACTCCGGCCAGTGAGCCGTGTATCAGAGTGATGTCCGAGCTTTCAATGGCAATGTCTGTTCCACTTCCCATAGCGATACCGACATCGGCCTGGGCGAGAGCTGCTGCATCGTTGATGCCATCTCCGACCATGGCGACTTTCCTGCCCTCATTTTGCAGCTCGGTGATTTTGTCATGTTTGTCCTGAGGTGAGACGCCGGCAACAAACTCATCCACACCGGTCTGCTCGGCGATGGCTTTGGCCGTGTGCAGGTTGTCTCCGGTTAACATGATCACCTTCAGGCCAAGTGCATGCATGCGCTCAATGACTTCAGGGCTGTCGGTTTTAATGGGATCGGAAATCGCAATAATGCCAAGAACTGACCCATTTTTAGCTAAAAATAGGGAAGTTTTTGCATTTTCTGCCATTTTATTGAACGTTTCTTCCAATTCGGATGATATGGAGATGTTGTGAGATTGCATTAAACCCGAGTTGCCCAGAAGTACGGAATGACCGTCAATCTCTGCAGAGATTCCCTGCCCTGTGTCTGAGTGAAAGCCATTTGCCTTCAGCAGTTTAACACCCTTCTCATTGGCAGCTTCCAGAATGGCTGAAGCCAGAGGATGTTCAGAGTTTGATTCAAGTGTAGCGGCCAGTTGTAGCAGCTGATCAGGATCATCAGAGATGATATCAGTCACCACTGGTCTGCCGGCAGTGATCGTGCCTGTCTTATCTAGTACGACCGTATCGATGTTTCCTGCTCGCTCAAGAGCTTCGCCATTGCGTATCAGGATGCCGTACTCAGCAGCTTTTCCGATACCGACCATGATCGACATCGGTGTAGCCAAGCCAAGCGCGCAGGGGCAGGCGATAATCAACACGGTCACTGCGGTAACAAAAGCATAATCAATATCAGGACCGAAGGCATACCAGACAATAAAGGTAATCACTGCAATCGTAATTACAGCAGGGACGAAGATGGCAGTGACTTTGTCTACAATGCGACCGATATCGGGCTTGGAAGTCTGGGCGCGTTGCACCATATCAATGATATGAGCCAGTACCGTTTCTGATCCGGTATGGGTGGCCTTAAATAGAAAGCTTCCGGTGCCATTGACAGTTCCGCCTGTCACCAAATCACCGGCTTGTTTCTGTACGGGCAGGGGTTCACCGGTCAGCATTGATTCATCAATCGTGGAGCTTCCTTCAATGACTTCACCATCTACAGGAATCTTCTCCCCCGGCTTGATTCGGATGATGTCTCCGGGCTTGAGTGTTTCGATAGGTACGATGGAATCGACACCATCAATAACCAGACAGGCCTGCTTTGGTGCTAGGCCGATCAGTTTTCGAATGGCCTCGGATGTTTTACCGCGCCCTCTGGCTTCAAGGGCCTGTCCAAGATTGATGAAAGCAATAATCATGACGGCAGCTTCAAAGTAGAAGTGCCGGGCTGATGCCATGACCAGATCAGGGTAGAGGGCAATAAACATGGAGTATGCCCATGCTGTGCCGGTACCCAGTGCGATCAGCGTATCCATATTGGTATTTCCATAACGGATTGAACGCAGGGCGCCTGAATAGTAGTGGCCGCCTGCAAAGGTCATGATACCAAGTGTCATGACGCCAACCGAGATCCAGAATGTTTGACTTTCAGCTAGTGTTGGCAGCAGATGCAGCCAACCTGCAGCCATTAACGTGAACCCGAATGCAGCAGCAGTGATAGCTTTTCGAATCATCTTCATGAACCGGGCATGTTCATGAGACTCTCTTTCAGAGGCATCTACCGTTGATAAGGGCGCAGCTTTATATCCCGCTCTCTCGACAGCCTGAATCAGAGCCTCTGTTGCCTCTTCTCCTTTAAGACCATCGATGTGTGCGGAACGGTTGGCAAGATTTACCTGTACCTGGTTAACGCCCTGCAGGCTTGTCAGTGCTTTTTCTACTTTGCCTGCACATGATGCACAGTTCATTCCTTCAATCTGTAGATTGATAGAGTGCCCCTTGCCAGGCGGTTCATTTTTCATAAAGTCATTTTAGACCTGTGGAAGTATAATTCAATGTGCGGGTTCTATTGGCTCATGTTCCGCTGTTTGATATTCCGGTTTAATAATTGTCACATCAGCTTTTAAGATTAGTTTATCAATCCACTGGTCGAGAGTCATTTTCTCTAGAAGGTTGGCAATTTCATCACGTGACTCGTTCAATGATTTGATATGGGCAGGGCGCTTACCCAACACTTCAATCACATGCCATCCAAACTGAGTCTTAACCGGTTTGCTCAGGCCTTTCTCTTTGAGAGAAAAAGCACTCTTTTCAAAAGC
>JBEQLD010000155.1:0-2467 GCA_040326115.1 Mariprofundaceae bacterium | reverse complement strand
CCATCACAGGAAGCTTTTCAATGCGATGTTCACGGAAGAGTGTTTTGCAGACTTCCAACTCTGTGCCCGGCTTAACGGTGACCAGTCGATCAGACCCGGTCATCATATTTTTCACGAGAGTACTATCATCAGATTCAAAACGGATATCACGGTTGGTGACGATGCCGCATACTTTGCCATCGGAATCGAGCACCGGAAAACCGGAAAAGCCATGCTCGATTGAGAGACGACGAACATCCACCAGTGTCATATCCTCGATTACAGTCAGGGGATCCTGCACCACACCGGCCTCATAACGTTTCACTTTACGAACTTCGCCCGCCTGTTGCTCATTGGTCAGGTTTTTATGGATGACACCGATGCCACCCTCCTGAGCCAGTGCAATGGCAGTACCGGATTCAGTAACAGTATCCATGGCGGCTGAAACAACGGGGATATTAAGACGGATTTTCTTGGTAAGTTGTGCAGAGGTGTCTGCACCCTTGGGCATTACCTTACTTGCCTGAGGCACCAGTAATACATCATCAAATGTCAGTCCTTCACGGATATCCTGCATATCGCCTCCGAGCCTGTAAAAACGAAGCATACTATTCACAAAGCCGAATTCATCAAGGATCGTTCATTCAAAGCTCTTTATAAGCAGACTGATCGACCTGTAAAGTCAAATTCCAGGCTATCTCCAGAGTAAAAAAAGCGGGCTTCTTAAAGATCTCTTTTAGTTGCCCTCAATCCCATCCTCATCAAGCCCGCCCGGAAGCTCCTGAGCCTGCTGTGGCTCTGCGCAGTGTGGACAGAAATCGTAGTCAGGAGAGATGCCGTGGCTACAGCTGATGCAGCGCACCGAGTTGTGTACCATCCGGCCGACTCGAACCGAAACCACCGCTGTCACCATGGCAAACATGCAGATGCCCGACATGATCAAGCCGGTGGCAATCAGGCGTCCAAAAGGTGTCTGTGGCACAAAATCACCATATCCCACCGTACTCATCGTCACCAGAGACCACCATGTTCCTTCAAAGGCATCGGCAAAGGTTTGCGGCTCCAGAATGTATACCAGATTTCCCATCGTAACAGAGATCAGACCAATCGTGCCCAATACGCCGAGCAAGACCTGAATGGAGCCCTGCAACGAAGCAAATAACGCTCTAACAACCGGAAAATAAAGAGCAATTCTGATAATACGGATGGCACGAAGAAGTCGGATAATCACATGTGAATTGGCACCGAAGAAGAGTGGTAGAATCGTGATCAGATCAATAACACCGTTAAAGCTTTTGATATATCTGCCAGCATGCCGAGCTGAAAAAATTCTCAGAAAATATTCAATGGCAAATGCATAAAGCACATAGATCTGAAACTGATCAATCCCGTCACCATACTCGGCTTTTACATCCGGAAGTGTATTGAGCATGGAGGCAAACACTGCAGAAACAATTAGCAGCAAAATAAAAATATTCAACCACTTGCCCGGACCCTCATCAATCGTAAAGAGAATCCTGTTCAGTTGAAATCTCAGCCCGCTCTGCGTGCCATCATCTTCTATTTTCATCTTCCCTCTCCCCCAACATGCTAACAAACGTGTTCATGAATATTAGAATAAGTTGATTCAATATTTATGAATAATCGTTAAAAAAGCAAGATTCCAGCCAACTTATCGGCTCATTAACTTGCGAATGCAGTAGCACAAATGGATCAACACCATACAAATCGACCTTCTATTGATACTAATTGGAGAACCACTCATCCCCACAACAAAAATTGTTCTATCTTCACATCTATGCTGAAATAGGCTCTTCAAACAAGTTGAGAGGCAATCAATGAAACAAAAAACAGGCATGACAACCAAAATTCTTATCTGGATGGTTATCGGCCTCATTGTTGGCAGCCTGATTAACATCTTTGCCCAGGATGTCCGCTTTGTTCAGGATTATCTCGTCAACGGTCTGTTTCATGTTGTTGGCTCAATTTTTATCAACATGTTAAAAATGCTGGTTGTACCTCTGGTTACCTTCTCCCTGATATGTGGTGTGTGCGGACTGGGCGACATCTCCAAACTGGGTCGGGTTGGCGGCAAGGCCTTCCTCCTGTTCATGATCACAACAGCCCTGGCAATCACCATGGCGATCTCAATAGCTACCCTCGTAGGGCCCGGCGAAGGCTTTAAAATGTCTCAGGCAGCAACAACTGCATTCACACCGCCGGAAGCACCACCACTATCGCAGGTGATTATTAACCTGATCCCCAGCAACCCCATAGCTGCCTATACAGAAGGCAATATGCTGCAGATCATCTTTTTCACCATCCTGTTTGCTGTCTGTATTCTTATGATTGGCAAGCCGGGCGAAGTGATTTACAAAGCTGCTGAAAGACTGAACATGGTGATGATGGAAGTGGTGAATGTGGTCATGCACATTGCTCCCATTGGTGTGTTTGCCCTGATGGCCAAAACATTCTCTATACAGGGCTT
>JBEQLD010000154.1:0-2520 GCA_040326115.1 Mariprofundaceae bacterium | reverse complement strand
CATAAGTCAATTTTGTGCTTGTGACGCTGCTGCTTCCGAATGTGCTAGACCCAGTCATTTTTACTGTAGTTGCACCGGCCAGTGCATAGATGCTTGCTTCAGGGGTGAAGTGAAATTGTGGTTTGGCCAGATAAGAGATGAAATAATCTGTTTTAATTTTTCCTCCACCTTCAGCGTTACTTATCTTTTTTGATCCAATCGTTCCAACACGAAGCTCGGCGCCGATAAAATCATTAAAATCTGCGCCACCATTGATGTAAAAACCAACGGCGTTTTTTGCCTTAAATCCATTATTAAAATCAGCGGTAAACATTCCAATGCCAGCGCCGACATACGGCTTGATGTCCCCTGCATGAGCAGCCGTAGCACTGAAGACAATGGCCAGAGCTATTCCTGCTATCTTTATCATATGTTTCATTATATTCCCTTCCTTCTAATTTGATGGCGGGAATATAATCAATGAACTAAGTACAAGTGCGTGATAATTATTACATTATTGATGTGATGAGTGAACTTATTGCATGCCGTGTAACTAACCGTAGTGTAAAGCGATGTCCTATCTAGTACTGGCCCGTCGCTGGCGGCCTAAACAGTTTTCTGATCTTGTTGGTCAGGATGTCGTGGTTCGAACACTGCAGAATGCTCTTGCCGGCCAGAGTCTGGCACATGCCTATCTGCTGACGGGTATTCGCGGTGTAGGTAAAACAACCATAGCCCGTTTGATGGCGATGGCTGTGAACTGCTCCAATGCCAACAATGGCGAGCCATGCACAGAGTGCGAAGCATGCACTTCGATTATGCAGGGAAACAATCTGGATGTGCAGGAGATGGATGCCGCCAGCCATACCGGTGTGGATGATATCCGTGAAATTCTTGATGGTGTGCGCTATCCACCGACCTCACTGAAATACCGCGTCTATATCATTGATGAAGCACATATGCTTTCCAAGAATGCGTTTAATGCACTGCTGAAAACACTCGAAGAGCCGCCTTCACATGTACTGTTTATTCTGGCGACTACCGAAATTGAGAAGTTACCCATTACAGTCCGTTCCCGCTGCCAGCGCTTTGATCTGCGCAGGCTTGGCGTGGATGAGATTACAGCCTATCTGGAAGAGGTGCTGGGCAAGGAGAATGTTCAGTTTGAGCTTCCTGCTCTGCATGCAATCGCAAGGGCTGCCGATGGCAGTGTGCGTGATGCACTTTCACTGACTGAGCGGGTGCTTGCTTATTCAGGTCAGAATATAAAAAACGAAGATGTTCAACATGCATTGGGTCTGGTTGGTTCGGAGTTGATTAGAGGGCTGGCAGACGCACTGTTTTCCGGGGATGCAAATGAGTCGGTAGTCCGGTTCAGGTCAGCTCTGAATGCCGGGCATGCTCCGCGTACACTGCTGCTCTCTTTAAGTGAATTGATGCATCATCTCAGTTGTCTGATGGTTTCGGAGAATCTGCTTGCCGATGAGCCGGATGAACATGATCGGCAGTGGCTTGAGTCGTGGGCGACGCGATGGAGTGCTCAGGAGCTTGATCTTCGTTATCAGGTCTTGGTGCATGGTCTGCGTGATCTTGCCATGGTGGATGAGCAGCGTGGCGCTGAAATGATTCTGATGCGTTTGAGCCATCTGAATGATTTGTCAGCACCCTCAGCTGGTGTTGTCTCTTCAACAGAGAGAAAAAAGCCTGCGCCGGTTGAAAAAGCATCTCCGGCAGCGCCGGTTGAGCAGAAAGCAGAGCCGGAAACTGTGGTTGAAAAAATGCCAGTGAGCGAAGCTGAGCCGATCACGGTTGAGAGTGAAGAGCCTGACCCGGTCGAGCCTGATCTTATTGAACCTGACCTGCCACTGCATTCAGAATCAGAAGCTACGGGCAAACATTTTTCTGATTGGCAGCAGGCACTTGAAGCATATCATGTGATTAAACCCGGTGTGACAGCCATGCTGGAGCATGTCGGGATTTTGGAGTTCGGTAGCAAGATTCGTCTCTCTCTGGACAAACACCAGCAGAATGCCATTGCCGTACCTGACAGGTTGGCGTTTCAGGAGTGGGTTGGCAGGGAAGTGTTCTGGGAGGCTGCACAGGATGAGCAGACTGAGAGTCTTTCTCAGGCCAGAGACAAACAGGCAGAAGTTGAAAAGAGAAGGCTTTGGGAGCAGGCGGAAAATGACCCGCATCTGAAGTCGATGGTTGAGAAACTGGATGTCAGAATCGTGGAAGTGCGTGCGCCGGGTGTGGAGCATAGTGATTAGGTGATTCTTTTCAGAAGAGTTTCATCAGTAGAATTTCTCAGGAGTGTGGGATGAACATTGGTAAAATGATGCAGCAGGCAAAAAAGATGCAGGAAGATATGCAGAAGATGCAGGCTGAGATGGCCGAGATGGAGATCTCGGGTGAATCAGGTGGCGGCATGGTGAAAGTGACCATGACCGGAGCTCATCAGGTGCGCAGAATTGAGATTGATCAATCGCTTTGGGATGAGCAGGACAAAAGCCTGATTGAAGATCTGGTTGCCGCAGCTGT
>JBEQLD010000153.1:0-2594 GCA_040326115.1 Mariprofundaceae bacterium | reverse complement strand
CACTACACTGGTATGGCAGCGATGCGAGTGGATGCCGTCATGCAATTTGACCTGCTGTGGGTTGCAATCTCTGTTGTGATTGCCATGACGGTTGCATCAGTCGCACTCCGGTTCTACTGCAGCGCTCTGGCTGGAGAGAGCAGGAATCTGAGCCAAAGCAAGATAACCGGCGCAGTGTTGATGGGTGGCGCCATTGGCGGCATGCACTACACCGGTATGGCGGCAGTAACTTTTTTCTCTACAGCTACGCCCTATCAACGAACATCCTGGCAGTTTAGTGAAGTGAGTCTCGCCATGTTGGCGACCGTTGCGATGCTGCTGACACTGGTGATTTTCATATTGACTTCGACAGAGTTGAAACGACGTATGTTCGGTATTGCTCAGAAAGTAACGCTTCTTTCCGCAGTCATTATCCTGAGCGCAGTTACCATTGTCGGACAGGTTGCCTACAGGGAGGCGACCGATCTTTTGCTTGAGCTGGAGCTTCACAAGACAAGCAATGAGATCGATATCCATGCCATTGATACCAAGACTTTGATCAACGGCCTTCAAAAAGATGCCCGGTTCCTTGCCGCTACACCGCCCATTGCAGGCATCATGAGGGCTGGTTCGGACAGCGGCATGGATACGCTTGACCGTTCAACGGGAAGCCAGTGGCGGGGTCGTCTGCAGAAGATCTTTTCGTATTTTCTTTTGAGCAGACCTGAATATAAGATGATCAGGTTCATCGGGCTGAAAAACAGCGGTCGGGAGCTTGTCCGGGTGGAGCGACGCGTTGATGGGAAGGTTTATGTTCAACCGGAGCACCTTCTTCAATCGAAAGCTCACAGGGATTATTTCATTAAGACCCTGAAAGTTCCGGCAGGCAGGGTTTACCTTTCAGAGATCAATTATGATCGGGAGTTCGGCAAGCTTGTGCAGCCATACCAGCCGGTCATGCGCACCTCCATACCAGTATATAACAGCTCAGGTAAAATGTTCGGTATGGTCGTCATTAATATGGATATGAAGCCGCTCCTCTCCAGATGGGGTGATTTGGATTCCGATAGTGACCTGGATCGTGCTGTTAATGAACGGGGTGATTATCTTGTCCATCCGGATCCGAATATGGTCTTCGGCTTTGAGTTGGGAGAGCGTTATCGTGTTCAGGATGAGTTTCCAGAGCTCTCCTCACTTTTGTCGCCGGACAGTGACTCACTTTTTGCTACGTTTAAAGTGAATGAGCATGGCAATCCAGCGATAGCCATTGCCCGCAAAATCACCTTTGATTCGCTGCACCCGGAACGCTTCATCATTTTGATCGAGCTTACATCGCCGGATCATAAGGCTGATCAGGCTACACCTATTCTTAGACGCATCAGCATCTTTGGACAGTTTATTATTGCCTTCGCGATATTGATCGCATTCTTTCTCTCTACCCTTTTAATGCGGCCGCTGCGTTTGATAATAGATGCAACGGAGGCATTTGCCGATGGCTCATCGCAATTGATTCTGCCTTTGGAAGATCAAAGCGAGATCGGAGATCTTGCCCGCACCTTCAAGGCGATGACGACGCAGATCAATGAGCGATCCAGTGAGCTTCGCCTGAGTGGCCAGGTGTTTGAGAGTGCACTGGAGGGGATTCTGGTGACAGATATCGATGGGGTCATCCTCTCTGTAAATCCCGCATTTACCGCAATCACCGGCTATAGTGAAGCGGAGGTGGTTGGCGGCAATCCCAGATTAATTAAATCGGGGCATCATGATGCCGGTTTTTATGAGTCGATGTGGAAGGATGTTCTTGAGACCGGAAAGTGGCAGGGAGAGCTCTGGAATCGCAGGAAGAGCGGTGAAACCTATCCGGTGTGGGAGACCATCACGGCCATCAAGGGTGATGACGGGGAGACCACCCACTATGTTGCTATCTTTTTTGATATAACCGAACGCAAGCAAGCCGATGAGAGGCTGCAGTATCAGGCCCAGCATGATGTCCTGACCGGTCTTCCCAATAGGATGTTGTTCAATGATCTTCTGGAACAGATTCTGAAGGAGGAAGAGCGCTCTAAAGGTGGGGTGGCGGTTCTGTTCATGGATTTGGACCGTTTCAAGGAGGTCAACGATACACTGGGCCATCAGGCTGGTGACCTGCTGCTACAGGAGGCGACCCAACGGCTGGAAAAGGTCATCCGGAGTTCTGATGTGCTGGCCAGGATGGGAGGTGATGAGTTCACCCTGATTCTTAGGGATATTTCAAGTATCAATGATGCCAGTCATATTGCGGAGAAGATTATTACCGCCATGAATGAGCCATTTCTGCTGGAGGAACATGAGGCCAGTATTGGGGCCAGTATCGGAATCAGTGTTTATCCCAACGATGCGGAAGATGCGGGTACACTGATTAAATATGCCGACACGGCGATGTATCGGGTCAAAGATAGCGGGCGTAATAACTTTCAGTTTTTCACTGCCAGTATGGGTGAAGATCTTGAGCTTCGGTTGCAGATGAAGGCTGCCATTGATGGCGCTATTAAGAACAAGGAGTTTGAGCTCTACTTCCAGCCGAAGGTGAATCTGGCCAGTGGCGAGTGCGTTGGCGCAGAGGCGTTGATTCGCTG
>JBEQLD010000152.1:0-2726 GCA_040326115.1 Mariprofundaceae bacterium | reverse complement strand
GAGAATCCGATGGCAAGTTGTAACGGACTGGCGTGCAGTTTTGCCAGCATGTTCAGGGCGATTCGTTTGTGCAGGCCGGTGTTTTCCATTGCCTGAGCAATCAGGAAGCCGCCAAGAAAGAGAAAGATGATGCTGTTCACATATTTGGGGGCAACCTCTTTGCCGGTGGTGATACCAAGAAGAGGAAAGAAGATGAGCGGGATCAGGGCGGTCAGGGCGAGCGGTACACATTCGCTGATCCACCAGATTGCCATCCAGGTGGCGACAGCAAGCATAGCGGCAGCTTGCGGGTGACCGCTGATATCAACTCCGGCCAGAATGGCCACGGCAGCAAGGGGACCTGCAATACGTGCAGTGCTTTTGAGGTTCATGACTGCATGTTGCCGATGTGGGGTATCAGAGCAAGGCAAATGTATAAGATTGAATGCTCTCCTGGGCAGAAAAAATGTAGTCTGTCTATGACTCGTGTTTAACAGGAATATAGATATGAAAAGCCGTTCCTTTATCAACCTCGCTTTCGACCTCAATAGCTCCACCATGAGATTCGATTGTGCCAAACACCATGGAGAGCCCCAGACCCGTACCTTTGCCTACTTCTTTGGTTGTATAGAAAGGTTCAAAAATATGATTAATGGTATCTTTGGGAATACCGCATCCGTTATCCGTAATAGATAAGCGAGCAAAATTTCTCCCTTTAAGTTTAGGGAACTGTTCCTTTAGTTTTTCGATGGAGGATACAAGGCTGAGGTTGCAGAAAATTGTTGGCTTTTCAGTAGTTGATAATGCATCACATGCATTATCCAGAAGGTTGATGATCACCTGTTGAAGATGAGTTTTACTTCCATGTGCGACTACTCTGGCGGGGCAGATTTTTTGATTGAATTCAATCTGCTCCGGCAGCATAAGCTCAGAGACCCTCCTGCTCTCCTCCATGAATTGATGGAGAGGGAAACTATCCATTATGACTGTTTCTTTCTGGGAAAAGGCCAGAAGGGAGGCGACAATTTTTGCCGCTCGATTACTGAGTGTTTCAATCGACTCTATCCTCTCTATAGATTTGGGATTGTTATTAACAGACCGCTTTAACAGATATGTATTCCCAAGTATTCCGGCAAGCATATTATTAAAATCGTGGGCGACACCGCCTGCTATGATTCCAACGGCTTCCATCTTTTGTGCCTGTGCCAATTGCTCTTCCAGCTTTTTGTGCTCACTCATATCCTGTTGGATGCCTACATAGTGGGTGATTTCACCCGATTCATTGTGAATGGGCGCTACAGAGAGGTGGGCAGGATAGATGCTTCCATCTTTTCGACGGCCAGTCACGGAAGCGCTCCATGACTCTTCGTTGCGCACTGCTCGCCAGAACTCTTTGTAAAATGTCATGCCTTTGGCTCTCTCTTCAAGCATGCCCGGTGTTTGTCCTATTGCTTCATCAGGGGAGTAGCCGGTGAGGGTGGTGAAAAACGGGTTAACATATTCGATTATACCTCTTTTGTTCGTAATCAGGATTGCATCATTGGCCTGCTCTACAGCGCGTGAAAGTTTTCTCAGCTCTTCCTCTTGCCGTTTTTTGTCTGTGATGTCCCGAATGGTGCCTTCCACACCTGTAACGGCACCCTCTCTGTTTCTGCAGTAGTGGGCGTTGGTGGAGAGCCATATGATTGATCCATCAGGCCTTTTTACTGCTGCTTCATAACCCCTAAGTTGGCCATCGTTCTTTTGAAGTTCAGCCAGAAATTTGTCTCGGCCATCCTTTTCCACATAGTAATCGGCAAGGCACTTTCCGAGCAGCTCTTCTGGCTGGCAGTTCATTAACTCTGAAACCGAAGGCGAGAGCATGGTGATGTTACCGTCAATGTCGGCCCGATAGAATGTATCCTGCAAGCTTTCAAAAATTGACTGAATCTCCTGCTGAGATTCGAAAAGGGCCTCTTCCATCTCCTTTCGTTCCGTGATGTCACGAGCATTAATGGCTACTGTTATGGCAGAATTTTCATCAACGATTGTCTGGCCAACGGCTTCCAATACAGACCATGTGCCATCTTTTTTTAAGAATCTGAACTCTGCATGTTCAATGTTGCCAGGGTGGAGCAGTACTTTAAGCAGCTTGTTTCTGACATTGACTTTTTCATCACTATGAATGAATTCAAAAGCATCTCTTCCGACAACCTCTTCTGTTGAATACCCAACAGTCCTTTCAAAGGATGGACTGACAAAGAGGATTTCACCCACAGGGTCAACAATCGCCACAATGTCCGATGAGTGCTCAATGAGCTCTCTGAATGCCCCTTCTTTTTGCCTGATATGAAACTGGTGTTTGAAATGCAGGGACTCATAGAGATAGGCAAAGGCTCCAGCAAATATATAGACCAATGCTGCTCGCTGAATTACTTCATCACTGTAAACAAGCGGAATTCCGGTATATGAGGCTGTTAAGACCAGGAGAGCGTTTAGCAGGAAAAAAGCGACTACCCACAACAGTCCGAAATGGACTCCTTTCAAAAAGAAAGCTGCAAAGGGGAAGATAAATAGCCAGTAGATACCTGTTTCGTCAGCTCCTCCTGAGATAAACAGGTAGCTGAAGAAAGCAGTACAGAGAAGTGTAAACAGATTTGCAATCGTTTTGATAGGGAGCCCAGCCGTTGAGCCTCTCCACAACAGGAAGGCTCCAATAACTGACAATCCGGCCTCTATACCTGACAGAGCATATTCCTGTTGCAGTG
>JBEQLD010000151.1:0-2730 GCA_040326115.1 Mariprofundaceae bacterium | reverse complement strand
CCGGGAAGAGGTGTTCGAAAGAGTACAGGCTGAGGCTGCTCAGAAAACAACCGAGAGCACTGCCGAGTCAGATTCGTAGAATACCACTTTAAACAGTTCCTTTTATTACAGATCAACCCTCTTTTTCATTCGTTTATATTTAACTGAATGCTCTGATCTGTTTGTGATCAGGGCAGATAATCCGGTAAAATTATACCAAGCTGTAATGGCACAGCTTAATTTTAGTACTACACTAGTAATAGTGTCAGGAGGTATGCCATGATTATAGAGTCAATTATTGAAAGAAATGTGGCGACCATTGATGAAGGAAGCACAGTATTAGATGCAGCCAGATTGATGACCAGTAAATATATTGGATCTGTCATCGTCTCTGGCCGGATGGGTGTCACGGGATTGTTTACAGAGCGGGATTTAATGATGCTTGTCGTGGGTGAAGGAAAAGACCCCGCCAAGGTGCTGCTTTCAGATGTGGTCGTTGAGAATTTTGTAAAAGTTACCCCTCAGGATAGTGGTTCGACATGTCTGGATTTGATGAAGGAACACCGTTGCAGACATCTACTGGTTTTTGATGGAGAGGACTTTATTGGAATTGTCTCTTTGAGAGATATGGTGGCGTTGTTAATGGAAGAGAAAGAGCATCTGATTGTCAGTTTGAACGAGTATATATCTGCATAAAAAAGCAGCCGCTCTGTGGCGGCTGCTTTGATTTAAGAGGTTATTTCATCTCGTTTAACAGCTCTTTTTTCGCTTCTTCTTTCATCTGGGTGCGCATCTCTTCCATTTTCTCAGCCCGCTTTTCAGGCGTCCAGACTTCACGATCAGGATCGTGATTTTTGTTCTGGCTCTGACCACCTGTAACAAATTCTGTCAAAAAGAGTGATCCACCAACCAACACAATACCACCGGAGAACATCAACAGGTCATAGACGGTTTCAAACTCCATACTGATAGCCAGCTCGAAGAATTTCACAATCAGAATCATCAGGATTACTTTGCCCAAACGGCTTTTCAGGTCATCAAGGCTGTCGATGGCCAGCATATGAGCAGATGCTTCTTCTTCATAAGCAGAATCAATTTTACTGATATAGAGTTCATAGAGGCCAAATGCAAAGATCAGCAATACAATGGCCAACAGGAAGCCATCGACCACCTCTACTACGTTGCCAATCGAAATGGAGCGTACACTCATTCGCTCATAAGGGTCTGTCAGCGTGGCATAATCTAGAAGTCTTTCGATAACATAGTAAGCATCAACAGCAGCTACATAAAACATAGCCAGCGCTGTTGCACCACTACAGAACACAGCTGCCAGGATTGACCATCGTGCTTGCCAAATGAGGGATTCAAATTTCGATTCAAGTGATTTTCTCATGGTTTCCTCAGATTAATCTTTTGGGGTAAGTTTTAATTTGCTCTTGCTGTTTTCACGGTCAGATTTTCGTGTTTTTAGCTGGCCGGATTTTCGCGCTGCTAATTCAGTCATAAAGAAAGAGAGGGATATAAGCCCGATAGAGAGGGCAAAAATAGTGAGTTCTTTAACACCATTGTATTCCATTACCATGGATATTTCGAAGAACTTCACAATCAGAATCATCAGAATCACTTTGCCAAGACGCGCTTTTAGATCGTCCAGGTTTTTAATTCTAAGCAGGTGCTCTGCGGCTTCATGATTTTCCGGGCCATCCATGCGACTAATGTACAGTTCATAGGTTCCAAAACCGAAAATTAGCAGGACAACAGCGAGCAGGAATCCATCGATCACCTCTACCACATGGCCAACGGCTACGCCCCGCATCTCTTTTCTATCAAACATATTCTCTTCCTGAGCATAATGAGTAATCGAATCGATAACATAATAGGCATCAACAGCAGCCACATAAAACATAATCAGAGCAGTCAGAAGACTAAAGATAACAGCGATAAGCACAGACCAGCGCAGTTGCCAAAGTGAATGTTCGAATAGGTATTCGAGTTTTGATTGCGTGATTTTCATGGAGCCTCTCATGTGGGGAAGGGTATTATAGATTTCAAGCAAAAGTGATGCCAAATATTTCACCTGTTAGTTTAAGAAAAACTATGGATTGCAGTAGAATGATTGACGGAAATAGCTGGTTATTTTGACACCCAGAGGATGGCTATGGATATATTGGCTATAGCAACTTTTCAAGAATCTTCGTAGCTGTGGCTTTGGTGATTAATCTGTCATCAACAAGAACCACTGGGGCATGAGGGCAGAGGCTTCGGCAGTCGCCGGCAAATGAATGGATGCCAAGTGCATCAAGTTCTTTAGATAGATCACGTCCACCAAAGTCACTGCACTTGGGGCCGTGACAAACTTCTACGCTAGATGTCTGTTTGTTTTCGGTCTCTTCTGTTGTCATTTTTGCTCTGATAAATATTAATAGATATCAGAGTGAAGCAGCAGCTTCTGCAATCCGGTTGACAGCATCTTCCAGTGTATCCTGTGATACTGCATAGGAGAGTCGAATCTGGCCTGGGGAACCGAAGCAGGTGCCGGGAACCAGTGCAACACCGGCGGCATCAAGCAGCCATTCGCAAATCACAATATCATCAGTCAGTTTGGTTCCATCGGATGCAGTTTTACCAATCCAGTCGGTGACGGTCGGGAATACATAAAATGCACCATCGGGTGTAATGCAATCCATGCCTGGAATCTTATTTAACGCATCTACCAACCATGTGCGGCGGGTTTCATAGGTGCGAACCATC
>JBEQLD010000150.1:0-2734 GCA_040326115.1 Mariprofundaceae bacterium | reverse complement strand
AGGTTTGCATTTACCACAACGCAGGCATGGTGAGATCTCTTCGGAAAGCTCGGTCAAATCTGCTGCTTCAAGAATCATTGATTCCATCTCAAGCAGGTTGAAACTTGGTGTATATGTAAGGCTTAAATCTGTACCCGGCATCAATTTTCCACGATTAAACAACTGATCGGGATCAACACCTTTCAAATATTCAGCCACTTCATTCAGGTGATTCTTATCAAGATAAGCAAGCTTGGTGATACCGATGCCATGTTCGCCGGAGATCACGCCGCCCAGTTCATTGGCTTTTGCCATAATCAGCTCAACCACATGGTGAGCCCGTTTCATCATGGAATAATCATTGGAGTTCACAGGAATGTTGGTATGCACATTGCCATCACCGGCATGCATATGTGTCGCCACTACAATTCTGCTGGAGAGTGTGCGGGTATGACAATCTTTCACGCCCTGAATCAGCGGCTCATGACCACGCAGGCGATCCAATACAGGTGCTTCCACATCTACGCGGTAAGAAATCCTCTTGGCACCACGCTGAATCACACGAAAGAGATCCTCTCTCTTATCAAACTTCGCATCGCCAAGCAGATCAGCCACTTCTACAGCAGGACTATCCAAACCCTTTAACAGACGTTTCCAGCGACCCGCTCTCTCTGAAACCACCTGCAGACACTCATTAAGCTTATCCACCAGGAAGCCATCATCTTCAACACCAAGCTCGGTCTGAATCACAGCATCATCCAAAGTCAGTTTATCGTGGGTTGTTTGTAAAAATTTGGTAATCGACTCAAGAACATCCAGTTTGTTGGTAATCGACATTTCAATATTCAGATGTTCAATATAATCGTTGTACTCAGACAAACGAGGCAGCGGAATCACGACATCCTCGTTGAGCTTGAAGGCGCGTGTATGTTTGGCAATTGCTGCCATACGGGTACGGTCACCCCAGAAACGGTTACGATCCTGTTCCTGTACGGCAATGAAACCTTCACCATCACCATGTGAAGTGATCCGGGTGATATCCGAGCAGACTTTAGCGACATCCGTTTCGCTATTGCCTGAGACATCAATCAGCAACACCACACGAGGCCGTTCACGGCGAGTGGATTTATTAATATAATCGATGGCTTTTACATATTTCTCATCAAAATGTTCGAGGCCTTCCAGATGAACACCTTCAGCGTTATCCACATGATTCTTGATAGCGACCATGGCCCTGGTCGCCAGCGTTAGTTCCTGCCCGAAAAATTCGCAACAGACAGTACGGGTTACATCGTAAGGTTTGTGCAGAATAAAAGTGGCCTCAGTAATAAAGCCATCCGTGCCCTCTTTCTGGATACCGGGCAGTCCACCCATCGCTTTGCGGGTGACATCTTTGCCCAATCCCTCTTTTCTGAAGTGTGAACCGTCAATTTTCAAAATCTCCGGCTCTTCCAATGCTGTTTTACCATCAGCTTCAAAACGGCTCAGCTTGAACTCGGTTACCTGATCTGCCGGAATTTTACCCATATTATGATTCATGCGTTCAATCAATAGCCAGTTACCATCCGGCATCACCATCTTCCACGAGAGAAGATTATCCACACAGGTTCCCCAGATCACGGCATGCTTGCCACCGGCATTGGAGGCAACGT
The DNA here is from genome assembly GCA_040326115.1 of Mariprofundaceae bacterium. Classification (GTDB taxonomy): domain Bacteria; phylum Pseudomonadota; class Zetaproteobacteria; order Mariprofundales; family Mariprofundaceae; genus WSZY01. The sequence goes on along the minus strand of JBEQLD010000150.1, from coordinate 1,103 downwards.
TGCCGCCGATAGTGCAAGCCCAGAGACTGGTAGGGTCTGTAGCAAACACATAAGGCGCGGATGCTTTCATCACATGGCCTGTTACCGCACCTGCCTGAGCTGTAATGGTTGCTTCAGTTGAACCATTGACCTCACACATCTCGACTTTTCCGATGTGATCAAACTTCTCGACATTGATCATCACTGCGTTGTCTTGCAACGGAACAGAACCGCCACAAAGCCCGGTACCGCCACCACGAGGAATCACCACGAGATCAAGCTTGCGGGATGCACGAATCAAACCGGAGATCTCTTCAGGTGAATCCGGAGTCAGCACACAAAACGGATGATGCTGACGCCAATCGGTCGCATCAGTTGCACTATGCGTCAGTGTATAGGCATCAAAATGGATATTGTTCAGGTGTGTATATTTAGAGAACACCTTTTTAGCTTTGCGACGGCGCTTGGGCTCCTGTTCAAACCAGTTGTAAAAATCTCCAAGCATTCGCTCGATGCAGGCGGCCACTTTGCTGGCACGGGGATTGTCAGATGCACCTGACTGAATACGCTGAAGACGATCCTGATGCAGATCGTAAATCTTCTTCAGACGCTTACGATCCTTGAGCAGATCATTTTTCAGGAACGGATTACGGGAGATTACCCAGACATCGCCAAGAATTTCAAACAGCATCCTTGCTGATCGACCCGTACGACGCTGAGTACGCAGTACATTCAGGTCATCCCAGACATCCTCACCAAGAAACCGGATAACAATTTCCCGGTCTGAATAAGATGTATAGTTATAGGGGATTTCGCGGATATTATCGGTCAAAAATCGGCTCCCTGCCTTCTATGAAAATAGTCCGTGCCATATGGTTCCGCATAATAACTGATCGAACATTAAAAACAGCTAAAGAGTTTTAATTTTGATTCGGAACCGGGCTTCCTGCCCTCTCCTCTTGACGTTCCGCAAGAGCACCCCAGGGCAGTCAGATGCCGGGTGCCCTTCTTTCGTTCTTTCTTGGGCAGGCAAGAAAGGACAAACACTCAGGCATTCTAAACTTTCTTAATCTCTTACCAAATAAGTCACATCACTTTTGCGGATTAATTCTCCCTCTGGCAGA
>JBEQLD010000014.1:0-25822 GCA_040326115.1 Mariprofundaceae bacterium | reverse complement strand
CGGGAACCAGGAGATCAGAATCGACAGCAGGAACGGCATCTCTTCCTGAGGCTTCACATCCACTTCCACTTTGTTATCAAGCAGACGTTGAACCAGATTCGGATCATTCGGTACCTGTACAACAAATGTTGAAGTCATCCCTTTCATGTCACGATACTGACCTGTCAGGCGCCTGTCCTGAATGGTCACCATTTCAACAGAACCCTGCTCAACTTTGTCCATAAAAGCGGAATAAGTCATGGTATGACTTTTGGATACCGGCGTATTAAACATGTTGAAAAGACTCATCATGGTCAATCCAATCACAAGCCAAAGTATAAGATTCTTACCCATCAATTCACCTCAATAACGGAACATCTGTTATATGTTTCAATAACTATTCCAAATAACTCTAGCCAATCTCATGCCAAATATGAAAGCGCATACATTAAAGTATTATGAAGCTCTCATGTTTTGCGTTTCAGATAGAGTCGCCCATCCTTACGCATGATACGGCTCCGTGACAAGTCCAGACCTCCAAATCCACCCTGCTGCATCCACTGTTCTACCAGAAGAATATGCCGTCTACCTGCCACACTCCCCTCTCCAAACAGGCGCTGCATCATCCGCTGAAGCAGGTATGCACGCATCGTGGAGGGCAACCCTTCCCACTCTCGCCACGGAAGAGAGCAGTTTGTCGCATCACATTGAAGATGAATCTGATCAATTTCCGAATTAATTTCCGCTGAAATGATCACTGCCTGCCTCTGCCAACGCAAAAAAAGTTCTGTTGGATCAATGCCAGACGCTTCCATTGCCGGAAAAACCTGCTTGCGAAGCCTGTTGCGCCAAAGTGTCATATCACTGTTGCTTATGTCATCAAGCCACGTCACTTCTGCGTTTTTCAAGGAGGTGACAAGCTCAGAACGTGAAAGGTGCAACAGTGGCCTGAATATTTTTAATCCATCCCGCAAGCGAACCTGATGCATGCCTCGAATACCCTGTACACCAGCTCCCTGCAGCATACGCATAAACACAGTTTCTGCCTGATCATTCCTGTGATGAGCCAGACAGAGAGCTGTCAGACCCTGTTCCTGTGAAAGCTGATGAAAGGCCTGATATCTACCCGATCTTGCAACCGCTTCACGATTTGAACCCGGAGATGTTTCAAGACGAACAGAACTGAAAGGTATCCCCCACAAAGCTGCCTGCTCTGCCAGCTGTTCAGATTGTTCGCCTGAACTCTGATGCCATGCATGATCCACATGCCAAGCATGAACATCATAACCTGCACCAGCCAACGCCAGCAGAAGCGCCGTTGAATCAGCACCACCCGACCAGCCCACAGCAAGTCGTGAAGGCAACGGTTCCGGCAAGCTGCCTGTATCAAGCCATGCCTGACTCTCTTTAAGCAAAGGAAAATTTGTCATCTTTTTTTAAATTATATCGTCACAGTTTAAAGAAAAAAGCTCAAAGCACTATCTCCAGCGATCAAGTCCATCTGTAAGAATCAATTGAGCCGCTTTCGTATCCCTATCAAGCAGCTCATAAAGATCAATATCAACTCCGGCAAGGCAAGGGCGCCCCAGCTTAACCAGAAGCAGAGTATTCTCATCACCCTCGTTAGGAACAATACAGATCAGTTCAAGAGCATCACCATAGCCACGATACTCCGAGAGCACCGCATCGGCTGACTTTGCATCCACGCGGAATTCCCGAACTGAAGCTCGATGACGCATGGTGGCAGTCAATTCGCCCACTGCAGAACCGGTCAATGCAATGCCATTATTATAGAGCACTTGAGCTGACTGGCCTGTGCCGCTCTCCAGCTTCTCAACCCGGACACCACCGAGTGGTTTGCGCCCGGACTTATGATCACGATAAGCGATCAACCTGCCCACGCCGCAATCTCTGGAAACACCGGAATCCGCCTGCGCCACAGCGAGACTGAATGCCAATGTGACAGCATCACTCCCCTTGCTCTGATAACGCACAAAATCCCACTCTCCCATCAGTGCCACGCACATGGATACCGCCGGCATATGAAAGCTGTCATCACTCTCAGTCATATCTTTGTACCAGGCACGCAGTTGAACACGCAGAACGACCGCTGCCTGAATCAGTTCAGCGATTGAGCCCCGCATCAAACATCCCGAGGCAGAGCAGTTGTCGATAAACAGGTTGTCTTTTCCGGATAGAAGATTCAGCACCCCGGGCAGGAACGTATTCTCAAGAAAGAGCTGATTCTCTGAATGAACAGCTGACATTGCCGCAAGATAATCGGACCACTCAACACGCAGGCAACCCTGTTTTGTCGCCAGAGAGGTTCCGCTATGCAGGGATTTTTCCGCATCCGGTTGAAAGTAGATCAGCCTGCCTTCACGATAGGCAGATTCCAGCGACTTGTCGGATTCTCCGCCCTTGCCCTGTCCTGCGAGTGATTTACGCTGATCCAACCACAACTGCTCGAATTTCCGCCGTTCAACTTCAACTTTCACATCCTCTTCAAACACACGGAAAGCCATCAACACCCGATCATCCTGAAGCCATGGAGAGCCAGCACTCTTTGCAGCCCTGCCTCCCGATCTTCGATTTAACAGCCATGCAGCTATCGGATACCGGTTTCTGGATGGTTCAAGTAGCTTGGCAATGGCTTCAGGCAGCTCCTCAGGACGAGCCAGGAGTTGATCCAGCTTCTTGGCATCGAGTACCCACTGCATCCAGACCGCCTGATTGGTCTTCTCTGCCAGCTCCCAAAGCGAAAGACGTGCCCAGCTTCTTTTTAAGAAATGCTCTCCCATCTTCTCTCGGGTCAACAACGCAAGAATGCCCGCCTCATTTTTCGCGCCGACTTTCGCACGCAGTGCCCGCATACGCGGTATCAGATCAGCCTCAAGGCCATATGCTGCAACCACAAAGCGATCATCAGCAAGCAGTGAATCATCCGGCTGGCGATAGAGGAAGGCAATCGGTGTGGCAGGAACAATCATCGATTCATAAGTTGAAATACGGGTCACTTCCACAGCACCATCCAGATGCTGCTTCAGAAACTTCTGTACAGCCCAGTCATACAGGCCACCTACCATACAGAGCATCACATGATCGGTATGAGCAGCATGTTCACTGGAGAGCTTTCCAATGGCCTCGCGAATCAGTTTCAGAATCAGAACATTCACAGCCGGAACCCAGGGTGCGATATCAACCTGATCCTGCTTCCATGACTGCTTCCACATGTTCTGCCAGACATGATAAAGGGCCGGGGCACCTTTCTCGTCTCCGCACCAGTGATGTACAAGCGTATGCGGAAGATGCGGATATCGCCTGCGCAGATGTTTAGCCATCTCACGTGAGAGAGCATCCATTTGCGGCAGCTGATGGCCGGACACCTTCTCCCCATTAATCATATATTTCAGTGCGTAATCCTGAAGTCGCTGCACCGAAACAGAAAAAGCCTGTGAGAGCTGTGAGTGGATGGCATAAGGGATGTACTCTCTCGCATCCTCTCCGGGAATTCGGATAGGAAGCCTGCGAACATCTACCTTGCTGCGACCCGAAGGAGTTTCACCCCGGTTGATAATTGGGCGGTACCAACTCCAGCGAAAATCAAAATAGTCGGGGGAGAGCATTAACCCATTACCTCTCTGCCATATTGTAGCAGCGCAGAGGATCGCATAACATTCGCAACCATGGCCCTATCATCGTGGAATACAGCAGACAGCATTTTGGTAACTCCTCCAAAACATTTGAACTCAGACCCCAGATTAATAGCTGTAACCCGTGGATTTTGCAAGAAATTATTACATATTGTGATACTAATCAGCACTGTTTTATTCACCGCCACTGCTCCTTTGGTAGCTCATAGCGCAGAAATCATTGCAACCATCCCTCCTATTGCAGGCATTGTCCAGATGCTTGATAGAGAGAGCAGGATTACCTGTCTGCTACCGGCAGGAAGCGACCCACACCACTTTCAGCTATCCCCCCGTCAAATAGAAAAACTTAAAAAGGCCACACTTCTGGTCAGAACTTCAAAGGATGATCATGGTTGGATGAAGCTCTCATCCGGTCTACCTCTAATCGACCTTTGGCCGGATCAGGACCATGCATGGCTTAATCCTGATCAAGTACAAATCATCCTGCCCCGTCTGGCTGAAAAACTAATCTCCATTCTGCCGGAAAAAAGAACCATCATTCTAAACAATCTTGCGATGGCACAAAAAACCGTCGCCATGATCAAGGATGAATTGACGCATGCTCTGAAAGAATTGAAAACAGACGGTATCATCATGCAACACCCCTCATGGCGTGGTCTGTTCAAATCATTCAACGTCCCTGTTCTCACCACGCTTGAGTCTCAACATCATGGCCATGAACTTGGCCCTCGTCATCTTGAAGCTGCGCTGAACACGCTGAAGAAAAATCCTGCCGCTTTTCTGGTAGGCGATCTCCAGCATAGCAACCGTTCACTTCAATGGCTTGCAGACCATGCAGAGAACAAAAAAGAGATTCTTTATCTGGATGCGTTAGGATCATGCGATGATGACTGGTCCACACTGATGCAAAAGAATATTGACCGGATTAACAACCGATGAGCACGCCCAATCTTAATATCACCGATTTAAGTTTCGGCCCTGCCAAAACCCCTGTTCTGGAAAAAATTAATCTCTCACTGGAATCAGGTCATTTCATGGGAATCATCGGCCCGAATGGTGCCGGGAAAAGCACGCTGCTCTCCATCATCGCAGGCCTGCTCCAACCATCTTCCGGTCAGATTGAACTGTTTGGCAAACAGCTTCATCCATTTAACCGCCATCGACTTCTGAAACAGGTGGGTTTCCTGAACCAACTCCATGACCGCGAACCACGACTTCCGTTACGGGTTCATGACGTTGTTGCAATGGGAACAACCGATTATGCAGCCCCTTTATGGCGTCAGATCGGAAATCGGGGAGACCATCAGGATGCCATAATGCAGGCACTGGATCAGGTTGAGATGGCCGAACTGGCAGAGAGAGACTTTCGCCACCTCTCCGGCGGACAGAAACAGCGGGTTCGTCTGGCACGTGCCCTGATCAGGAATCCAAAACTTCTTCTTCTCGATGAGCCCTCAGCGGCGCTGGACAGTAAACGTCAGGATCAGCTCTATGCCCTTCTTCGTAAACTGAGCACTGAACAGAAGATGACCATCATCATGGTAGAGCACGATATTGCCGCTATCACGGCTTATGTGGATTCCGTGGCATGTCTGAACCGGCGTATTCACTACCATGCCATGCAGGGTGATCAGATTCCTGAAGATATCTGGCACGCCATGTATGGCGACCACATTCATATTGTGGCGCATGATGCAGGCTGCATCGGCTGTTCTCATCCGGATGAACAACCGAACGAACAACCGGACGAGCATTCGGACAACAAACAGTGATTATGGAGATGTTTAATCAATTTTTTGCCAGTCAGGTGATGCAGGAAAGCCTTGTTCCAGCCCTGTTGATTGCATTTGTCACCGCCTCCATGTCTGTGATGGTACTGGCGCACCGACTCTCCTTCCTCACTGTGGGTGTATCACATGCATCATTGGCAGGACTGGGACTGGCAGTCACACTTTCACTCCCTCTACTGCCAACCGCGACTGTGTTTGCTCTGCTGATCTCACTGCTGTTGGCAACCATGCCGAAGTCACAGGATATTACCGAGGATGCGGGAACCGGGATGCTGTTTGCGGGTTCCATGGCTCTGGGTGTCATCCTTATCTCTACAGCCAGCCGCTATGAGGTTGACCTCATCGGACTACTGTTTGGTAATATTCTGACCATCTCACCAACAGAGTTGCAGTGGCTTCTGATACTGGCTGCCATCATCATGGCCAGCCTGCTGACACTCTCCCGTGCATGGTGGAGTATCGCCTTTGATCCCATTACAGCCGCCGCTTCAGGGCTACCTGTCTCGACGATGCGACTGGTGCTTTATGGCGTGACCGGGTTGACTGTTATCATGTGTGTGAAGCTGGCCGGCATTGTGCTCACCACAGGTCTGCTTGTACTGCCTGCAGCCTGCGCATGGTTCTGGGGCCGTTCACTGGCGGGGCTCTGGCTCTTAAGTGTTTGCTTCTCTCTAACAGGAACACTTACCGGGCTGATTATTTCATATCATAAGGACTGGCCATCCGGTGCCACAATCGTCATGGCTCTATGTCTGATGTTTATTTTAAGTTGGGGGGGATCATGGCTGAATCAGCGCGCCAAAAAGTACAAATCGCAGGTATCGTAAAGAGACTGCTTGCAGGCTGTTATGACACAGTCCTTCTGGTGGGTATCGGTTTTCTGGTCTTTATTCCGGTCTCTATTGCAGATCAGTACATCGGCACAACACCCGAGCTACTCAAGCAGCTTCTTTTTATGACTGTGGCATACGGTTATTTTGTGGGCTTCTGGTATAAAGATAGTGCCACTACAGGTATGCGGCCATGGAAACTTCGCCTTGCCATGGCAAGCTCCGGTGATCCGGTCACCCTTATGGCAGCAACCATCCGTTTCTTCGGTCTGATGATTACCTGGCTGGCCATGTTCATGACGCTGCTTTATCTCTTTGGCCACAAAACAGGCCATCCCCTGTTCATGATTGCAGCAGCCCTGCCGGCACTGAGTCTTCTCTGCATGATGGTTACGCCCAAACGTCAGGCGCTGCACGATCTGATTGCCGGCACAGGTGTATACCGGATAAAAGAGTAATCCTTAGAGAAAAGTCCATTTTCGATTAACCACAAACATTCATTCTTTTTTAAAGGTGAATTGAGAAAGTATCACCTATGAAGCTTATGGCCTCGGTGGCTTAACCTTTGGTGGCTTAACCTTTGGAGGCTTAACCTTTGGAGGCTTAACCTTTGGTGGCTTAACCTTTGGAGGCTTAACCTTTGGAGGCTTAACCTTCGGAGGAGTTATCTTCGGTGACGCCACCTTTGGTGAAGCAGGTTTCGGTGAAACTGCCTTGGCCTGAGATGACCTGTTAACTTTTGAACCTGCTTCAACTCCATCAGACATAGAGGTTGAATGACCTCTGACACCCGCAACACCAGACTTGCCACCAAAGATATCTACAGGTACTCCCAGATCAGAGAGATCCTGAGGAGTAATCCCCCGGACAATAATTTCACCGTTGGAGATAATTCGGGCAATTGTACCCGGTTTCATCACATGAGAGTCACCTCTCTTTGAATCGGCAACAATTTTTCCTGAATGGAGCATCACCTGGGTTGGAGCTGTTCCCATCGGTTCAATGACGGTGAAATCTGTTCCTTTCACACCAATAATTGCCGATTTAGTCTGCACGGAGAAATGGGCATCCAGACCTTTCACCTTGGCAATGATGAAACGAATCTTTCCCTTCAGTGTGTTGAAGAGGCCTGAAATTCGATATCCGTATTTAGTTACATAGTGATCAATACTTACCTGACTGTTACGCGCAATAAGAATCCTGCTTCCATCATTCATCGATAGTTTCAAACGTCCTGAATCAGCAGTTAAAATTTCATCGGATGAATAAACTGCATCATTGAGCTTTAAAGCAATGGTTTCTGCATTTCGGATAACATAGGTGCTACCTGTGACATATTGAACATGTCCTACTGCGGTTAGTGCAGGTTCAGCACTACAGGGAAGAGCAAATGTTATAGCTGCCACCAAAACAGCAAAGTGCAGTTTTTTCATGGCTATAATTTCCCTGATGAAAACATAAAGCCCAGCATACTCATTTAGCAGGTTATTAAATGTGATCTATATCACAATTTTTCAACAAAGCCCTTGCTACCAAAGCCTCTACGGGCCAAATGCCACGCTGACATTACCTTGCTCCGAATATCGGATCGATATATTGAATTTTGTTTTAGAGCTATTTGATGGATATAACTACCGGTATAGAAGCATCAAAAAATGACCGTTTATGCGGAGGGTTTCTGATCACTCTCTTGATCATCAGTTTGATCATCAGCCTGCTCATTCTTCCGCACTTCACACCCTGTCTCAGGCTGTGCATTGTTTTCTTCCGGCACTGGTGAGCTGGGATCATGTTTGGAGTGCTCAACAAAATAGGTGAGATTAGCGATCATCAGCGAATAGATGGCAATACCGAACAACATAGTGAATACAGCGACAATTCGTCCGCCGGATGTCATAGGGTAAAGATCACCATAGCCAACCGTAGTTAACGTCACAAAGGCCCACCAGAGACCATCACTGATGTCTGCAAAGGCCGGGTTATGGGGGTGCTCCAGCATGTAGGCGGTGGCTCCAAAGATAAATACCATGCCAAACACCAGCGACATCGCGACAGGAAAACTTTCACTGGAAAGAACGACCAGCTTCAACAGGCGGTCTTTATTAGCCCTGATCAACGTTCCAATTCTTAAAGCAGGCGCAAGCCCCGCCACTTTGAAAACAACAAACAGCCGCAACAGTGGTGATGAGAGCAGTACAACCAGAGCCAGATCAATCCAGTTACTCTTCAAATATTGAGCTCGATGATCACTGAACCAGCAACGTAAAAAGAAGAAGAATACAAACAGCGATAGTATGCTGAGACTGGCCCAGTCAGGCGCCTCATCCCAGAATGAGACGCCGATGGCTGCCAGTGTTGCAATAAACAGCAGGCTATCGAGTACTCGCCTCAAAATCGGCCTGCTCTCCATTGTCATTATTTGTGTTCTGAACCCTTATGTCCGAGATAGCCGGCCAGAGCAACAAATGCAATGCCGCCACCCATATAGAGAATATCAAGCGGCTCAGAGAATTCCACATGGATTACATTCTTGAAGAATGCCACGATCAGAATCATCAGGATCACTTTGCCCAGTCGATCTTTCAGATCATCCAGACTCTTGATCTGCAGAATGGAACCGGCTGATTCATCTTCACGGGCAGCTGCGATTTTACTGATATGCAGCTCATACACGCCCAGTGCAAAAATCAACAGAACCATCGCCAGAAGGAAATCATCCACAGCTGTAATCACATGACTCACTACGAGCGTATGGAAGTTTTCTACTTCATGTCCTAAAACATAGACATCAACAAACTCCATCAGCAACTTACTCATATCAATCGCCGACAGCACAAACAGCATCGCCATACCGACAATACATGACCAGACCGCCAACAGCGTCAAATAGCGTGAAGCCCAAAGCAACCTTTCAAAAAAATCTTTCATCCTAAATAACCCTCCAGCGTAATTTTAAAAATGTAGTAACGTATTATTGATATTAATAGCTTCACAAGCAAATCAAAGGCCAATTATGCCAATATTTTTAATCCTGCCACTCTCCAAGCCCGACACGAAGGACTTCAAATTCATCATCACAAAGATCGACAATCGTGGTTGGCATCACGCCAGCCCAACCGGCATCCATCAGCACACAATTCAGATGCTTTACACGATCATGAATCAGATCCGGATCAATTGTCGCATCATCATCATCCGGAAACTGCATCGATGTGGCCAGAAGTGGTGTCCCTAGCTCCTCAAGCAGCATATGACAGATATCATATTCCGGAATCCGGATGCCCACATCCCGTCGTTTGCCAAACACGCGCTTGGAGAGATGCGAACTGGCAGGGAGAATAAAGGTAAAAGGGCCCGGCAGATGGCGTTTTAATATACGATGGGCATGGTTGTCCATTTTCACATACTGAGCAGCTTGAGAGAGATCAGAGCAGACAAGAGACCAGAGATGGCGTTCATCGAGCAGTCTCAATTTTCGTATATCACTCTGCGCATCCAGCGATCCGGGCAATACCATCAACGCATAGGTTGTCTCAGTGGGCACAACGGCAAACATCCCCTGCTTGAGAAGATCCGCGGCACGTCTTATCTGTCTTATCTGTGGCCGTTCAGGGTGAAGACGAAGTCGTTCGTAAATATGCATAATAGTTCAATAATAACCGATCAGAAGCCCGGAATCAGTCCCTCAAGCGCTTTCTGAATCTGCTGATCAGGTGTTGCTTTCTGAGGCTGCTGATCAGGTGTTGCTTTCTGAGGCTGCTGTTGTTGCGGCTCTGTGGCGGTGGACTCCGGTGCAGCTGGCTCTGGTTCTGGCTTCGCAGCCCCGCCCATAAGCATTTTCCCCAGCCCCTTCATCAGATTGCCGCCACCACCACTGCGAATCACGTCAAGATTCTCAATCAGTGAGGCAGGATCAATTTCCGGTGTGATCCGGGGCGATGAAAACGGGCCACGGATACGCAGTGGTACAGTCAGCCCCTTACGCACGGTCAATGTATCTCCCTGTCCGGTAAGCGTACCGACCAGTCGGGGTTTCACATGAAAATCAAGACTGCTTTTAGGCAGATTGACCAGACCGTGTCCGGTCAGGCGGAAGAGTGGTGAAGCCATAAACAGATCATCATTTTTCACTATACCCTTCTTGATATTAAAACTGGCGGAGAGCTGAGCAAAATCGGTTTTCTTCTCACTCCCACCCTGACTGGGTGATGTCAGGTTTCGAAGTGTTCCGGCAATATCAAAACCTTTCACGCTACCGTCACGAAGCAAAATACTACCCCGTCCATTCAGGCTTTTGAGAGAGGTTTTGGGCAGCAGTCCGACCGCCTTCATATCAGTATCCATCTGCAAAATTCCATCCAGCATATCCATATCTGCCAGCGCCTTCAGAACAGGTCCGATTTGGACCCCGCTCATATGAATCGATTCACTCCATTTGGCAGGGTAAGCCGCAACATTCAACGTTGCCTTTTCAGTGACCTGACCACCGGAGAGATCAAAACGAAGCGGATCAAGTCTGAATACTCCCCGGTTGCCATTCAAAGTGGCCCGCAGGCGACCCAGCTCCAGACCACGCAGATGAAGTTTTTCTATCTGCATCTGACTGCTGATTCTGAACCCCTTCAAAAAGCGCAGATCGGGCTCCTGGGATGTTGCTGGTACAGACACTGCCGCCAGCTCTGATTCAACCGAAGCAGGTGCCTGCTTTGACACTTCGGGTTTTGGCAGCCACGGATCAAGATGGAGCTCTCTGGAGGTCAATCGCAATCGAATATCCGGTGCCTTATCAAATGATGCCACACCGGAAGCCTGAAGAATCTCTTTATCAAGCTTCAGCTGAACATCACGAAGCTCCAGGCGCTCACGATCACCGGCAATCAATGCACCCAGCTTCAACTCCTGCCAGGGGGCAGGATGCGCCGCATACATACTATTAAGCTCCGGCAGCAGTGTGGCCAGCCATGTTCGCTTAATCGGCGTCCCTTTTATTCTTAACTGATAGCGGTTTTTACCATCCAGCCTGACTTCGCCCTGTGCAGTCAACAACTGTTGCCCGTTCAGACTCAAACCCAGCTCCTGCAATTTTGCCCGCTTTGAGTCAGGCATTTCAATTTTCCATGTTGCCTCTGCTGTGACAGCAGCCAGCAGAGATGCCTCTCCAACAGATAGACGCATACCATCGGGACGCTGTTCCAGCTGCAGATTCAACCGCAGATGAGCATCTTCCACATTCCCGAGAAACGCCGGTAGCTCCGGCAACCAGCCTGCAAAGGTTTTAAGGCCAAGTGATTCACTCTGTAAATTCACCTGCAGTGGCAGTTTTTCGATATTCAACTTTGAAAGGTCACCCAGAGGACCAATCTGAGCAGCCAGGCTTAACTCATCTGCCCCCACTCTGGCCGAAGCTTTCATCTCAATGGGACGGTCGATCTGAACATCATTAATTTCAATCTTCAGGTCGGAGAGTTCAATACGCTTCTGCGTTACACCATCAAGCCAGACAAAACGACCATGATTCATCTGCAGAGACTCTGCATTCAGAGCTGCCAGCATTGATGAGGAGTTATTCTTCTCGACTGCCTTTTCAACAGCCTTTTCAACAGCAGGCTGAGAAGTGGCATCCGTTGAAATAGCAGTAGCTGATACAGCCACGTCTGATGCAGACTCAGAGGCCACCAGATCTTCCCAGTTTCCCTCACCAGCAGCATTACGTTCCAAAAACAGTTCGGGGGCATCAAGTTTAAATTCTTTGATTTCAATCTCTTTGCTGAGCAATGGAAGAAGTGCAATCTGGATATCCAGACTCTCCACCTTTAAAAAATCACGTTCACTAAATCCTGTCCGGTTGGCCAGACGCACATTCTCCAGCCGTACACCAACCCATGGAAAAAGAGAGGCATCGATTTCACCAATCTGAAGCGTCCGCCCGGTCGCATCCTCAACAGCCTCCGTGATCTGTGATTTATAGTTGTTCAGATCAAGGAAAAAGGGTGTGACAATCAATACGATCATCAACAGGCCCAACAGAGCCAAACTGTATTTTACGGTTCTCTTCACCATCTATTTAACTCCCGTTGTGTTGATCGTGGCCGGTTCACTGCGCAAACTCAAGGGTGGAAAGTGCCCCAATAGTGCAGGAAAATCATCCACAACATCATACGCTCCCGCTGCATAAAGAGCACCCGCTGACTCCACGCCAAAAGAGACACCATAAGCACGCACACTGGCAGCATTTGCCATCTCCATGTCAAACAGTGCATCACCAACCAGACTGGTGTTCTCTTTGCTTGCCCCCAGCTCTTCCATACACTCCATAGCCATGGCCGGATGTGGTTTCGAATGTGTGCAATCGGCGGTGCGTATCGCATAAAAATAGTCGCGCAAATTGAACTGTTCCAGCACACGTATCAAGCCGGGTTTTGATTTTCCTGTCACAACCGCCATCCAGTAACCACGCTCTTTCAACTCATCCAACGTCTCAATCACACCCGGATAGAGTGAAATCATCGCTTCACCTGCCACATAATATTCCCGATAATCCTCAATAATCTTTTCGCTACTGGATGCATCTGGAGAAAGGCGTTCAACAGCCCCCTCCAGAGAGAGACCAATCACCCTCTGCACCGTCTCATCGGAAGGCGGCGTAAGATTAGAAGATTCAAATGCCTGCTGCATGGCTGTAACAATAGCACCATGGGAATCCGTTAATGTTCCATCGCAATCAAACAGAATCAGATGCGGGGGTGTAGTATCAGGACTGCTCATCAAACCTGTATCATTTTGCCTGTGACCGGGCTGCATCACCCTTCTTTGATCCCACGGCTGCCTTCCAGCCCTGATATGAACGCCGCACCTGCCAAACAAGCACCTTGTTCACAGCCAGCACTTCGGACATGTCAGACACGCGAACATAGGTGGAGATCAAATCACTGCCCTGTTTGCCTACAAACAGATCCAGAAGCACGATTCCATCTTTTCCTTTCAAGGTTACCTGAGTTGATCCCGAACCGGTTTTGGTTGAACCCTTTTTCTCCAGACCGATCTGAAGCCTCTCGTAATTCTCCGGGCTACGTGTAACAACACGAACGATCTCCATGCTCGAAAGATCATCCAGAAGGTGTCGAACAGCAGCAGCATCTGCAGCCACCTGCCCCTCATCTGACAAACTCCCTGTTAACATCCACTTTTCATCGGAGCGCTGCAGAGAAATTACCCCCACCGCTTCCTGAGTCAGTGTCATGGAGAATACTTCGGCCGGACCGAAATGAGCCAGTTCCGGTACCGTCTGCGGTGCAGAAGCCGGCTTGGAAGCCAGCCAGACAACCACACCACTTAAAAGCAGAATCAGTACCACTATCGATTTTTTCACTCGCTTCTCCTCATGAGGCCAACAAAGCCCTGCGCCTTTTTAAAGCCCACCAGCGCCACAAACCGATCAGTGAAATCAACATCGGCAAGCCAAAAATCCATAACCCTTTAAAAAAAGTACGGCCGGCAGAACTCAGCTCTTCCAGTGGCCGCTGGGTCACCCCTCGGGAGCGAAGTGTAATTAACGCTTCGTCTCCAGAGAGCCAGTCAACCATATTTAAAACAGTAATAAGATTGGCACCGTCCATAAATTCATCATCCAGAAAAGAGGGGGACCCCATCACAATGACACGGGAAGATTCTGCTGCTCCATCATCAATGGCTATTCCCAACAGTGACGGGCGCAGTGTCATACCGGAAAATCGGGCATCAACAGCAACCAGAGGATCCACATCAAAGGGAGGGCCGGACTGTACGCCAGAGAGCTCCGATGAACGCATCAATAGATAATGACTGCTCTCTTTACTGTTGGCAGCATGATCATCACCCAGCCATAAAAGTGGGGAAGCAAAGGGAATCGAAACACTTTTTAACCCTGCTGTCACAACATGTTTCGAATCAAGTTCGGTAACACTTGGTAAAAACGGATAGTCCACCAGAGTACGGAACATAAAACCGTCCTGACGCTGATTGACTCCCACTCGGGTCGAACGTCGGTCCATGACCAGACCGGGTTCAACTGCAATGCCGAAGTCATCCCTGATCCAATCATTGGCATCAGGAGCAACAGCCACAACCTGGAAACCAACAGAGAGCTGTGGTTTGGCATTGCCGACCAGAAGCAGCAGGCCACCGCCCCGCTTCCTGAACTCGTTGAGCTGATCACGGAAAGCCTGCGTAGGCGCGCGCTCCATTCCTGCAATAATTAACGTTTTGAGATCGGATGGAATAACGCCCTTTCCACTCTCCAGATCAACTTCAACCAGTTCATAGTCATCGCTGGCAAACTCCTGAAGCTGGCGAAGCTGGTGCAGGGCACTGGCACCAAAACTGGTGGATATCCCAACCTTCATCCGCCCTTTGCCCGTCAGTTTTTTTATCTTTCGGGTGAGCAGGTATTCAAACCCCAGTTCACTCTGAACCACGGGAATGATCTCTTTACTGTCCAGATACTCAATGACGACTGCCAGATAACCCTGCATCACCTTTGCCTGATCATCTTCAACCACCTGCACCTGTATCTTGGGAATATTCATGGCGGCAAGTGCAGCAGAGATGTTCGGAACCGTTGCCGGGTCAACCACTTCAAAACCGACATTTCCGCCACCAGCCTCATGATAGGAGTACAGAATATCTTGCAGAAAACGCTCCAACCGGCCATAGGGCTGTGGCAGGCCGGAGGTGATGTAGGCACGGACAAGAACCGGCTCCTCAAGCTGATCAAGCAGTAAAACCGTGGATTCAGACAGGGTATAGACCTGTCCTTCCGTCCAGTCAGAGCGGACGTGTGAAAGGGTGGTTGCCAAAAGCAGCAGCAGTGTCACCACTATCATCGAAAGCAACTTTAGCCATGACTGCCTGCGGACATTTTTACGATAGTCCTGTTGTTCATCATGTTTACTCATCTGCCTGTCCATCAACGCCACCGCCGTCGTTCAAGCTGGAACCAGGTCAGAGTAAGAAACAGTACAGTAACCGATAGCAACGTACCGATATCATCGAGGCCGATGACCCCGCGCAGCATAAAATGGTAGTGCGCCAGAGGCGTAAACACGGCCAGAAAATCCTGAGTCGCCGGCGAAAAGGTAGGCATCGCCTGCATGATGATAAAAAGTCCGAACAGCAAGCCGAACCCGATGACGTATGCGACAACGGCATGACTGGTCAATGCGGATGCATAAAGCGAAACGGAAACATAACAGGCAGCAAGAAGAAACAGAGCCAGATAAGCTGCTGCCACCTGACCTCCATCCAGATTACCAATCAATGCCAGAGAGGCCGGGTAGAACAGAGTCAGAGCAAGCAGCGCTGAAACCTGTGCCATCACGGCCAGAAATTTTCCTGCCACAATATCACGGGTTCTCACTGGCATCGTTGCCAGAAGTTCAAAGGTTCCGCTACGTTGTTCATCAGAGAGCATCCGCATGGTCATAGCTGGTATAAAGAACATCAGCAGCAGTGGCATGATGCTGAAATAACCGCGCATATCGGCTTGCCCGGCAAGAAAGAGATTGCTGCCAAAGAAAAAACCAGCTGCCAGAAGAAAAGCAACCGCCACCACATAACCCAATGGGGTATCGAGTGCCACACGCCACTCTTTCCAGCAGATGGTCAAAGCGATATTCATATTCCCCCTGCTCACGCTCACTGCGCTGCTCCGGTCAATTCACGGAATACATCTTCCAGTGTCGCCTTCTCCGGCTGCATTTCGAGAATCACAGCATCGGATGCCACCGCCGAATAAAACAACTTTTCAGCCAGAGGCAGATCAGCATCAGAATGGTAAATGGCATAGCTGTGCGGATGGTTTGTATCTCTTGCCTTCACCTCGATATCAGGGAACGCCTCAGCAACCAGATTCAGCACCTGTTCAGCTGACTCTTTGAAACGTACATAGAGCACAGACTCTCCCTGTGCCTGACGTGCCAGCTCCTCTGATGTTCCTATCACCTGAAGTATGCCCTGATCAATAATCATCATGCGATCACAGACTGCTTCAACCTCCGGCAATAGATGAGAAGAGAGTAGTACTGTCTTCTTCTCTCCGAGGCGACGGATCAAGTGACGTATTTCAACAATCTGATTGGGATCGAGACCTGTGGTTGGCTCATCAAAAATCAGGCAATCCGGATCATGTAACATGCTTGCAGCCAGTCCGACGCGCTGCCTGAACCCTTTGGATAGTTCATCTATCCTGCGATGCATCACTTGAGTCAGCCCACACAGTCGCTCCATTTCACTGATGCGATCCAGAAGTGTGGCATCTGTTAACCCATGCATGGTGCCGACAAATTTCAGATGTGAAAGTACATCAAGATCGGCATAGGAAGGTGCGTTCTCCGGCAGATAACCCAGCTTCCTGCGAACGGCTATGGAATCCTGTAACGGGACGCTGTCGATAGATGCTTCGCCGGATGAAGGAGGCAGAAAGCAGGTCAACATCTTCATAGTGGTCGACTTTCCGGCACCGTTCGGCCCCAGGAGACCCATCACCTCGCCCTTACGGACATGAAAGCTTAAATCCTGAACTGCGTATATTTCGCCGAATTTCCGACAAAGCTGATCTGCCTTAATCATAGGGACACCATGGTAGAAGTGCGGAAGGTAAGGTCAACTGATCTCTACAAGCTCCCCTGCCTCTGCAATCGGACATATGAGGCAAATAAAAAAAGGGCCGCAATGCGACCCTCTTAAATAATCTAATCAAGAACTTAGCGATTAAGGAAAAGTGCGTTGTTGATGCTCTCGATGCTTAAAATACCAACCTGCTTGCCATCAGAGGCAACGGGGATACGGCGCAGGTTTTTTAAACCCATGAAAGAGGCTGCTTTTAATATTGAATCATCAGGAGAAACATTGACTGGGTTTGCTGTCATCACTTCACCCACTGACATCTTGAGTACGCTGTCATAGTTGGCTTCCATACCTTCAAAATCACGGGCATGGATACTATCATGAATATATTCACCCTGATCTGGAAAGAGCGGCATCATGATGTCACGAACCGTAACAATTCCGATCAGGTTTCCATCATCATCAGCAACAGTAACCTGTGGGCAGTTGTGCATAACCATCTGAGAAACGGCTAGTTTCAGTGAGTCACTTTTAGAAACCGATACCACTTCACTGCTCATTGCATCACTTACTTTCATAAAAAACTCTCCCTAGGAATTAAACCTAATAAGCGTAAACTATCAGACTCTTTACAGGAGTAAAGAGCAGGCGGCAGAAGCCCCTGATTAGATTAAGGAATTTGACATCTTCAATGCCGGACAGCGTGGTAAGGTTCAGGTTTCAGAGAACAGAGGACAGAGAACTCTGGATAATTAATCAAACAGGTGGCGGAACTTATAGCCCACACTTCCTACAAGGCCCCGCTCTTTGGGTGATACCTCATACAGTGTGCTAACACCTACACCTTTTAGCGTCATGTTGCGTGGTGGGCCAATCAGAATATCACCCGAATAGTCTCGAATCTTTGTATGAATCAGACCATAGACAATCTCGTCAATCAGCACCTGATTGGTTTTGGCAATGCCTTCAATCCTGGCACCCTTATCCATGGCATGACCGATATAGTCTTTGGTTACTCCCGGGAGCTCTTTCACATAACCACAGGTAATACCAATCCGGCAATCCATCTTGCCAACAATTTTTTTCAGCTTTTTTCTATCGGTTTCCAGGCTACTGACCATCAGCATGGCGGCGAGCACCGAATCCATCGCTGTCTCAAATACAGCCATCACGCCATCACCCAACCGCTTCACTACTGTTCCATTGTTTCTGATAATTGCCTGCTCACAGATATCGCAGAACATACGATTGCGCATAAAGCCTTTGGTATGTCCCATCTCGCGCTTGTACTGGGTGGAGCCGACAAGGTCGGTAAACATGATACATTTATAATAATCCGGAGTGGTGGCTATGACCCGTGCAACATCTTCAATAATGGCATCAAGATCAAGAGGCGTGGTATCAAGCTGATTTACAGGCCGGGCTGCGGCCAACTGCGGGAGAACTGCGGTTTCGTCAATTGCGATCATCTCAACGGTAGCTGCACTCTCAAGTACCTGTTTGATCTCTTCGGAACTCATTTTATCTTTGGCAGCAGGCTGACCATTTTTCTGCTCTGAAGATTTTTCTTTTTGCTTGGCCATCTCAACCTCCGCTTCGTATGAAGCGCCCTACTATCATTGATTTTGTTGCCATGAATGTAGCCTATCTCACAGGAATGTACAAAAGCGGCCTCTGAATAATTATAAAGCCGTCATGAATCAATCGCGGAAATTATTGAACATCAACGGTCGATCCGCATCCATACCACGCATCAGAGTCATCACAGCCTGCAGATCATCACGCTTCTTACCGGTTACACGCACCTGCTCACCCTGAATCGCCGCCTGCACCTTCATTTTCTCCTGCTTGATCAACTTCACGATCTTCTTGGCAAGCTCGGTGCTTACACCCTCTTTGATGGTGATCTGCTGGCGCTTACTGCTTCCAGCAGCATTTTCTATATCATCATATTCAAGACACTTTGAATCGAGTTTTCTTTTCACCATTTTGGCGCGCAGAATCTCTGTAATGGTATTGACCCGGGCATCGGAATCACCGAGCACGGTGATACCACCATCAGCCAATTCAATGGATGAATTGCTTCCCTTAAAGTCATAACGCGTGGTGATCTCTTTCTTCACCTGATTCAGCGCGTTATCCATCTCCTGCATATCAATCTCGGATACAATATCAAAACTTGGCAATTTGTTCTCCTTCGTAAAAGGCATCCTGCCTTTTACTTTCATCATTTCGGCGGCGTATGTCCGCCTTCATTCACGAGCTCACTTTGTTCGCTCGCCACCCATCCATGGGTGGAGTGGTTGCTCCAAACATAGAATTGAGCTGAATTCCTCAAGCAATAGGTACGGAGGCCTATTGCGGATCAATCAAACCCTCAAAGCTCCTTCAGCCGCTCCTTAGCAGCCTGCAGCTCTTCAAGTTTCGCCTTGTTCTCATCAAGATCAGTCCGAACTTTGGCCACCACCGCTTCCGGTGCGCTATCGACAAACTTCTGATTAGAGAGTCGCCCTTCAAGTGACGCGACATCTTTTTCAGCCTTGGCAATGTTCTTCTCAATACGTGCCAGCTCTTCAGCCACATCAACCAATCCGGCCAATGGCAAAAAGACTGTCACTTCGGCAAGCGGTGCTACCGCAGCGCCCTCAACATCCGAACCCTCGGCAAGCCACTCAAGTGATTCCAAACGAGCCAGACTCATCAACACCTTCTGCTGGGATTCAAGTTCGGAACGAACCGAATCAGAAGCGGCGATCCGGGCTACAATTTTCTTGCCCGGTGAAACATTCATCTCACCACGGATTGAACGAATGGCAGTAACAATCTCCATCACCCGATTCATGCGTGACACAGCCTGCTCATCATCAGCATAGGAGCCTGTCCAATCCGATGTGACCAGCCGTGCATCAGGGCCATGCAGCTCCTGAAACAGTGTCTCGGTAATAAACGGACAGATCGGATGCAGCAGTCGCAACCAGCCATCTAGAACCGTCAGCATCACCACCTGTGTCTCAGCCTTGGAAGCCTCGTCATCTTTGTAGAGAGATACTTTGGCAGCTTCCACATACCAGTCACAATAGGTTCCCCAGATAAAGTTATAGAGCGTGCCTGCCGCTTCATTGAAACGGTATTCGGCCAGCGCCTTCTCCACTTCACGAGCCGTTGAGTTCAGCTCGGAGAGTACCCAGCGATTCACGTCGGATGTTGGTTTCACATCTGCATCCGGCGCAGCATCGCCACGGTTCATAAATACGAAACGTGCGGCATTCCAGATCTTGTTCATGAAGTTGCGGTTGGATTCGATACGTTTTACATCCAGCTTCACATCACGACCCGGTGTCGCCATGTGCGCCAGCGTAAATCGCAATGCATCCGCTCCGTAATCATCAATGATCTCCAACGGATCAATCACATTACCCTTGGATTTGGACATCTTCTGACCCTGCGCATCACGAATCAGTGCATGGATGTAGATGTCTTTAAATGGCACCTTATCTGTAAACTTCAGCCCCATCATGATCATGCGGGCAACCCAGAAGAAGATAATATCGAATCCGGTGACCAGTACATTGGTGGAGTAGAACTTCTGCATCTCCATGCTGTCATGTGGCCAATCCAAGGTTGTAAATGGCCATAAGCCCGATGAGAACCAGGTATCGAGAACATCTTCATCCTGACGGATCTTTTTAGAGCCACAACCACCACAGCATTCAGGCGTACCCCGATCTACGGTGATGTGATCACAATCTTCGCAATACCATGCAGGAATCCGATGACCCCACCAGAGCTGCCTTGAGATGCACCAGTCCTGAATATTGCGCATCCACTCGAAATAGGTCTTCTCCCAATGCTGGGGTACAAAACGGATATCACCATCTTCAACGGCTTTGATTGCAGGATCAGCCAGATCCTGAATCGCAACATACCACTGGTCTGTCAGGTAGGGTTCAATGACCGCATGAGAGCGGTCACCACGACCTACTTTGTGCTCATGATCTTCTACCTTGTAGAGCAGTCCTTCAGCTTCCAGATCAGCCACAATACGTTCACGCGCTTCATAGCGATCAAGTCCGCGATACTGCTCAGGAATAATCTCATCATCATTGATATGCGCGCGATTGGTAAAGATATTGATCAACGGAAGATCATGACGTTTACCCACTTCATAATCGTTAAAGTCGTGGGCAGGTGTGATTTTCACACAGCCGGTACCAAACTCAGGATCAACATAATCATCGGCAACTACCGGGATGGTTCGTCCGCACAGTGGCAGGATTAGCTCTTTGCCAATCAAGTCTTGATAGCGTTCATCACTCGGATGAACCGCAACCGCGCCATCACCCAGCATGGTTTCAGGGCGAGTCGTTGCAACAATCACATGCTTGGATGGGTCATCTGCGTGGGGATACTGAATGTGCCAGAAATGGCCCTGCTCTTCGCCATGAACTACTTCCAGGTCGGAAACAGCAGTCTCCAGAACAGGATCCCAGTTCACCAGCCGCTTGCCACGGTAAATCAAACCCTCTTCAAAAAGCCGGACAAATACTTCACGAACACCGTTGGATGATGCTTCATCCATGGTAAAACGTTCACGAGACCAATCCAGAGATAGACCGAGCCGTTTCATCTGCCCGAAGATCATACCACCGGACTCAGCCTTCCAGTCCCAAACTTTTTCAATGAATTTCTCACGCCCAAGATCGCGGCGGTGCTCACCTTTTGCATCAAGCTGACGCTCCACCACCATCTGTGTGGCAATACCGGCATGATCCAGACCCAGCTGCCAGAGAACAGATTTGCCCTGCATACGCTGCCAGCGAATAAGAATATCCTGAATGGTATCGGAGAAGGCATGCCCCATATGCAGACTACCCGTCACATTCGGTGGTGGCAGGGTAATGCTGTAGTGCTCGTCAGCATCCAGTCTCGGTTTAAACGCATCCGAATTCAGCCACTGGTCTGATACGGCTGGTTCTGCTGTTTGTGGATCGTAAATTTTAGCGGGTTCACTCGCTTGTTGATTCATTCTTCTCTATTCCTCTGAATGATTTTCAGACTGGTCTGTCTCTCTTTGCTTTTCGTCTCTTAAATCAGCAAGACAACGATGCAGTGATGCACTGATTAATGATGGCAATTCCTGCTGCAGCCGGGTGATCACGTCATCAGACACTCTCTCCACCAACTGCTCCAGCTGCTCATCTGACGGATAATTAACACTGTTTGAATCTTGATTCTCAGAGGAGACATCATGAACAACCTGATCATCGCCCTCATCAACAGCTTCATGTTCAGAGGTCTCTTCCTGTTCAAAGGAATCCTCCTGAGCGGCTTCGATAGGCTCATCTTCCACAGACTCCGGTTCAGTCACCTGTTCCACGTCCACTTCTTCACCCTCTTTCACTATCGAAAGAAGATTTCCCTGAGGATTATTCACCAGCATCTCTTCGGTCAAGACGACTCGTTGAACCGAGATAGGTGCTTCCCGAAGTTCTTCTTCGATAGATTCATCAGCAGGATCCTCATCGGCTGAATCCTCATCAAGATCGTCCAGATACTCGGAAGAGAGTTCATCATCAGATGAGTCATCACTATCGTCTATCTGTTCAGATTCAGGTTCTTCGGTTACCTCTTCGAATTCAGTACTCTGAGCTTCAGCTACAGCCTCTTCAAGCTCATGCAGCTCGGCCTCGATCTCCTCGGCCTGCTCATCGACACGATCATCGACACGATCATCGACTTGATCATCGGTCGGCTCATCAGTCTCCACATGATCATCATTATGACTTTCACCTTCGCGAAGAAGTTGATTCAGACTATCGAGAATATCATTGATGTCGCGATCGTTACTCATTGCCCGCATGGTACGAAAGCTTGGGGCTATGAGCAAAGATTATAAGAAGATTTAGTCCGAACCGGCCTTGTTGCTCTTTTCACCCAGATACTTTGGATTCATCTCAAGCTGCTGATAGGTACGAAAACGTTCACGTGCCGCCTGCTTCAATCCATCATCCCAGCCATCAACAAAATCAACGATATGCTCAAATCCGGAGAGATCAGTCGGCACTTCAAGACAGCCATTGATCAATACTTTCGGGCTGTTATCCCGAACGATTTCTGTAGCCAATAGAATAGGCTGCTCAGCATTACAGGCTTCATCTTCTCCAGCCACGCCATGTGCCAGAAAGGATTCCGGATGAATAGTCCAAAGGCGTTCATCAAGCCCTGCCATAAATGCCGGATCAGGGCAGAGAATCAGAACACTCGGTTCAAGCCGGTTTCTCCGCAGCAGAAGCTTGGCAATGCCTTCGATCCGATCCGCTTGCTCAAGCAGTTCAAAATGGACTTTGGTCTCTTTAGTTTTTTCTGCTGCATCAACCATGAGCAAGCCTCTTTTTCCAGAACTGCATCATCACAATAAGGGCAGCAACCGGCACGATCAAAGTCAGCAATCCGGCAGTGGAAGGCTGGATTTTATAGCCAAGCCCCAACACACCAGCCTCAACCATCAGAATCATTGCAGGGACTTTCCATGCCCACTGACTCGACTCCCATGTAAACTCAGGCCAGCGCATAACCCAGTGTCTTGCAGCAGAGAAACAGAACATGCCAATACCTACACCCACCCAGACATCAAACGGGAAGTGAACACCGCCATAGACCCGGCCATAGGCAGCCAGAGCAAATATCACCGCTCCCACCCATGCCTGCCATTGGTCACGTTTCCAGAGCACCAGAGCCAACAGCAGCATGACGCCGCAGGAGGTTGCGTGCCCGGAAGGAAAGCTGTGCGACTGCAACGCAGCACCCAGCAGATGAACATCCTCAAAAACCGCAGGAGGACGCGGCATATCAAACACCCGCTTCAACAGCTGGGCAAT
This sequence comes from Mariprofundaceae bacterium, assembly GCA_040326115.1. Lineage (GTDB taxonomy): Bacteria > Pseudomonadota > Zetaproteobacteria > Mariprofundales > Mariprofundaceae > WSZY01. Next base: position 2,090 of record JBEQLD010000014.1, on the reverse strand, counting down.
CAATCCGGAAGCGATGAAACCAATCAGTGCAGCAATGCCCAATCTCAAACGAAATAGCATCACACATGAGATCAGCAGAGCAATCACCAGACCATCTCCAAAACCACTGACCACGCCCATAACTAAATCAAACCACTCACTATTGGTACCGTTGAGAGCATGAAACAGATCATGGTTCCAGACCCCGATAGGTACGGCGGCAATCAGGAAATAAGCGGCAACCAGCAAGCCTCGATAGCAGGCAGAGTTGAAACCCTTATTGGAATCAGATGACATCAATCAGCCATCACGGCTTAGCAGATAATCAACCACCAAGCGGACACCCGCTCCTGTTGCACCAACAGGTGAAATATCGGTTCCCTTCATGTTCCAGGCGGTGCCTGCAATATCAAGATGTGCCCACGGAATATCCTCAACAAAACGGGAGAGGAAACAGGCGGCAGTGATCGTGCCCGCTTCACGGCCACCAATGTTTCTGATGTCTGCAATCTTACTCTTGATCTGATCCTGATACTCTTCATACATCGGAAGTTCCCAGACACGATCATGGGTATGATCACCCGATGCTTTAAGACCCTCTTTCAGTTTATCGGAAGTGCCTATCAACCCTGTGGCCTGTGAACCAAGTGCAATCACACATGCACCGGTCAACGTCGCAAAGTCGATAATCTCAGCAGGTTTCTTCTCTGCCGCGTAAGCCAGTGCGTCAGAGAGAATGATCCGACCTTCAGCATCGGTATTGAGCACCTCAATGGTCAGCCCTTTGTATGTCGTGATGATATCACCAGGTTTATAAGCCTCTGAACCAAGCAGGTTCTCCGTGGATGGGATCACACCCAGTAGATTGCTATCAAGGTTCAGTTCAATCGCCGCTTTAAAGATGCCCAGCACGCTTGCTGCGCCGCACATATCAAACTTCATCTCATCCATCGCCTGACCCGGCTTGATCGAGATGCCACCGGCATCAAACGTCAGGCCCTTACCGACCAGCGCAACCGGCGCGTCACCTTTCTTGCCACCGTTGTACTCCAGCACAATAAAACGTGGCTCTTTGGCCGAGCCCTGATTAACTGCCAAAAGTGCGGTAAACCCGGCTTTCTCGATGGCTTTCTTGTCCATTACGGTTACTTTCAATTTTTTATGTTTCAGCGCAGCCGCTTCATCACCCAGAAATTCCGGTGTGCAGACGTTGCCCGGTTCATTGGCAAGATCACGGGCAAAATTGGTTCCTGATGAAACTGCTTTAGCCACTACAACCGCCGCTTCCGCATCATCCAAATCACGACGGGATGGAATCATGATAGTGACCGATCTCAGTGCGCGCTTATTCTCTTTTTTCTCAGTCTGATATTTATCAAAAGCATAAAGCCCTAACCAGATACCCTCAGCAACCGCCTGAACTTTATCAGCCAGTGATGCATCCTTTACATTCAACTCAGGAAAATAGATCGAAACATCACGAGCACCACTCTTATCAAGTTTCTGGGCTGTCTTACTGGAGAGCGCCCGAAGCTTCTGCAGTGTCAGTTTCTTCTCATCTCCTGCGCCAACCAGCATCACACGCTGACTGTGGGTTCCCTCGACATCATAGAGCGTACGTGCTGCCCCGAATCCACCGGAAAGATCAAACTTTCTGAGGAACGAACCGATTACCTTATCGGTTGCTTCCTGCAGCTCTCTACCGGACTCAGTCAGCTTCCGGTCATCCAGCAGTGGCAGAACCACTGCATCATCACGTTGCTTGTGTGCACTGCCAGTTTTCACATCAATTTTGATCATCATCCACCTCAAAAGCTCTACTTATGAATATTTTTCATCTGCCTGCGAAGATAAAACAATTACACAAAAAGAAAAGATTTTTTCATAATTTTAATGAAAATATCAATTCCACAATATTTTTGTCATTATTTTAATAAAATCTTATTCGGAAAGAACCAAAAAGGGTAAATTTTATAAGAATGATTTACATTTTATTGATGATAACTCTTTGTAACTGGAGCTCCAACGACAATCAGTTATCAACCCACATGTTCAAATTCTATTGAATGACTGCTTTCGGCCAAAAGCGGACATTCACCTAAGCACAATCG
>JBEQLD010000149.1:0-2866 GCA_040326115.1 Mariprofundaceae bacterium | reverse complement strand
GGCAGGAGCCCGAAGCCGTACCTAACAAACAAAAAAAGACAGAGCTGCGAACAGCCCTGCCTTCGATTTCATTACCACATATAACCGGCCGAAACCGGAATAGTGTTATTTACTGAATCTGTGCGCGAGCTGTTTCTGCCAGCTTCGCAAAACCATCTGCATCGCGTACTGCGATATCAGCCAGAACCTTACGATCCAGTTCAATACCAGCCTGAGTCAGGCCATACATGAAACGGGAATAGGTCAAGCCGTGAACACGGGCTGCAGCGTTAATACGTACAATCCACAGACTGCGGAAATCACGCTTTTTAACCTTACGGTCGCGATATGCATACTGACGCGCTTTATCAACCGCCTGGGTTGCAATGCGGAAACAGCTCTTGCGACGACCACGGTAGCCCTTGGCAGCCTTAATTACTTTCTTATGACGAGCGTGCGCCTGTACGCTGGATTTTACTCTAGGCATCTTATTCTCCTATAAACCTAAAACCAGAAATCAACGGCCAGGAACCAGACGGTTCAAGGACTTCACATCAGACGTAGCAACAATTTCCGTACCACGGATATTGCGCTTACGCTTGGGTGACTTCTTGGTCATAATGTGATTACCAAAAGCGTTGTTACGCTTCCACTTACCGCTTCCGGTCTTTGAAAAGCGCTTTGCAGCACCACTATTTGACTTCATTTTAGGCATAACTTCTTTACCTTCCTGTTACTTCTTAATCGGGTTCAGGATCATAATCATCTGCCGGCCTTCAAGCTTCGGCATCTTATCCGGTTTACCCAACTCTTTAACTTCTTCGGCGATATGCTTCAACTGATCAGCACCTCGCTCTGTATACGCCATCTCGCGTCCACGGAACCGGACACTCAATTTCACTTTATTTCCCTGCTCAAGGAATTTAACAACCCGCTTAAGCTTCACATCCAGATCATGTTGATCTGTACTTGCACGCACTTTCACCTCTTTAATCTGGATGACGTGCTGCTTCTTTTTCGCTTCGTTGGCCTTCTTGCTCTGCTCGTATTTGTATTTACCGTAATCGATAATCTTACAAACCGGCGGCTTCGCATTCGGTGACATCATCACCAGATCAAGCCCTACCGCTTCAGCCTTGGCAATTGCCTCAGCCTTGGAAATTACACCGATCTGCTCACCATCATGTCCGATAACACGCATTTCTGCTGCTTCGATATCATGGTTGGTTGCTAATTCTTTCTTAGCTATGTGAGCCCCCTATCGGTATTCATTTTTCATGGCATGCATCTCTTTAAGCCAATCTTCCACACGCATAGAGCCAAGATCATCACCATTTCTGCTTCGTACAGAGATAGTTCCTTCTTCCTGCTCACGATCTCCCGCGACCAGAATGAAAGGCACCCTTGCCAGCGTGTGGGCGCGCACTTTATAGCCGACCTTTTCGTTTCGCAAGTCCGATTCTACTCTGAAGCCTGCTTCAAACATCTGATCGGTCACTTTTTGCACGTATTCAGACTGATTTTCGGAGATATTACAGACCACTGCCTGCACCGGTGCAAGCCAGAAAGGGAACTTCCCGGCATGCTGTTCGATCAGGATTCCGATGAAGCGCTCCATAGAGCCTAAAATGGCTCTGTGCAACATTACAGGCGTCTTTTTACTATTGTCATCAGCGATATATTCAGCATCCAAACGACCCGGCATGGAGAAGTCCACCTGGATGGTTCCGCACTGCCAGACACGCCCGAGACAATCTTTTAGAGAAAATTCAATTTTAGGTCCGTAAAAAGCACCCTCACCCGGGTTTTCTCCGTATTCGATCCCTTTGGACTGTAAGGCCTGATGCAGGGATGCTTCGCCTTTGTCCCACTGCTCATCCGTGCCTACTCGCTTCTCAGGTCGATCAGAGAGGAAAATGATCAGCTCTTCAAAGCCGAAACGCTTGTATACTTCATAGGTCAGATCGATGAAATCACTTACTTCATCCTGAATCTGATCTTCGGTACAGAAGATATGAGCATCATCCTGTACAAAGTTACGCAGACGCATCAAACCATGCAGCGTGCCCGATGGCTCGTTTCGATGACATGAACCGAACTCGGCCAGACGCAGTGGCAAATCCCGATAGGAGTGCAGCGTCTGATTGAAGACCTGCACATGACACGGGCAGTTCATCGGCTTAATGGCGTAATCTCTATTATCGGTATTGGTGGTGAACATATCATCACGGAATTTTTCCCAGTGACCGGATTTTTCCCAGAGCTTGCGATCCACCACCATTGGAGTTTTGATCTCCTGATAGCCATTGTCGCGCATCACTGAGCGAATCTCGTTCTCAACCACCTGCCAGATACTCCAGCCCTTCGGATGCCAGAAAACCATACCCGGAGCTTCATCCTGAAGATGGAACAACTCCTGTACCTTACCGATCTTCCGATGATCCCGCTTTTCAGCCTCTTCCAGACGATGAAGATATGCTTTCAGATCCTCTTTACTGGTCCATGCAGTACCATAGATACGCTGCAGCTGCTCATTATCAGAGTTGCCTTCCCAGTAAGCACCAGAGACACGCATCAGTTTAAAATATCTGAGTTTTGAGGTGTTCGGCACATGCGGACCACGACAGAGGTCTTTCCACTCATCCTGACGATAGACAGAGACTGTCTCACCCTCCGGGATTCGTCCGATCAGAAGTGCCTTGTATTTTTCACCGATACCTTCGAAATGGGCAATCGCATCGTCCCGATCCCACTCTTCACGTACAATTTCAACTTTCCGCTTGGCGAGCTCTTTCATCTTCTTTTCAATCTTTTTCAGATCTTCAGGTGTAAAAGCGCGTTCAAAAGCAAAATCATAAAAGAAGCCATCTTCAATCAGCGGACCAAT
>JBEQLD010000148.1:314-2873 GCA_040326115.1 Mariprofundaceae bacterium | reverse complement strand
CCATTGTCGAAACACAGGAATTTGAATATGCGTCTGAGACTCGTCAAGCGCTCTACTACACCAAGGATATGCTGCTGAAGATGGGTGATCGATATGAGTCACAGATTGCTGCCAACCTTGCTGCAGATAGTGCCAGTACGGCATCGCGTAAGGATTAAGGAGAAGAGATGTTAGGATTAGAATCTATTTTCTTTTACCTGTTTGGAGGGCTGACAGTGCTTTCAGGCCTGGGTGTTGTGCTTGCCCGAAATACCATGCACTCCGTCATGTTCCTTGTGTTCTGCTTCTTCAATGCAGCAGGGCTGTTCTTCCTGCTTGATGCAGAATTTCTCGGCATCATCCTGATCCTGATCTATGTGGGCGCCGTGATGGTGCTGTTCATGTTTGTGATCATGATGCTGGAAGTGAATCGCGCTAAATTGCGTGAAGGCTTCCTTCAGTATCTTCCTATGGGCGGAATCATTGCAGCGATTCTGCTGGTGGAGCTGATTGCTTCTGCAAGCAGTGGTGTATTTGTTTCTGATAAGATGAATCAGGCAGCGCATCTGGGTCAGGAAGTGAATAACACAGTTGAGATCGGTAAAGAGCTCTACACAAAATATCTGCTGGGATTTGAAGTAGCAGCGATCATTCTGCTGGTAGCTCTGGTAGGTGCGATTGTATTAACACTTCGTGAACGTAAAGATGCGAAATATCAGAATATTTCAGCTCAGGTGAATGTCCGTAAGGAAGATCGCGTGCGCAAGGTGAAGATGTAATGGTACCTCTATCGGCTTATCTAACTGTAGCAGCATGCCTCTTCTCTATCGGTATTGTCGGGCTGTTTCTGAATCGTAAGAATGTCATTACGATCCTGATGTGTATTGAGCTGATGCTATTGGCTGTAAACATCAATTTCGTCGCATTTTCACATTTTCTGAATGATCTGGCTGGTCAGATTTTTGTATTCTTCGTATTGACTGTAGCGGCCAGTGAAGTGGCTGTAGGTCTTGCTATTCTGGTGGCCTTCTATCGCCAGCGTCGCTCGATTGATATTGAAGATATCAATACGTTGCAGGGTTAAGGGAGGTTTAGGTGCAAGAGACAACGATGACACTCAACGCAGTTGAACTTCTGGCTATTCCTGCACTTCCTCTGCTTGGTGCTTTGGTCGTTGGCCTGTTTGGCTGGGCCCTGAAAGAGAAACTCTCCCACTGGATTACATGTACACTGGTTGTTGTATCAGCGATTTTATCCGTACATGTATTTGCTCAGTCAATGGATGGCGCATCATTTTACGGTAATTTCTGGACATGGATGGTTTCAGGTAATTTCGTTGTACCTATTGGCATGATGGTCGATCGTCTGACCACCATCATGATGATGACGGTAACCATCGTCTCTGCCTGTGTGCATATCTATACCATCGGTTATATGCACGGTGATCCGGGTTATTCGCGTTTCTTCTCATATATCTCCGCATTTACCTTCTCCATGCTGGTGCTGGTGATGGGTAACAGCTTCTTCACACTCTTCTTCGGCTGGGAGGCAGTAGGCCTCTTCTCTTATCTGTTGATCGGGTTCTGGTACAAACGAGAGAGCGCAAACAACGCTGCGATGAAAGCCTTTATTGTGAACCGAGTGGGCGATTTCGGTTTTGCAGTGGGTATTCTGGCTGTCTGGTATTACTTCGGTACGGTTGAATACAGCAAGGTGTTTGCAGCAGTCCCTGCGTTGGTTGAGTCCGGCGTGAATCTTTCATTTTTAAGCTGGGATGTTTCAGCGATTACATTTATCTGTCTGGCTCTGTTTGTGGGAGCGATGGGTAAATCCGGTCAGGTTCCACTGCATGTCTGGCTGCCTGATTCCATGGAAGGCCCGACACCTATCTCTGCACTGATCCATGCTGCGACCATGGTGACAGCGGGTGTATTCATGGTGGCGCGTCTATCGCCCATGTTTGAGTATTCAGAGGTTGCATTGGCGGCAGTAGTGCTGGTTGGTGCGACTACAGCCTGGATGTGTGCAACCATTGGTCTGGTTCAGAATGATATTAAACGGGTGATTGCTTACTCCACCTGTTCACAGCTCGGTTACATGTTTGTGGCCTGTGGTGTTTCCGCCTACTCGGCCGGTATTTTCCATCTGATGACGCACGCCTATTTCAAGGCACTACTCTTCCTGGCTGCAGGTTCTGTAATTCATGCCGTGATGGCTGAACAGGATATCCGCAAAATGGGACGGCTGCGCAAATATATGCCGGTCACTTACATTACGATGTTCCTGGCGGCACTTGCACTATCCGGCATTCCTCCATTTGCAGGCTTCTTCTCCAAGGATCTGATTATTGAAGCAACCATGATTCGTGAATTTAAAGAGTTTGGCTGGGTCGGAACCTTTGCATCCTTTGCCCTGCTCACGGGTGTGTTCATGACGGCTTTCTATACATTCCGCATGTTCTTCCTGACCTTCCACAACTCAGATCGTGTTCCTGCCGAGACCAAAGCACATCTGCATGAGTCTCCAAAAGTGATCACCATCCCATTGATGATTCTTGCGGTGGGAGCGGTCTTCTCCGGT
>JBEQLD010000148.1:0-304 GCA_040326115.1 Mariprofundaceae bacterium | reverse complement strand
CACTGTTCTGGACATTACCAATCCGGATATGATGCTCAACTACTTTGCCGGCTCGATTTTTGTGACGGACGAACATAATCCTCTCATGGCTCTGGCTGCGCATGGCTCACACGCATGGTATCACTTCCTGTTCAGCGCGCCGTTCTGGCTGGCTGTTGGTGGGATTGGTCTGGCTTATGCGATGTACTTTAAAGAGACCGCCATGCCTGCGAAAATTGCCGCAATATCTCCACGTCTGTATCAATTTCTGTTGAACAAGTGGTACTGGGATGAGCTGTATGAAAAGATTCTTGTCCAGCCAACC
>JBEQLD010000147.1:0-2964 GCA_040326115.1 Mariprofundaceae bacterium | reverse complement strand
TGATACGAACACCATCGAGGAACGATCCGTTTGAACTGCCAAGATCTTCAAAGAGATATTTGCCACCTATCTGATGGATGATGGCGTGTTTCTTGGAAATCAGTGGATCATGCAGACAGATTGTACTGCGAGGATGCCGCCCGACTGTGGCGCTCCCCTCTATAAAATGCTCATGCTCTCCGTTTTTATCCCGTACAACGATCTTTGACATAACCCTACCCTAGTTCAATTCTTATAAGCCTGACAAACTTTTGTTACTTGGTTACTATAGGGGCGTCTTTTCAGGAGGGATCAAATGGCCAGGCTCAATATTGTTTTCATTGCATCAGAGGCGGCGCCTCTGGCAAAAACAGGCGGTTTGGCTGATGTTGCGGGTTCACTGCCCCACGCCCTGAAAAAACTGAAACATCAGGTCACTGTCATTCTCCCCTTCTATCGCAAGCATCTGGCCAAGGCCGGAATCAAAACCAGGCCCATGAAAACAGAGATCGAGATGTGGGCCGATGGTGTCCAGCACCACTGCCCGCTGCACAAAGCCAAAGTGGATGGATTGGATTTTATTTTAGTTGAGCAGGATGAACTCTTTGCCCGTGATGAGCTCTATGGACCTCCGGGCGGCGCCTATGAAGATAATCTGCTCCGTTACGTACTGTTTGATCGTGTGGCCCTTGAAGCTGCCGCAAAACTCAGAAAAAAGGTCGACATCATCCACTGCCACGACTGGCAGACCGGCATGATTCCCCTGCTTCTGAAAACCCAGTACCAGCACTATGCAAAAATTGCTCAGGCTAAAACCGTCTACACCATTCACAACCTGGCCTATCAGGGTAATTTTCCTGCGGACTGGATTCACAAGCTCGGTATTCCCTCACATCATTTCCATCCGGGTGGTTTTGAGTTTCACGACCAGATCAACTGCATGAAAGCCGCTATCGAATCTTCAGACTCCATCACCACAGTCAGTCCCTCCTACGCCGAAGAGATTCTGACGCCCGAATATGGATGTGAACTGGAGGGATTCCTGCATGATCACGCCACAAAACTTTCCGGCATTGTAAACGGCCTGAATATTGATGAGTGGAATCCTCTCACCGACAGCACCATTGAAGCCAACTATGGCCCCGGAAAAATCGCAGGTAAAAAGAAGTGCAAGCAGACGCTGCAAAAACACTGCGGATTCAAGGTTTCAGCAGAGATTCCGTTGCTGACACTCATCTCCAGACTGGCAGAGCAGAAAGGCATCGATCTGATGATCGCCAACATCGAAACATGGATGAAGCGCGGCTACCAGTTGGCCATCCTCGGATCAGGAGACCCGGCAAATGAGCAGATCCTGAAGAAATTAGCCAAAAAGTATCCTAAACAGCTCTATTTCTTCCGCGGTTTTAATGAATCACTGGCCAGAGAGATCTATGCAGGCGGAGATATGTTCCTGATGCCTTCACGCTTTGAGCCATGCGGACTCGGGCAGCTGATGGCGATGCGTTACGGCACCGTGCCAGTCGTACGTGCTACCGGCGGTCTTCGTGATACTGTGACTGATTATAACGCCTCCAAATCAAAGGCAACCGGTGTGCACTTTTCTGAAGCAACACCTGAAGCATTTGATGTCGCGCTCGAACAGGCTATCGCTCTCTTCAAAACACCACGAACATGGTCACGCATTCGCTCCAACGCTCTGAAACGTGACTCATCATGGGATGCATCAGCACAGACTTACGAGCAGCTTTATGAATCCCTTCTGGGGACTCAATCCGCCAAATGAGTATGATCCTTGCTGCAGATATTGGTGGTACAAACATCCGCGCTGCAGTGGTTACCCCTCAAGGTGATATTGCTGATGAGATGCGCACCCAAATTGATCTTGGCAACAGGAATATTGAAGAAAACGAGCTGATTGACCGGCTTTCTCACTTTTTTGATGAAATTCTTCAAAATGATAGCTCAATAAAGGCCATAGGAGCCGGTTTCCCCGGTTTTTTTCTTGCAGATACAGGCGTCCTTGTCGCCTCTCCAAACCTGCCGAAACTTCACAATGTCGAACTGGCCAAAAAGCTTTCCGACAGACTGAAAATACCCGTCCAGATCCAGAATGACGCCCTATGCGCTGCCATCGGTGAACACCGTTTCGGAGCAGGAAAAGGATCGACCAATCTCCTCCACATCACACTGGGAACTGGCATCGGTGGCGGCCTGATCCTGAACAACACCCCTTATACCGGGGAGAGTGGCATGGCGATGGAATTCGGACATCTATCTGTTAATCATGACGATTCAGCCCGTACCTGCGGCTGCGGTGGCAAAGGCTGTGTTGAAGCCTACGCATCAGCCACAGCTATCAGCGCAAGATACCTCGAAGCCTCCGGCATTCAGACCAGCGCCAAAGACATCTTTAAGCGTGCAAGCAAAGGTGATAATCAAGCCGTAGAGATCATCGAAACTGCCGGGCGCTATCTCGGCATCGCCATCGCCCAGTCCATCAAGCTATTGGATATTCACACCGTCACCATCAGCGGTGGCCTCACCGGTGCATGGCCCCTGCTCCACCCCGCCATCATTGAATCACTGGACACCAACCTGATCCCCCCACTAAAAGGCAAAATCAACCTGCTCAAATCCACACTGAATGATAACGCAGGACTACTGGGAGCCTCAGCTCTCATCAGCTAACCCCGAATGTCTGCTTTCGGCCAAAAGCGGACATTCGGAAAAAGTATCTACATTGCACCATAATGAGAGGAAAGGTTGATCCATAATACGCACTAAGGCAGTAGAGTATGACAAGGTCTTGTGGTTTATATGATTAATAAACCCATCTTTTATTAATCACTAATACTTGATTATATGATTAATACCGATAGTGTTTACTAATCATGACTTGGAACTGGCAGAAAAAAAATTGGCCTGAATTCATCTACTCCCCTTCAGCTCTCAATGAATCTGAAGAGCTGTTTATGCTTGAAG
>JBEQLD010000146.1:0-3014 GCA_040326115.1 Mariprofundaceae bacterium | reverse complement strand
AACCGGTATTATTTTATAACCGGAAACTACTATGGATCCGAGAATTACCAGTAGGAGCATGAACTTAATCATGGAAAAACCGCGCTCACTGTTCCGCTTATGTTTTATATCATGTTTCATAGAACACCTCTTCTAACAACACAGTTACGATCGCCTTCAATGAATCAGGGAACCCAGGCGATTCCACCGAACCTCACCTTTTGCGTGATCCCATGACCACCAGATAATAGCAGCTTTTCCAACCAGGTATTCATGAGGCACAAAACCCCAGAATCGCGAATCTCTTGAGTTGTTCCGATTATCCCCCAATACAAAGTAGTGACCTTCCGGAACCTTCCAGACACCATCCCTGATGGAAAAATCTTTACGCAATACTTTGTGATTCACTTCAAACAGTCGCTCTTCAAACTGCATGGACATATCCACACTACCATCTGAGAGATAATAGGCACGTCTTCCCATCTGTTTTAGCGGCATCTCTTTACCATTTACAAAGAGGCTATTCTTCTCATAACGAATCTCATCACCGGGAACACCGACAATACGTTTGATATAATCCTTGCTGCGATCCTCAGGGTAATCAAATACAGCCACATCTCCGCGATTGGCTGATGAGGGAGAAATCTGGATATCTGTCATTGGAATACGGAAACCATAGGAGTAACGCAGCACAAACAGATAATCACCCACCTCAAGCGTTGGCACCATGCTCGAAGATGGAATCTTGAATGGCGCAACAACAAAGCTGCGAATCACAACGGCAAGCAGAGCAATAACAATCAGGCTCTCCAGCCATTCACGCCATAATGGTTTGTTTGCAGACATGTTAATCATCCCCCAATCTTAGAACCGCCAAAAATGCCTCCTGCGGCACTTCGACACTACCAATCGACTTCATACGCTTTTTACCGCGTTTCTGCTTCTCAAGCAACTTACGCTTACGTGTGATATCTCCACCATAGCACTTTGCCGTCACATTCTTACGTAACGCTTTGATCGTTTCACGCGCCAGAATCTTACCGCCCATAGCTGCTTGAATAGGCACATCAAACTGCTGTCTTGGAATAAGCTCACGCAGTTTTTTAACCAGAGCACGGCCACGGGATTCAGCATTGGAACGATGTACAATCATCGATAGGGCATCCACAGGCTCACTATGCACCAGCACATCCAGTTTGATGACATCTTCCTCGCGAAACTCTGCCAGCTCATAATCCATAGAGGCATAACCACGCGAAACGGATTTCAGTTTATCGTAAAAATCAATCACCATTTCCGCCAGAGGAAGGTTGTAGGTGAGCATCACCCGGCCCTGGCCGATAAACTTCATATCTTCCTGCAGACCGCGCCTCTCCTGGCACAGTTTCATCAATGAACCTACAAACTCTTCCGGCATAAAAATATTGGCGCGAACCGTTGGCTCTTCGATTTTAGTGACCATCTGGGTCTCAGGGAAGTCACTCGGATTGGCCACCTCTTTCATGGTGCCATCGTTATAGTGGATACGGTAAACCACTGAAGGCGCCGTTGTAATCAGATCAAGATCGTACTCACGTTCCAGCCGCTCCTGAATAATTTCCATGTGCAGCATGCCCAGGAAACCACAACGAAAGCCCAGACCCAGTGCCGATGAGCTTTCCGCTTCATAAGTAAATGCCGGGTCGTTCATATTCAATTTTTCAAGGGAGTCCCGCAGATCCGTATAGTCAGCGGAATCGACCGGATAGAGCCCTGAAAAGACCATCGCTTTGGGTTCACGAAAGCCAGGGAGCGCCTCTTCAGCCGGTGTTCGCTCCATGGTTACCGTATCACCCACCCGCAGGTCAGCCAGATTTTTGATACCGCAGATCATAAAACCCACAGATCCGGATACGAGCTCTTTAGTCGAAAATGGCGCAGGCTGAAACACGCCCAGGTCATTCACTTCATATGCCGTTTTGTTCGACATCAAACGAATCTTATCACCCTTATGCATCACGCCATCAAATACGCGCACCAGAGCCACGGCTCCCACATAGGAGTCAAACCACGAATCAACAATCAATGCCCGCAGCACTTTGTCATTATGCTCTTTGGGGGCTGGAACACGATGCACAACCGCCTCCAGCACATCAGTAATGCCCTCGCCAGTCTTAGCCGAGACGGCAATCGCATCTGATGCATCCAGACCAATCACCTCTTCAATCTGGCGTTTGGCCTCTTCAACATCCGCCGAGGGCAGATCAATTTTGTTGATAATCGGAATGATCTCAAGATCATTCTCCATTGCCAGATAAACGTTGGCGAGTGTTTGTGCTTCAACACCTTGCGTTGCATCCACAATCAACAATGCGCCCTCACAGGCTTGCAATGAGCGGGATACTTCGTAAGTGAAATCCACGTGACCGGGTGTATCAATCAGGTTCAGTTTGTACACCTCACCATCTTTAGCCGGATACTCCAGGCTGGCAGTCTGCGCCTTGATGGTAATGCCACGCTCCTGCTCCAGCTCCATGGAATCGAGCACCTGCTTCTTCATCTCACGCTTTGAGAGTGCACCTGTCTCTTCAATCAGACGGTCTGCCAAGGTAGATTTACCGTGGTCAATATGGGCAATAATGGAGAAATTTCTAATTCGCTGCTGATTCATGGGAGCGGGAGTGTACTCATGCGCAAACAACTGCGCCACTAACGAGATTCTATGCTATATATAAATATATGTTAGCGCATAAAACCGGCATCCCTGCCAACTCGGAACCCGAGGTTCCCCACTTTTATCTCTGGCTTAACGGTGAGGCCCGCCAAGGCATGTCTGCCCCCCTTGAAATCACATCTCCATTTGATGGAATGCTGGTTGGCACAGCCTCTATTGCTGGCCGCAGGCAGATCAGGGAGGCAATCCTCAGCAGTAAAGTCGCCTATCAAAGTCTCAAAAAAATGACACGCTATCAACGTTCAAAATTACTGAATCGAACGGTTGAACTTCTGCATGATTCCAGAAATGAACTGGTTGATGCCATGATACTCGAAGGCGG
>JBEQLD010000145.1:0-3066 GCA_040326115.1 Mariprofundaceae bacterium | reverse complement strand
GGGCATTTCATGCGGCGCATGCAAATCTCTTCATAGCAGAAATGGCTTCGTGTAAACAGACCAAGGTTATCAAGCAGGATGCCGATATAGCGGGCATCAATACCCTCTTCCATGTGAAGTTCCAGATCAGCAAGGTACTTAAACAGTATCTGATGCTGTTTATCAACTTCAGGCTCACCTGTGTTGTACTCTTCTTTCCATTCTAAAGCCATCAGAGCGCCCCCTAAAGATTTGTAAGCTTAAGTATCCAGCGGGAGAGATGCAAGAAAGTTCATAGGCTTCAGCCCGTTACAAGCGGTAAATCGCGCCTCTCTTGATGCCTGCCAGATCATGGTAGTGCTCAATTAGTTTAAGGTGAGAGGGTGTTTCAGGGAGTCCGCAGATGCCTGTTTCCACGATGAGGTAGCCCCCCGGTTCCAACCATTCTTTGCACTGATCAAACAGAATAGAGAGGTAGGTGAGTCCATTGTCTTCATCAGTCAATGCAGAGCGTGGTTCGAAATCCAGCTCTGGCTCAAGTTGTTCCATCTCTTTCTGGCTGACATAAGGAGGATTAGAGACAATGGCATCAAACCGGGGCGTTTTCAGATCGAGGGCAGAAAACATATCTCCGCATCTGAAAGTCATGCGCTCTGCTACATTTAGACTACCAGCATTTGATTTGGCCACTTCCAGTGCATTATTTGAAATGTCTGTTGCCACAATCGCTGCGTTTGGAAATTCAGATGCCACGGTGCAGGCGATGCAGCCTGAACCAGTGCCAATGTCACAGAAGCGGTAATTCATAGTTCTATCAGGATAGAGTCTCAGCAACTCTTCAATCAGATGTTCAGTCTCAGGACGAGGGATGAGTACACGGGGGTCAACCATGAACGGACGGGACCAGAACTCTTTTTCACCCAGAATATAGGCGACAGGTTCACGTTTCTTGCGACGGGATTGTAGTTCGTGGAAATGCTTTTCCACATTTTCAGGAACCGGGTCATTCATCTTGATGATCAGGTCTGTTTTATTGATATGCCATGCATGCATCAGAAGCAGTTCGGCATCAAGGCGTGGCGAGTCGCAGCCTGCGTCTCTGAGCAGAGCGGTGGCCTGTAGCAGCAACTCGCGGCTTATCATGCTCCCTGTGCGATGAGCAGGTCTGCCTGATGCTGGGTTAACAGGGAGTCAATCAGCTCATCCATATCTCCGCCAAGAATCTGCTCAAGCTTATAAAGTGTCAGATTGATGCGATGGTCGGTAATCCGGCCCTGCGGAAAGTTGTAAGTACGGATACGCTCTGAGCGATCACCCGATCCGACCATGCCGCGTCTGGCCTCGGCTCTTTCCGAATCAACTTCAGACTGCTCTTTATCATAGACCTTTGCCTGCAACACTTTCATGGCCTGTGCCTTGTTTTTATGCTGGCTGGCCTGATCCTGACAGGTGACCACGATCCCTGTCGGGGCATGAGTGATACGGACTGCTGATTCGGTTTTGTTGACATGCTGTCCACCGGCACCGGATGCGCGATAAACATCAATACGGATATCATCAGGGCGGATGTTGATATCCACCTCTTCAGCTTCCGGCAGAATCGCTACTGTGCAGGCAGAGGTGTGAATGCGCCCCTGAGTCTCTGTGCTGGGTACCCGCTGTACCCGATGTACGCCGGATTCAAATTTAAATCGGGAAAAGACGCCCTTGCCGCTGATCTGTGCGACGATCTCTTTGTAACCACCAATATCTGTACCACTGCTGGAGAGAATCTCTACCTTGAAGCCAATGCGCTCTGCATAGCGGGAGTACATGCGGAAAAGATCGGCAGCAAAAAGCGCAGCCTCATCACCGCCGGTGCCGGCACGGACTTCGAGAATGGCATTGCGGCTATCATTCGGATCTTTTGGCAGCAGTAGAAGACGTAGCTTTTCCGAGCTCTCTTCCAGTGTCTCTTTAAGCTCCGGAAGTTCCAGCTCAGCAAGTTCACTCAGTTCAGGGTCACACTCGGGATCAGCAAGCAGCTCCTTGTTATCAGCAATCTGCTGCTCAATATGTTTGAAGTTGGCACACTCGTCAGCAACAGGATCAATTTCAGCAAATTCGCGTGAAATTTCTCTGTATTTGTTGATGTTGGAGGTTGTTTCCGGGTCGGCAAGCATCTCAGTGAGCTCTTGCCTGCGATGCAGAATATCATCCAGACGTCTGTTCATCGGACCCCTTTTGCTGTTTCGGAGGTGATTGTTCGGCATCAAACAACCTGCGTGCCGCACCCATCAAAAGATCACCCTCAATATCATCGGGAAGTGTTTTCAATGTGCGCAGGGTTGGGTGTAGAAAACGTTTCATCAATGCCCGACTAAATCGTTCCACCAGTTCCTGCTGATCTTCAGAGAGATCTTTCAGGTAGCGGGAGGCTTTTTCCAGCTCCTCTTTGCGCATCAGGTCTGATTGTTCCTGAATGGTGCGGATCAGAGGCACTGATTCCAGCGATTTCAGCCAGGTGAGAAGGGCATTGGCCTCAACTTCCAACAGGGCTCTTGCCTGTTCAGACTCTTTTTTACGTTGATCCTGATTACCCTGAACCACCTGTTGAAGGTCATCAATGTCATAAAGGTAGGCGCCTTCAATATCGGCAATGCGTGGATCAATATCACGAGGCACTGCGATGTCTACGAAGAACATCGGTTTTGCCGTTCGTTTCTGCATGGCTTGCTGAACAACTTCAGGAAGCAGGACGTAGGTGGAGGCACCTGTGCTCGAGACAACAATATCGGCAGAGTCCAGATACTCGGGGAGCTCTTCCAAAGTCAAGGCATGTCCATCAAATTCAATCGCCAGATTTTTTGCACGTTCCAGTGTTCGGTTGGCAACAAGGATATTGCTGCAGCCATTGCCACGAAGATGTTTTGCTGCAAGCTCAGCCATTTCACCAGCGCCAATCAACATCACGGTCTTACCGGTAAGATCACCAAAAATCCGTTTGGCCAATTCAACAGCACAGGATGAGATGTTTACCGCCTGTTTACCGATACCTGTTTCGCTGCGGGCACGTTTTGCTGCGGAAAAAGTGGATTGGTAGAGCCT
>JBEQLD010000144.1:0-3160 GCA_040326115.1 Mariprofundaceae bacterium | reverse complement strand
GCTGAGAAAATGCATTTGCAGCAGCAATTGACTAAGCTAAAAGAACGACGGCGTGAAATTATATCGCAGCTAGAAGAGCAGCGCAGAGGTAATGAATGACACAAGCAACAGTTGACCCGTTTCGAGTAAAAGAGCTTGGCTCTTTGATGGCCAAGGGTAAGGAAGCAGGTTACATCACTTATGATGAGCTGAATAAACACCTGCCTGAAGGCCTTGTTTCAGCAGACAGTGTTGAACAGATCATTAATATGTTCACTGAGATGGGGGTTGAAGTTGTAGATCCCGAGCGTGCGCCAACCGGTGCATATGCCATGCGTAAAGACCGTCTGCGTAAAGAGGACTCTGCTCTGCGTGCGGATACCACAACATTGGGCACTGTGATCCGCATTGATGATCCGGTACGTATGTATCTGCGTGAAATGGGAACGGTTGAACTGTTGACACGTGAGGGTGAAATCGAGATTGCCCGTCGTATTGAGGAAGGTCGTCTGCAGGTGCATGAGTCGATCTGTCTCTGCCCGGCAACTTTCCGTGAAATCATGCTGCTTGGTGAGCGCGTCATTCAAATTCGTGATGAGGCAATTGAACTTGAATTGGAAGATGGTCCGAATTTCCGCGATATTCTTGATATTGATGACAAGGTTGTGAACGCCGCAGCTATCGCCGAATATGAAAACCGTCTGAACAAGAGTGATGATGAGGATGATGAGCCATCAGATACGGAAAAACTTGATCCGGATCAGCTCTCTGCTGCGATCAAGGCTCGAACCGCAACCCCAGATGGTACGCCGATGGAAGAGACGCTTATCACCAAGGAAGAGCAGCTTGAAGAGGCGCTTCTGCATTTTGACGCAGCCAAGTCTTTTCATGATCAGTTTCTCAAGCTGAAGAAGAAGCTGGATAGAAAGCCGACCGATGAAAAGCTGATCAAACAGACGCAGGAAGTACTCGATAACATGTTGATGGAGCTGGTCTCCATTCCATTCTCCACCAAGCAGATCAACATGCTGATTCAGCGCTTTAAAAATGCTATAGAGCGTGTTCGCAAATATGAACGGGCCATTCGCGATCTTGCGATTGGAGCAAAAATGCCACGCAAACTGTTCATTGAAAGCTTTCTGCCCAATGAGACCAATGAGCGTTGGGTTGATATCGTTCTTAAAGAGCATGGAGATAAGCCGTGGGCAGAGGCTTTTGAGCTTTGTACAACGAAGATTCGTGAAAATCAGCGCCGCTTGAAACGCGTTGAGCAAGAGAGCGAAATGGATGTTGACGACCTTAAAACTGTTGCACGTAAATTGACAATGGGTGAAGCCAAGGCACGTCAGGCCAAGCGGGAAATGATCGAAGCTAACTTGCGGCTGGTGATCTCTATTGCCAAGAAATACACCAATCGCGGGCTGGGTTTCCTTGATCTGATTCAGGAAGGAAACATTGGCCTGATGAAGGCTGTGGACAAATTCGAGTGGCGCCGTGGTTATAAGTTTTCAACCTATGCTACGTGGTGGATTCGTCAGGCGATTACTCGTTCTATTGCGGATCAGGCACGTACCATTCGTATTCCGGTTCATATGATCGAGACCATTAACAAGATCATGCGTGTTTCACGTCAGATCGCGCAGGAAATTGGTCGAGAACCAACGCCGGAAGAGCTGGCAGAACACCTGGAGATGACAGTCGAAAAAGTTGAGCAGATTCTTGAGGTGGCGAAAGAGCCGGTTTCACTCGAGACTCCGATTGGCGATGACGAAGATTCCCAGTTGGGCGATTTTGTTAAAGATGAGAATGCAGAAAATCCACTCGATGGCGCTGTAAACCAGGCGCTTCGTGAGGCAACGCTTGATGTGCTGGAAAATCTGACACCTCGTGAAGAGAAAGTGCTGCGTATGCGTTTTGGTATTGGCATGAACACGGATCATACGCTTGAAGAGGTAGGTAAGCAGTTTGGTGTGACGCGTGAGCGTATTCGTCAGATTGAAGCCAAGGCCCTGCGTAAGCTGCGTCACCCTTCCAGAGCTCAGAAACTGAAAACATTTGCAGATTCACCGGAAGCACCACCGATTCCCTGAGTCTGATTTAAATGAATATAGAAGGCCGTCTTTTTAGGCGGCCTTCTTTTTTGTCTATATTTCTGCATTGCGTCTTGAGTCAGCCTCTCGCATAATTGCGATTGGTTTGTATTTGATCAGATGTTTTCATGTCTCTGTTCAGAGTGCTATATTTTCCATTCAATTTCTTTGAGGGAGGCTTTATGTCCAAGCAGGTGTGTATCATTGGTGGTAGCGGTTTTGTTGGCCGCGCAATTGTCAGACAGGCTATCAAAGCCGGTTATCAGGTTACCGTCGCCTGCAGACATCCTGAACGGGTAAGAGATCTTTTGGTCAATGGTGTCCAGTTGGCAAAAGCTGACATTACCGATGGCAGAGGCCTGGATGAAGCCGTCGCCGGTAGTGATTGTGTGATCAATCTTGTTGGCCTTCTGTTTGAACGCGGTCGCTACACATTTGATGCCGCACATGTAAAAGGCACAGAAAATATTCTACAGGCCTGCAATAAGGCGGGCATTCCACAGTATTTGCATATGAGTGCTCTGGGAGCAGGGAAAATTCCTGAGAGTCGCTATTCCCGTACCAAGGGCGAGGCAGAGACCCGGGTGCGTCAGTCATCCAAACTTCATTGGACGATTTTCAGACCTTCAGTGATTTATGGTGAAGGAGATTCATTTTTCACCATGTTCAAAGCCATGACACGTTTTGCACCTGTTCTGCCCGTGATTGCTGGTGAGACCCGCTTTCAGCCGGTATGGGTAGAAGATGTTGCCAGGGCCTTTGTTGGTTCTATTGGTAATCATCATGTGTCCAAAAATGCTTATGCATTGGGTGGCCCGAAAAGTTACAGCTTCATGGAGCTGATGCAGATGCTGATGAAGTGTCTGGGTCGTAGCCGCCTGTTGATTCCTGTTCCCGGCTTTGCAGCAAAAATTATGGCGACATTTATGCAGCTACTCCCCACGCCACCACTTACAACGGATCAACTAAAGCTGCTTCAACATGATAGCGTTATTAAAGGGGAGGCATTCCCTGCGATGTTCGGAGAAGCTGCAAATCTGGAAACCATTGTACCAACCTATATATGTCATGGTCAGGCAGGTCGTCTGCAG
>JBEQLD010000143.1:0-3191 GCA_040326115.1 Mariprofundaceae bacterium | reverse complement strand
CTTCCCCCTAATAGTATTGAAATAAAACAATTTAAGGTGTTTTAAGGATAACGGTCACCATATCAGTGTAATATCCTCCGAAGCCAAAGGTCACTGGTTCGACTCCAGTACCGCGCACCATTTTCATTCGTACCTACTACTGTTTAACAAGACCTCATGCAGGCGGAATATGGATGCGCTCGATTTCAAGGGCTTTGCCTGTTTCAGCATCGATTTTGACCATGGTGGCAAAAATGGATGCGCCGTGTTCAACAGCTTCAAAGCGTTGAGGAAGCTTTTGTACCATGCGCTTGAGAGCACCTTCAACCTTCATACCGATGATAGAGTTGTAAGAGCCGGTCATGCCGATATCGGACTGGAATGCCGTACCGCTCGGATGAATGATTTCATCACATGTAGGAATGTGTGTATGTGTGCCGTAGACAAAGGATGCCTTGCCATCGAGAAACCACCCCATACCCATCTTTTCACTGCTGGCTTCGGCATGCATATCGACAATGACAATTTTCACATCATCTGGGATATCATCCAGAGCATCCTCAGCGGCAGCAAACGGGCAGTCCCATCCTGCACCCATAAAGACCTGTCCGATCAGATTGATAACGGCGATTTTATGTCCGCTCGCTGTCTCCTGAATAGTCCAGCCCCGGCCTGGTGCATAGGCGGTAAAGTTCATGGGTCGTACAAAGCGATCATCTTCGTCAATCTGATTCAGGAAATCCCGCTGATCCCAGCAGTGATTGCCATTGGTGAGCACATTTACGCCAATCTCAAACATCTCATCAGCCAATTTGAGATTGATGCCGAAGCCTGCAGCAAGGTTCTCTCCATTGGCGATTACGAAGTCGAGCTGGTGCGTTTCAATGAGTCGTGGAAGGTGCTCCTGAAGAGCTCTTCTTCCGGCTCGACCAATGATGTCACCGATTATGAGGGCGTTTACTACAGCTGACATGAGATAATTTCCTTTTCAGTAATAATTGTTTGCAGGGGAATATCATGGGGTTGTGCCGGAATATCCGGTAGCTCCTGGCATGAAAAGGCCAGACCGATAATTGAATCAATACGGTGCTGAAACTTCTCAAGCCAGCGATCAAAACAGCCTCTGCCCATGCCCAACCGGTTTCCTGTTCGGTCAAAGCCGACAAGTGGACAGAGTAGAATGGTAGAGTTTGTTTCATCAGACCAGTCAGGTCCGCTTTCCGGCTCCAGAATGCCAAAGCGTCCTTCTATCCAGACAGTGTTTTTTGTGATGCCAAGCCAGTGCATGTCATCTCGTCCGTGCATGCGGGGGGCATAGATCAGGCAAGGGGGTGTTGCAAACAGGCTGGCTGTATCTACCTCATCGGGAAGCGATCGATAGACCAGTAGATGATGGTTCTCAGGAGCGATCTCTTCAAGATGGCTGAAAAGTCGCATTTCAATATCCTGGGAGTAGTGCTGCTTAAGATCAGTTGTCAGCTCTCGCCGTTTGGCAAGGGCACGGGTTCGCAGCTGTTGTTTGGAGGCGGTCATGATGGTGTCTTCAATTTGTAAGCTTCAACTTTATAGGCCCGTTTTAATTCAAAAAAGGCAGGGTAAAAAAAGAGCGCCCCCGCACTGGCGACATGGCACTAAGTTGTCGAACCCTCCTATGGAGGTGGGCGCCGCACTCTGACATTAGGTATCCCGGCTCAATGGGGGACGCACACAATCAAAGTAGGTAGGCTCCCGTTCGACGCATATCGGCTCTGGCAACTTTGGCTGCCAATCGATCAGCGCAGGGGCACTTTCACTAAACCTTCTGCTTGTAAAACTACTTCATCCAATGCAGAAAGCAAGTCATTTAGGTCTTCTACCTGACCCTGATCCTTGTTAAGCAGATCCCCGGCCAAATTTAGTGCAACCAGTGCCATCAGGCGATCTGATGCAACAGTGGAGCCAAGCTGACGAAGCTCATCAATCTGCGTTTGAACCATACCGGCAGCAGCATGAAGGTGATCCGGATCATCATCGGTGCGAATGGTGAAGCTGCGTCCCATCAGGGTGATTTCGACTGATTGGCTCATTGTTCGCTCTTTCCTGTATCTGTAGCCATCAGGTGATTCAGCTTTTCAATGGCACTCTCTACCCGGGCTTTGGCATCATGACGATCACCCTGTAAGCCCTGAAGGTCGGTCTCCAGATGCTGAACCTGATCACGCCGTTTGCGGAGCTCGGTTTCAGCCAGGCGTACCACTTCGCGCAGGCGCTGATTCTCAGCCATCAGTTTTTCCATATTGCGTCGAATGGCCGACATGTGTTGCGTCAGCTTTTCAATTCGTTGTTCAATGGCCTCTTGGTTGTCTGTTGCGCTCATGCATGACATTGAATCACTCGCAGGCATATTGGTCAACTATATTGAAGCTGGAAGAAGAAAATTTTCTTTTATTACAAGGTGATAGATGACTCAATATCAGCAAGCCACGGGAAGTTTTCTATCAGCCATGCAGCGACAATGGTAAAGCTGCCAAGAAAGATCATCACACCGACAAGCATAAGCAGGATGCCGGACATTATTTCCACGGCATGAAGATGCTTTTTGAAGTGCTGAGACCAGTTAAGGAAGGCATCAGTTGCCAGCGCAGCCAGAAGAAACGGGATGGCGAGCCCTGCTGAATAGGTGGTTAGAAGAATGATGCCTTGAGTCACTTCGCCCGAACTTCCGGCAACAGCCAGAATGGCTCCCAGAATAGGGCCGACACATGGTGTCCAGCCGAAGGCAAAGGCGATGCCCAGAGTGAGGGCTCCCAAGCCACTTTTTGCCTTCACGTTGCTGGTGTCCATGTGAACATCCATCATCAGGAACGGGATGCGGATAAGCCCTGTATAGTGAAGGCCGAATACAAAAATGACGGCGCCGGCAAATTTACCGAGTGTGGTCATGTGTTCGAGCAGCCACTGTCCGAACCATGATGCCGATGCACCGAGTGCGATGAATACCAGACTGAAGCCAAGAATGAACCAGAGTGACTGGGCAACAGCATGTCTGCGCACAGAGCTGTTTCCTTCTCCATCATGTGCACGCAGGGCATTGACCGAAACACCACTGATAAAAGAGAGGTAGGCAGGAACCAGAGGCAGCACACACGGGGATAGGAAAGAGAGTATTCCTGCCAAAAATGCACCGATCAATGTAACTTCAATCATGTTGTTTCCTTTTTACGCCTTTCATC